>CAZKNG010000018.1:0-34673 GCA_964554125.1 uncultured bacterium | reverse complement strand
AAAGGAGGTAACGGACGCTGAGGGCGAAATAATTCTTTTTATAGACGAACTGCACACTCTCGTCGGAGCGGGAGCGGCCGAGGGGGCGGTAGACGCGTCCAACATGATAAAGCCGGCTCTGGCCAGAGGAGAACTCAAATGCGTCGGCGCTACCACACTGGACGAATACAGAAAACATATAGAAAAGGACGCCGCTCTCGAGAGGAGATTTCAGACTATCCTTATCGGTGAGCCGTCAATAGATGAGACTATCGGTATTCTAAGGGGTTTGAAGGAAAAATACGAAGTGCATCACGGAGTCAGAATAGTTGATTCCGCTCTCATAGCAGCCGCGAAGCTCTCTAACAGATACATCACTTCGCGCTTCCTGCCGGATAAAGCGATAGACCTTGTCGATGAGGCTACCTCCGCGTTGAGGATGGAGATGGACAGTGTTCCCGCCCGACTGGCACAAATTCAGGATAAGATAACCCAGCTTGAAATAGAGAGAAGAGCTCTTGAGAAAGAAAAGAAAAAGAAGGAGGTTAAACAGCGTCTCGATGAAGTAAGGAAGAGACTCTCAGATCTGGAGGAGCGCGCCTCGGTAATACGCGCGAGATGGCAGCACGAGAAGAAGATCGTCAGCTCAATACGTGAAATCCAGGAAAAACTCGAGCGCGCCAGAACTGAGGAAAAGCTGTCTCAGAGAGATGGAGACTTAGAGAGGGTAGCAGAACTGAGATACGGCGTGATCGTACAGCTTGAGAAAGAGCTTGAAGCCTCGAGGAAAGAATTCAAGAAACTGGAAGAATCAGGCAATCAGCTTATCAGAGAGGAAGTAACAGAAGATGATATCGCCCGGGTCGTAAGCAAATGGACCGGAATACCTGTAACTAAAATGGTGGAAAAGGAAAAGGATAAAATAATAAATCTCGAGAAGAGACTTTCCAAACGTGTCGTGGGTCAGAAAGAGGCTATCGAGGCTGTAAGCAACACGGTAAGGCGTTCGCGCGTCGGCTTTCATAATCCCGACCAACCCCTCGGATCCTTTATTTTCCTCGGACCGACAGGTGTCGGAAAAACAGAACTCGCCAAAGCTCTCGCCGAACAGCTGTTTGACGACGAGAACGCGATAGTCAGAATAGATATGTCGGAATTTATGGAAAAACACTCCGTTTCCAGACTCCTCGGAGCTCCACCCGGTTATATCGGATATGAAGAAGGCGGTTATCTTACTGAGGCGGTAAGAAAAAATCCATATTCCGTGATCCTCTTCGATGAGATCGAAAAGGCCCATAACGATGTATTCAATATCCTTCTGCAGCTTCTGGACGATGGCAGGCTTACAGATTCCAAAGGACACACCGTGGATTTCAAGAACACTATAGTTATAATGACATCAAATCTGGGAAGCATCTATCTGGACGAAAAGGGGAAGACAGATCCAGAAGAAATCAGAAAGAAGATGAAGAGAACTCTAAGGGATTCTTTCAAACCGGAATTTCTTAACAGGATAGATGAAATAATCACTTTTGATTTCCTGTCAAAGGATAATATATTTGATATCGTAAAAATTCAGATAGAGATGCTGAACGAAAGACTCAGGGAAAAGAATCTCGATCTCAAAGTCTCGGAAAAACTCATGGAAGCTCTGGCTGAATCGGGTTATGACCCTCAGTTCGGAGCGAGACCTCTCAAAAGGATCATACAGAGAACGATACTCAATCCAATGGCAAAGAAGCTTCTGGAAGGTGATATAAAGGAAGGCGCCAGTGTTCTGGCCGACTGGAATAACGAAAGGGTAACGTTCGAATTAATTCCGGCCGAAGAGAATGACGCGAAGGTGTCCGCGCGGTAACAGGCACCTTTTCTACAGCTGACCCCCGCGGAGCTTCTCTCCGCGGGGGATTAAAGATTAAAAGCCAGAAATTATCAACCCTTTGCAGCTTAATCGTTTCAAACTCTCTACACTTAATTAAATCGCTATTGCACTGAGAAACCCTGGACCTAATCATACAGGCATGAAGTTGCTCACCAGGTTTAGAGCTTAGCAGTTCATTCCCTTCGAAAGATAAACCTGAACGTTTCCGCTTATCTACTTCAGTTTATCTATCTCTTTTGATATTTTTACTACGTGAGCATGTTCTTCGTTTATCAGTAAGTCGATCTTCTCCCTGCCGAGCTTTTCATCGGTCATATCCTTCATGGCTATAAAAAAGAGTATTGTATCTTTTTCAAAATCCAGCGCCGTTTTCAGAGCTTCTAACTCTCCATCCATACTCGCGGCAACCCTTTCGGCTTCCTGATCACCTGTAAAAAGCCTTGATTTAACCAAAGCGCCAAGATACAGTCTCTCCTGGTTTTCAGGATCGGGCATTGAGCGGACAGTTAATTTTTCCGGCAGAGATCCGCGGAGTTCGGCAAAAACCTGATGGTGTTTCTGTTCCTCATCAGCAAGATAGTCCATTAAATCTTTTACTTTCGGATTTTCCATTCTCCCGTCTGCTTTCCTGTAGTAAGCTTCACCGCTCTTTTCGATATCCATAGCCATTTCAAAAACTTCATCGGCATTAAAAAATGAACCCATCTTTATTCTTCCTTCCGATCAAATAGATTGACCATCTCAAGATAAAAGTCCGGCCGGACTCTAGATCTTTTCGAATTCATCCTTGCCCGCGCCGCAATCCGGACATACCCAGTCCTCGGGTAATTTTTCAAAGGGTGTCCCGGGGTCAACCCCGTTACCAGGATCTCCCTTTTCGGGATCATATATGTAACCGCAAACCGTGCATTCCCACTTATTCATTTTCTTCTCCTTTCCTGACCTGAAAAAGTTCCCTTTTTAAAGATCAAGCCCATAAAATACCTGAAGGACCATTCCGCTCCGCTAATGCTCTTAACGTTGTTTGTTCTTATGATAGTACTCGTATGTCATGGGCGCTTCATCCTTCAAAACCTTACCTCCCACCACATCACCTACAAATATACTGTGAGTGCCCGCGTCGATCTGAAAATCTCTGATAAGCTCACATTCTATATACCCAAGAGAATCTTTTAAAACAGGGCATCCTGTTCTTCCCTTGACAACGGATATGCCCTTGAATTTATCAAACTCTCTTCCGGATCTGTAACCGAATCTTCTTACTATTCTCTGATCTTCTCTTCCAAGTATCGAGGCGGCGAAGACTCCGCTTTTCTCGATAAATTCATGCGTGAGATTCTGATGGTTTATACCTATCGCGAAACGGGGCGGATCAGATGTTATCTGCATGAAAGAGTTACATATCTGCCCGTTTATATTCTCACCGTCTATGGAGCTGACCATATACAATCCATAACTGATCTTCCAACAGGCCGCCGCAACACCGTCAATTTCTTCTTTTGGGAACCTGTATTCATTCTCCCTTTCGAAAGACTCCCTGCCGGCTCCGCATTCAGGACAGCTCTTCGGCGGGAAAACCCCCACTTCAGAATTGCCGCATTCTTTACATACCCATTTTTGTGCTATCATTGTCTGTCACCACCGGGAACTGAAGCTACCTCACTACCTAAAAAAGTAAGAAAAGAATTTCACGTTACTCAGTAAACCATTCAACGCAGTAAGTTATTTTTCCTTCTGAAAACTGTTGACTTACTGTTCCATCCCATCTTAGAATATTTTTACAGTTTGTTTCTTGTTTTTAAGGGAGCGATCGTTAAAGGGATTTCTGCAGTCTCCAAAGTTGAATTGCTATAGATGAGTGATGTCATTCTGTTGCTCCTTATACGATCGCTCCGCTTCTGTTCTGTTTTCCTTTTCATATATCTTATTTGCTTTTTTTCTTAAACCTGTTGACTTACTGTTCCATCCCATCTTAGAATATTTTTACAGTTTGTTTCTTGTTTTTAAGGGAGCGATCGTTAAAGGGATTTCTGCAGTCTCCAAAGTTGAATTGCTATAGATGAGTGATGTCATTCTGTTGCTCCTTATACGATCGCTCCACTTCTGTTCTGTCATCCTGCCTGAAAGATCTTAAACGAACCTTTCGCATAGAATAAGGCAGGAGTGAAATCAGTAATTTTCTCCCAGTATCTCAAAATGCGCCCTGGGATGAGCGCAAGCGGGGCATATATCCGGCGCTTCAGTTCCCTCGTGAATATATCCGCAGTTATCGCATTTCCATCTTTGAGGTTCCTCTCTCTTGAAAACCCTTCCCTTTTCTATGTTTTCAAGCAGATCGAGATAGCGTTTTTCGTGCTGTTTCTCCGCTACCGCTATCCTGCGGAACACTTCTGCTATTTCGCTGAAACCTTCCTCTTCGGCAACCTTCGCGAATCCGGGGTACATCTCAGTATGTTCGTGATTCTCACCTTCAGCGGCCGCTTTAAGATTTTCAGTGGTGCACCCGATGATTCCGGCGGGATATCCCGCTTCTATAGTAACTTCACCACCTTCTAAAAATTTAAAAAGCCTCTTGGCATGTTCTTTCTCATTGCGCGCCGTTTCGGTAAATACATTGGAAATTTGCACATACCCTTCCTTTTTGGCTTTTGAGGCGAAATAATCGTACCGGTTCCTCGCCTGTGATTCTCCGGCGAATGCCGTTAAAAGATTCTTTTCAGTTTCAGTTCCCTTCAGGGATGCCATCGGTTGACCTCCTCGGTTTCCTCTTTCCGTGTTTTTT
The DNA here is from genome assembly GCA_964554125.1 of uncultured bacterium. Lineage (GTDB taxonomy): Bacteria > Krumholzibacteriota > Krumholzibacteriia > Krumholzibacteriales > WJIX01 > JAGHBT01. The sequence goes on along the minus strand of CAZKNG010000018.1, from coordinate 30,030 downwards.
AATCAAGATGAATAACTACTCTGCTTTTACTCAGTAGCCCACAGTTTGTGAATATTACAGAATTCACGGGCTTTAAGACCATCTGAACATTCCTCACACACAATAAAATGTGTCCCTGGTTCTGCCCCGGGCTTAAGGTATTTACGATATACCCTTCCCGCGTCACTGGAAATTTCTATCCATTCTATGTAATGTTCTTCTGTCATGGGGTGAGGAGTACTGCCTACTGTCACCTTTATATTTTCTCCGTCTTTTTCAATTACCGGCACATGCTTCTCGTTTTTCCAGTCAGCTGTCTGCTCCTCAAGAAGCTCCATAGGTTCTCCGCAGCAAACCAACTCTCCTTTTCCTCCGTGAAGAACTTCAACGATATTTCCGCATATGTTACATTTGTATACTTCCATTCTCGCTGCCATTCTAACACCTCCTTCTTTCCTGTCTAATTTAAAGGGAAGACCGTCAGCTCCCCTGCTTACTCAGAGTTATAACTTCGCTTCCGGCTTTTTTTACTTCCTCGAGCTTTTCAGCATCCGGAATATAATTTATATTTATTTTATCCAGGGGCAATTCCCATTTGAGTTTCTTTAAAACCTCTTCTATTTCTCCGGCAGCCTGACCTCCCCAGCCGTAAGAACCAAACACGAGACCTGTCTTCTCCGCCGGCCTGAGCCCTTTGAGGTAGGTAAGAAATTCACCCACAGAGGGGAGCATTCCGTTATTCAGAGTAGGTGAACCTATCATAATAAAACGGGACCGGAGAACCTCCGTCATAATATCAGAGATATGGTGATGCTTCAAACTCCTTAAAGTCACATCAACACCTTCCTCTTCCATACCCTCCGAAAGAGCGTAAGCGATCTTTTCAGTGGAACCCCACATCGTATCGTAAACGATCAACCCCTTTTCAGCTGATGATTCGGAGTTCGACCATTTTCTGTATTCATCGATTATACGGCCGACTCCCTCACGCCAGATAATCCCGTGGCTGGGCGCTATCATCTCTATATCTAAACCGGAAAGGGCCTCCAGGGCTTTTTTAACCTGCGCCGAGTAAGGCATTACAATATTCGCGTAATACTTCGCAGCTTCTTCTCTCGCTATACCCCACTCTATCTCATCGTCGAATCTCTCCGAAGAAGCGATATGCTGCCCGAACGCGTCGTTTGATAACAGAATTTTCTCTTCAGGTATATATGTTATCATGTTATCGGGCCAGTGAACCATGGGAGTATGAGTAAAGTTGAGGGTTCTATCACCGATATCAAGGCTTTCGCCGGACTCTACAGCCGTAAGATCGATGCTCCCTCCGTAATGTTTGCGCAGACCCTTCTCACCCCTCGTCGAAGTTAACACCTTTGCCCCGGGAGCGATATTAAGGAGAGCGGGGATAGAGCCGCTGTGATCCATCTCAACATGATTCGAAACTATATAATCGATATCTGCCGGATCAACTATCTCCCTGATCCGGGTTAACATTTCATCGAAGAGATAATGTTTCACTGTGTCAACGAGCACTATTTTCCGGTCGACTATAAGATAGGCGTTATATGTGGAACCCCGCTGAGTCACGTAACCGTGAAAATCCTTCAATTTCCAGTCTATCCCGCCTACCCAGTAAATACCTTTTTTCAACTCTGTTCTCTTCAATTTCCGCCTCCGAAATATTTTTTAAGTATTCTTGTCAATACAGTTGCTGCAGACCCCGTAAATATACAGCTGGATATCTTCAACTTTATGTCCGAGAGAGCCTACTTTTTTGAGTATATTAGATTCATCGTATGAGTCAATATCAATATCTATAACGGTGTCGCATTTCCTGCAGTGGAAATGATGATGCAGAACAGTTGATGGGTCGAAACAGGCCTCGCCCCGCTTCCTGATGGAGAGTTCTTTTACGACTCCCAGGTCGCTGAGAAGTTTAAGCACTGAATATACTGTAGCTTTTGATGTCGTCGGGTAGAGTGATTTTACGTTAGTGTATATTTCATCCACCGTAGGGTGGGACTTATTTCCCTCAAGAAATTCTATAATAGCCAGTCTCTGCGGTGTAAGAGAGACTCCATTCTTTTCCAGAACACTCTTTATGTTAGTCATTGAACACCTGCTGTTAAACCATTATTTAATTGTAATGATTATAATAATATAATAATTCAATGTCAAGATTAATATTCGGGATCACTAAATATTTGTAAAAAATCGTAAACTGCTCAGTCGGTAGTTACTTACACTTCAGCGTAGCCGCGGGCACTTCAGGGAAGGTCGTATTCCCGGTAGATTAGATTATACTAAAATCAGCTCACCTCGGGTTCAGATTTCCGAATAAGACCTTCCCTTTAGGTCAATAGCGGAATATTACCTGATAAGCCGAAAATATACAGGATGAAGATCCAACTTCCCGGGGGCCAGATCAGGAAATTCCATAAATTAAATTAATGCTACCTGCCGGCCATCATTGCCTCAATATCCTCTTTTACTTCCCCGACGGGCTTAATATCAAATTTATCAACAAGTACCTGTAATACATTTTGTGATAAAAAGGCGGGGAGAGTAGGACCCAAGCGTATACCTTTTACTCCCAGAGACAGCAGAGCCAGAAGCACAGTCACAGCTTTCTGCTCATACCACGCGATATCAAATGATATCGGCAGTTCATTTATGTCGTCGATCCCAAACACCTCCTTTAATTTCAAAGCTATGACAGCCAGAGAGTAACTGTCATTGCACTGACCGGCATCGAGGACTCTGGGGATTCCGTCAATATCGCCGAGGTCAAGCTTGTTATATCTGTACTTGGCGCACCCCGCGGTGAGAATAACAGTATCATCGGGAAGCTCTCTGGCGACATCGGTAAAATAATTACGGCTCGCGTGCCTTCCGTCACATCCACCCATTACAATGAATCTTTTTATAGCTCCCGACTCCACGGCATCTACGATCTTGTCGGCAAGCTTTAGAACCTGATCGTGAGCAAACCCGCCTGTAATCGTTCCTGTCTCGATCTCCACGGGCGCCTTACAACCCTTAGCCATTTCGATGATTTCTGAAAAATCCTTTTCACCTCCGCGTTTTCTGTCAGGTATATGTTTCAACCCGGGAAATCCCGCCTGGCCAGTAGTAAAAACTCTATCCTTATATGATTCTCCGGGCGGTACCAGACAATTTGTGGTCATTAGAACGGGGCCGTTGAATTTTTCAAACTCATCTTTCTGCTTCCACCAGGATCCCCCGTAATTTCCAATGAAATGATCGTATTTCTTGAACTTCGGATAGTAGTTCGCGGGCAGCATTTCACCGTGAGTATATATATCAACCCCCGTACCTTCAGTCTGTTTCAACAATTCTTCCATATCCTTCAGATCATGTCCGGATATAAGAATGCCCGGCTTATCACCGGCGCCGATATTTACTTCTGTAATTTCGGGATTGCCGTATTCGCCTGTATTTGCTCTATCAAGAAGTGCCATCGTTTTAACCGCGAAATCTCCGGCCTTCAATACTTGGGCAACCATTTCGCCCGTATCAAGATTCTTTGTCGTAGATGCCAGTGCTTCTATCATAAACTCGTATATCGTATCATCTTCCATATTAAGGATTGCCGCGTGATCCGCGTAGGCCGCTATTCCCTTAACTCCATATATGAGTAATTCCCTGAGAGATCTTGCGTCCTCGTCACTCGTGGAAAGCACTCCGATCCCCTTTGCTTTTTCCTCAAACTCTTCTATATCATCGGAAAACCATACAGCTGAATCGTGAAGATCTCCCGTGACATTATACTTTTTCTTGAGCTTATCTCTCAGCTTCAACCCTTCGCCTATAAGATTCACGAAGTCGTCGTTATTGAAATTCGCATTGGTTATTGTCGTAAAAAGAGATTTGGAAACAAACCGCCCGGTTTCCCTTTCAACATTACCGGCAGATTCAGCCACAACGGAAATACCTTTTAAAACGTAAATTAACAGATCCTGAAGATTCGCGGTATCATCTTTCTTTCCACAGACACCCCTGACCGTGCAACCCTGCATCTTAGCTGTTTCCTGACATTGAAAACAAAACATACTCATAATCCGCCTCCTTTTTCTGATTAGCTCCCCCGCGTAATTTTATAAATAATTTATATCCTCTTCAACCGGTTTTTTATTAGGCCTTCCACCCCTTTTGTTACTCCAGCCTGTCCTGGAAATCCGCCAGTTTCAATCCCCGTAAAGTGTTATAAATTTCTGTTGAAATTCTGGTTAAGGAATCACTGAAAATGCAGCTCTTGAACATACATTCCTCCCTCCCAAGAGGACAATCGCCGAGTTCTATTTTTCCCTCTATACACTCATAAATATCAAGCAGGCTTATATCGTCTGCCGGTTTATTAAGTGTAAAACCGCCGCCGGGCCCCCTGTAAGAAGTTACAAACCCCGCTTTGCTTAATCTCTGCATTACCTTCGCGAGATGGGCTTCTGAAACATCAAGACGGTCCGAGATAGTTCTTATATTCATTTTTTCAGGCTTTCGCGCCGCCATTAAAGCCAGACTATGTAAAGCCAGAAAAGCGCCTCCGGATATATCTATCAAACTTTTCATCTTATACCTTCCGGGTGAAACTATATTTAGGTATTAAGATACCTGTTTACCTTTTTACTGTCAAGTCCAAAATATCATTTAAAGTTTCCCCAATTTTTATAATTTATAAGGTAGTCAAAGTGGGTCCCTGTCGATTGTATAAAAAAATCCCACCTTTGGTAATAGGTGGGATTTTTAATGCATCTTTACAAATAAAACTTATCTATGCGCAATTGGATCTGGATAGCCATCCGGATCACCGTTAACCGTCCCGTCTGCGCTTATATTTCCTCCGGTTGAGAGTAATATACCTGCTACATGCGGAGCTGACATAGATGTTCCGCTCATAGACGCGTTTGAACCGCCGGGAGCTAATGATATAACCCCGTATCCTGGCGCGCAATAATCTACAGGAGGATTCCCATAGTTAGAGAAATACGCCCAATCATCATTTATATCCGATGCTGAAACGGTATAAACATACGGTCCGTTAACCCTCGCGGGAGAACTATAATTTGCGTCCGATGATTCATTGCCGGCAGCCAGGGAGAAATATATCCCGTTGTTGGATGCGGCAAGAACAGCCGCGTCCAGGGCCTCGCTAATACCTCCGGATAAACTCATGTTCGCGACATCACCTGGAGAACCGTTAGCCGCGACATAGTCTATGCCCGCAATAACGCCCGTTGTACTTCCGGATCCGTTTCTGGCCAGAACTTTAACTCCTACAACCGTAGCGCCTGCGGCAACACCGACAACATTGATGTCATTGTCAATAGCGGCAATTGTTCCGGCTACATGAGTTCCATGGCCATTGTCATCATCGGCAGTTGAAGCCGGGTCAATGAAATTAACAGAACGGGAAATATCTACATTCAAATCAGCATTGTCGTAATCTACACCGGTATCAATAACCCACGCGACATTATTTCCGGTATAATTTACGGCGCCGCCGACTCTTGTAATTCCCCATGGTATAACTTCCGCTGGAGGTTCCGGTGGCGTAGGTCCTCCGCCGCCGCCGCCATTACCGGGACCACGGGTAATTACCATATCCTGTTCAACATAAGCTATTTTATCGTCTTTACTTAACTTGGCGGCTTCTTCAGCAGAGATTTTTGCGGAAAAACCAGCCAATACACGGGAATACACTCTGTCGATTGAATTACGGCGAATTTTATTTCGCTCTAACACATCCACTGCCTTTTGTTGCATTTGCGCGGCAGCACTACCAACTGGAGTACTTTTCAGAAGTGAAGTTCTGTCTTTTAAAACTACAATATAACTTCCTTCAATTAAAGTACCTGCCTCTGGTAAATCGATCGACTGTTCAGCAGCATTATCAACTGGAGATGTTGATTGCTCACATCCAACAATAAGCGATAGTGAAACTACAACAGTTAACAATACAGCTAACGCTTTCAACTTCATAAGCACCTCCTTTTGTTAAGATTAAAAAAACTCTACTATAAAGAATTTTTGAATGTCAAGAACAATATTCTATTATATGCGGGAATCGATTCAGCCATCTAATCGTTCTTGACTCTAATTGAACTATAAAGGTAAACTAACAATCATATAAAAGGGGAATAGGGTTTTTATTAAGCAACTAAAGAAAGGGGACAGTGATGGAATCTTCGTCTGTATATCTGGAAAAGGGCGTTGAACTGATAATGTCTTACGGACCTAAGCTCATCCTTGCCATTTTAGTACTTATAATAGGATTGCGTATTATCAAAGTCTTGACAAGGTTAACAAACAAGACGATGGGAAAACGCGATTACGATAAGTCTCTAACAATATTTCTGCTGCGTCTCATATCGATATCGCTTAAAACGGTACTCTTTATAAGTGTAATATCGATGGTAGGGGTAAAGACTACATCCTTTATTGCAATCCTGGGAGCAGCCGGACTCGCTGTCGGGTTTGCTCTTCAGGGAAGCCTTTCAAACTTCGCCGGCGGCGTTATGATCCTCCTCTTCAAACCCTTCAAAGTGGGAGATGTTATAGAGACCCAGGGATATACCGGAAAGGTAACAGAGATAAGCATATTCCACACGATTTTAAAAACTTTTGACAACAAAACCATAATTACTCCGAACTCCGGGGTCTCAGGCGGAAGTATAATCAATTACACCAAAGAGCCGACACGCAGGATAGACATGACATTCTCAATAGGATACGATGATGATATCGGTAAGGCTAAAAATATTCTGAAGAAAATCGTTGAAGAGGATGACAGGATCCTAAGCGATCCCGCTCCGATGATCGTTGTTTCCGAACACGGAGACAGCTCGATCAACTTATTTGTGCGTCCCTGGTGTAACACGGAAAACTACTGGAATATCTACTTCGACATGCATGAGAAGGTAAAGATCGCTTTCGATGAATCAGGGATAACCATACCGTATCCCCAGCAGGACGTTCATATTTACAATGACAAGGAGCAGAATCAACCCTAATTAGTGCCGGGAGATAAATCTCCTTACAGACGGAAACCTACCGCTCTCCTTCTTAACTCCGCTCTGCCGGGGAAATACTGTGCCGGTAGAGGCAGGCGTAAGTGCCCGTTACCCACATAAAGGAAACTGTTACTCCCACCTCCAGGAAAAGCAGGCCCAGCAGATAAATCGGCAGAACCGATTAATCCCGGGCCATATCTGTCTTCCACACCTTCCACACATTACCCACAAGATCGGGCCCCGGTTCAAGAACCTTCTTTCCGGGCATCCATCCTGAAGGGGTCGCCTTTCCTCCTTTGCTTTCCCTTACAAGCTGGAACGCCTGGATCTGCCTGTAAGTTTCGTTGACATTCCTTCCTACGGGTGGTGTCAACACCTCATAACCCTGAATAACTCCGTCGGGATCGATTATAAATCTTCCCCTGGTCTCAACCCCTCCCCCTTCATCATATATTCCATAAATAGTTCCCACCTTCCCTCCGGCGTCAGAGAGCATCGGATAGGGAATACCGCCTTCAACCATTTTGGAAAGTTCGTTGTCATTCCACATCTTGTGAACAAAAACGCTGTCAACACTCATCGACAGCACTTCAACACCAAGCTTCTGTAATTCTTTAAACCTGTCGGCAACTGCCGAGATTTCAGTCGCTCAAACGAAAGTAAAATCACCCGGATAAAAACACAGGAGAACCCACTTACCCAGATATTCTGACAATTTCACATTTACAAACTTCCCTTTATAATAAGCGGGAGCTGTAAAATCGGGCGCTTTCTGTCCTACTTTTATCATATCAACCTCCCTGGTATACTCTTTAGATTCCTCATTTGCTTCCCCGAGAGGAGCATCCCCCTCGTCAACAGGACCGCCGGTAGGCCTGGCGCAGCCCGCTTTAAACTCTTCAGGCATATATCCCCCTTTCAAAGATTCTCTCAACCTCTGCCGGAATCCCTAAAACGCCGGCTTTATTAAAACAATTTACTAAATCAAATATACCTCTTCTGTCGTTATTCTATCAAGTCCTGTCATCGGCACTTATATAAGTTTATATGTCAGCCCCAGAGACAGTGACTGTTTAAACCTGCCGCCGAGATCGATCTGCTTGTCATAGAGAAGCTGGAAATACAGATTAACCATAAGATACTTCGTTATACCCGCCGTGAGTATCGTCTCCCACTTAACATCGGAACATTTCCAGTAATCGTTCGGCGCTTCATCCTCATTCGAGTAAGCAAGGGCTTTAAAAACAGTCAGCTTGCTTTCAAGCGAAATCTGATCGTCTGCTATCTTTGTTTTGACTTCAGAATCAAAAGTGAGACCGCCGTCCTTCTCAGTCGTATTTCCCTGGTCGAGATATTGACGCGCGCCTGCGCCGATCCTCGCCATCCATTCAGTTTTTTCATCTTTTACCAGAACCTTCGAAACACCGGCACTCTCGGTAAATGTCACGGGGTTTATATAAAGGTTCTCACGGGGATCTCCGGCATCGAGAAACTGGGTCTCTATCCTGCCGCTGACAAAAGGTTCAATCCAGCTTTCAAGTGTAAAGCGCAAAAGAGATTCAAAATCTATAAGGTCGTTCGAAACAACAGGTTCCCTCCATCTGTTACTTTCCGCTTCCTGACTGTGAGTCTGGCCGAAAAAGAGCTTGAGGGTGTTTCTCGTGTTAACCTTCCGGTGGAGCTGCTTCTCGGCAAGCGAGTTAGAAGAAAAAAGCCAGCTTAGCGCCCCCGCTTCTCCACCTGCCCAGTTATCGCTGTATGAGTTCTCAGTGAATGTAAGGTTAGCATCAGCGGAGAGATTCCAGGGTTCAGCGGACTTGCCGGCGGCGGCAACAAGCAGTAAAGCCGCGAATAAAACAAACCATTTCGGCATAGCTTCTCCTTTCATTGACAACAACGTTTGAAAATCAGCAAATTCAAATAATTCCCATAACCAGACATAGGCATTCTTTGGTTCGTAAATTAACCGGCTTCTTAACTTTGAATCTCCTTCAGCGCCTCGAGTGCTTTTTCATAATCGGGCAGCTCATGGTTTTCTTTGACTATCTCAATGTATCGAATGACATTCAGCGAGTCTATTATTATAACCGCCCTGTTAAGAAGCCTCAGCTCCTTGATAAGAAGACCGTAATTCTTTCCGAAAGAAGCTTCTCTGTGGTCTGAAAGGGTTACGACCCTGTCTACCCCCGCCGCCCCGCACCACCTTCCCTGGGCGAAGGGAAGATCCATACTTACAGTCAAAACCACAACTTCGTCAGATAGTTCAGATGCCAATTCATTAAACCGCCTCGTCTGTGTATCGCAGACCTTTGTGTCAAGCGAAGGAACAACGCTGATTATCTTTATTTTCCCTTCATAATCCTCAAGCGATTTTGCCTTCAGACTATTATCAAGAACGGTAAAGTCAGGGGCGCTTGAGGCAACTTTAAGCTCCGGACCAACAAGGGTTACGGGATTCCCGCCCATTTTAGTGATTTGCCTTTCCATAACAATCTCCTTTATCTTGGGATGATCGATCCGCGCCACTATCTACGATATTATATTACACCTTAAATAATATTTTACTCAAGTAATTATATTTCCTTCAAAAAAGCTGATAAAGATAACCTCATAAAAACAAGTGCCGAAATAATGTAAAACGGTTCGATGAATAATATTTTTTAGACTTGCGCGAAATATATTTTGTGTTAGAATTTTCATGCATAAGGGTTCTGAAAAATTAAGATAATGATATTCAAGCTCTGTCAGTAGCGGGGATAAAGTTTTTTAATGAAAGGCGGGCGGCATGAACGAAAAAAGGGATTATACGACACTCGAGATCTTCAGTATTGCCATCAAATCGGAGATAGAAGCGGCGAAACTGTATAATGAGATGAAGAAAATTACCAAAAACTCGATCCTCAAGGATAAATTCGACTTTCTGATATCTCAGGAGAAGAAGCACGAACAGATCCTCAAAGAGGCCTACGAGAAAAACTTTCCGGATGTAGAGCTTAAAAGCCCGCCGAATTCCCCCGTACCCCTTACCCGGGATATTATGTCCGAATCGCCATCTCTTAAAGAGCTCTTCGAAATCGCTATGAGCGCGGAGAAAATGGCTGGAGGTTATTATAACGACCTCGCAAAGAGGACGAATAACCCGAGCAGTAAATCTCTTCTCCTGTATATGGCAAAAATGGAGCGCAGTCATCTCGCGCTTCTCGAGGTGGAATACGAACAACTTGAGAGTGGCGCGGATATCGATTCGGACGATTTTCTCAGGGGAGAACGCCTGATGAACATGGGACCCTGAATCGATAGACAGATAAAAAAATCTTATTCGTTCCTTCAAAATGACGGAAAGGACATATTATGGAGTTTGGAAGCGTTGAAGAGATTCTTGATTTCGCGATAAAATCTGAGGATAGGGCCAGCGATTTCTATACACACCTTGCCGGCAAGGTGAAAAGATCCGGCATGAAAAAAGCGTTCCTGGAATTCGCAGAAGAGGAAAAAGGACACAAAGAAAAACTGCTGAAAATCAAAAAAGGGGAAATGCTAGCCCCTGTCAGCGAAAAAGTAATGGACCTTAAAATTGCCGAATATACACAGGACGTGGAACCGAGCAAAGACCTCGATTACCCGCAGGCACTTGTAATCGCCATGAAATCGGAGAAGGCATCCTACAGAATGTACCGGGAACTGGCCGAGGCGGCAGACAATGCCGAGCTGAAAGAAGTTCTGCTGGGCCTGGCGCAGGAAGAGGCGAAACACAAGCTCAGGTTCGAAATCGAATATGACGAGTACGTCCTCAATGAGGATTAGCGAGGGTCCCGGGCATCTATAATTCCTTAGTCAGTCTTACAGTTTAATAAGCGGGGAATTACATCTTATAATATCAAAGTTTCATTATTCTATATTTTTACCCGGCGTGAAAAGATGAATAAGAATGTGCCATTCATACATGCACTCTGATTCGGCTAGAATCTCAAATTGCTGGTTACGGCAAGGTCAACACTTTTAGCGCTCCTGAACCAGTTAAAAGTATGATTCAGATATCCGATATCAAACCGCCAGCATTTAACATTGATCCCCAAGCCCAGGCCAACGGCAAATGTTTCCCTTCCGCCGAACGCGAAAGCTCCTCTCAGGGGAAGAAATGAAAAGCGTGAATATTCAGCGCCCAGAGAAATACGCGGCGTAACTGTATTTCCCATCGAATGATCCAGCCCCTGCCGCCAAGCGGCCGTGAGAACAAGATTATCACGCGCGCTGAAAGAAGCCGCCATATTCATGGTGCGCGGCAGAGATGTTGAGAAATTGCCCGTGGAGTAAGTAGTGTCTGTATCTGTAATTTCGGTATCGCCGCCGTCGCCGATTCTCAATGTATCGGATTGGAACTCATAAACGCTTATTTCATTATCTTTATCCCATCCAATGCCGCCTATCAGGTTGTTGAAATGTAGTGATACAGTCCAGTTTTTTCTGATTTTCGCCAGGAATCCCATATCGGCCGCGAACCCCCTGCCGCCCATGCTGGTTTGATAACTCATTTTTCCATCGGCGTATATATACTCATCAGTTGTCTGGAGACCTCCATCCGCGTCAATCAAACCCCCGTAAGCTAATCCTAAAATATATTTCAGATTGACGCCCGCCGATAGGAATCTCGAATCATCCTTTTCTCCTATAATCTTTCTCGCGTAACCCATGTCAAAGGCCACGCCTCCCCATCCCTCTCCGTCAAGATCGTCAAAACGTAAATTCTTTATCCCGCTATTTCCGTAAAACGGAAATTCCACAGCTTCCTTAGGGATTATCACATGACCGTTTCCTGTTCCTGTTACTCCGAAGCCGAATGAATGAAAGCAGAATGAAAGAGCCCTTACTCCGACCAATCCGTCGAGCCTCAGACCGCTATCCGGCAGATCTTCGAGCAGATTATTTATGTCGCTGTTTGTAAGCGTGTCTCCCGAAGTGAAGTAATCATCATACTCCTTCAGCGAGAAGCTGTTATTGCTCATCTTCAATCTCGATGAGAACAGCAGGAATTCAAAGCCGAAATCCTTAGGCCCTGCAAGTGTCGCCGGATTGCCTCCCAGATATTCGAGACCTTCAGCCGTGCCGACATTACTGCCTGCCAGAGCTAGACTCCTGGCGTCTATCATCTCCTGCGCTTCAGCTTGAAACCCCGGAAGAAACGGCATAACAAGGATCATGAAAATGTAAGCTAACCTGATTGTGCTTTTCATATCGGTTTATTCCTCGTCATCATGAATAAAAAACTCAAACTCTACTTCCCCTGATAATCTAATAAAATCACTTCCGCGGACAATCACTCTTCCCTCGGTGTTTTGCAGAATAAGTTGAAATCCCGTCCGTACCGGAGGATCCTTAAAAACTGAAAGTTCGTTGCTATTCAAGGAGAAGACAACATCTGAAACAACGGGGGTCTCCACAAATCCATTTACGGGATTTGCCGGGGCGGCGTCAAAAACAATCGGTTTGGTAAAACCCAGGCTATCGACGGAATAATTTGTCGTATCATAAAATTCCTCTTCAGTGGCTGATATATCACGGCTAACGAAGAAACGTACCGTGCCGCCCAGGAAACTGCGGTTCTCAATACACGCTCTTAACACAGCGGACTGAAATTCATCCCCCGCACCGTCTCTGAAGGTTTCTCCGATATCATCCATGGAGAGAGTGTCGGAATCAAATTCAACGGGGTCGGGATCCTCTATCTCGATTTCAAGGGGGGTAGAGAATGAATAATCACCGCTGACCTGGTCTCCAACGCTCACCGATGAATATCCTGAATAGATAAGTTCACCCGAGTAGACAATATCTGTCGGATAAATATTAAGAAGATCGACAACCGAGTGATCTGAAATTAAAAATATATTATCACCAATCTCTACGGGCCTGTTTATTACCACACTGGCTGAATCAGTTATACCCTCATCAAACTCATTATGATACCCGGTTATCCTCAGACTAAGGTCGAGGTTTTCTATATTCAGATCGTTTTGGAATCTCACCCGCAGCAGAGCCTGCTGGAAATTAAAACTTCCGGAAATATCCTGATAATCGGCTACGTCATTCTCTTCAAACGGACCAATTTCAAATGAATCCTCCGAAAGATACCCTTCCAGACTGGCGAATTTAAACAGGTCGGTGTGAACCGAGACAGACACACTGTCAGTATCTCTCAAATGCACAAAGCTGCTGCTTTCTCCGGTTACAATTTCAACTTCAATCTGCATCGAATCGAGAGGACTTCCCGGAGATTCAGAATTCAATATTCTGTGCCCGCTGAGGTTCTCAGCAAAAGAATCTGTTCCATCAGGATCAAGAACAAGGCTTTTGCTGTACGAACTATCATCCGGTTTTTTCAGATCGGGCAGCCTCATATCCAGATTGGAGCCAAGTGGAACCTGATTGATAAAATCGAAACTCATTGCCCCGGAGGATATATTCCCTTCAATAATCCGGTCCCCCTCACCTATGGCCAGACTATATTCTCTGGTTACAATCTGTGAAGGTACTTTTCCAATTATCTCTTTAACATCCAAATCCAGAAGGGTTACTTCCAGCCGGCAGCTTGAACTATCGAGGATATCCTGTGTCATGTAAAATGTTGTGTCCCCGGAGACGGGAATAGAATATTCAAGCCATAACGGGGCGCGGATCCAGGAATCACCCGGAGTTATCAACTCTTCAACACAGGCTACGCCTCCCGGCTCGATATCATCTTCTAAATTTAATGCAGAAACAAACGTGCCCGTGGAATCTGAAACCTGTATCCCCATACCATCCGGAGAATAACTGTTGGGGCCTATTGTAAAAGGCATATCGTTATAAACACATATTCTTATATTGCAATGATTGATAACAGCTGAACTGAAGTCATCCGATCCTGCCATTATAGGATCGGAAGTGACTGTGGTTTCCGGAACCGTAACGGTCTCGCCGACATATGAAGAAAACTCGGGCAGGATATCCGCCATCTCGATCAAATCAGCAGATTGAGTTCCTATAGAATCAAGGGATATCTCTTCAAGCATGACTGAAATAGAGGTATCCCTTCCCGACAGCGTAAGATCATCATCTGATACGTTTTCGGATTCAAATTCTCTGTCAATATTTATAAAGAGAGTATCTCCGATATCAACTATAGTGCTGCCGTCGGCAATTTCATCCCGGAAAAGCAGTGTGTCTTTGGACAGAGGTACTGTAACGGGAACTGCCCAGCTTGGAAGAACAGGTTCTTCCACACTGCAACCCGCCGTCAACCCGCAGATTAACACGAATAAAAAGAACAGCTTTATTTTTTCCTTAAACATCTGGTAATCTCCGAACAATACAATTATAAATCGGGCGTGCTCATTTGTAAAACAATTTATCGGCAGGCTCCTGTGCTGCATAATAATTTAGAATTGTATTTACGCAAGAATCGTGCGATAATACCAGCCTTACTGTTTTTTAGGGATATCTGCTTATTATTTATTTACAGGCAAACCTGCGTTTCTTTGTTATTTACCTGAATGGAGGAGATATAATGCCGCAGATACAGCGTATTTCCTCAATCTGAACTCGGCAAATTCCGATTATAGAAAGTGGCGGAGCGGTTAATTAGTTTTCGATAGTAATTTATATTCTTTACCGGCTTGGGGCAATCTCCTGTTACTTCGTTGAGATATCCCCCTGTTTCATCGCCAGGATTGAAGCAAGGCATATCGAGGCGAGTTTTGAACGCGCGGAATCACCTCTGGAGGTCAATACGATCGGGATCCCCCCGCCTATTATAACACCGGCAAGATAGGCGCCTGATGAAACTGTGAGAGATTTATAGACAACATTGCCCGCTTCAATATCCGGCATAATAAGGATATCAGCGTTGCCCCTGATCCTGCCGCCGTAGTTTTTCTCCCGGGCGCTATGCGGATCCATGGCAATATCCAATGAAAGAGGGCCCTCTACAATACAGTCCTCTCTGCCGGAATACTCCTTCGCTAGTTCTCCGGCAAGCATAGATGATTCAACACTCGGGTTCATCGTCTCGACGGCGGATATAATGGCAACACGCGGATTTATCACATTGAGCTGTTTTGCCACCGAAACGGCGTTCTCCAGTATTTTCTTCTTGATCTTACGGTTGGGATTAGGAATGAGAGCCGCGTCCGACACGAATAGAAGTTTCGGATAGTTAGGAATCTGAAAGACACCCACATGACTGTATATGCTGTTCTTTCTCATTCTGCCGCTTTCTTTCAGATACGTTAAAGTCCCTTTCATAATATCCGCTGTCTTAACTCCGCCTTTCATGAGAAGATCAACTTCCCCTGAATCGAGTAGTGATACGGCCTTTTCCACCGGCTCATCTGAATCTATAATCGTATAATTGTCGCCGTCTACTTTTATGTCATACTGCCATGCGAGTTTGTTGATCTCGTAATAATCACCGACAAGAAGGAATTTCGCTATCGGATAACGGCCGTCCTCATTCGCCTGTTTAGCCGCTGCCACGGCATCTTCGTTCTCCGCTCCGACGATCGCTATTACCGGCGCTCTCCTCTTGGCAATAATCGATCTCGCCATATATATCACTTCATCCAAACTGGTCACAGGTTCATCTTCTTTCTTGCGCAGGTGCGGATCAGAGAATATCTCTGTGGTCAGAAGATTATTCTCCCTTTCCCTTTTTTTCTTAAGCCGTTTCCTTTCATCGACATAATCTTTTACGGTCGAAGGGTTGAACCTCGCCCTCAGATGACCCGCCACGAGGGATTCATGTTCTATCGACCCGCGGATTATTCCAACCGGGAAATAGGGGAAAAGCCTGTCCTTAATCTTCCCCGTGAATTCATTGCTTTTAGAGAGTCCTCCGGTTAATATCACCATGGCGATTCTCTTCTCGACCGCCGCGAGTCTCATCACCGCCCCTGCGACATTCCCGGCCATAAAATCAATTACCAGCTCTATCTTTTCACGCTGAGCGCTCATGGCTCCCGACTGCTTGAAATGCAGAAGAGCCCTGAAATCATTTGTTCCGGTTAAATCAAGCATTCCTCCGGCTCCGAAAAGATACTTCCTGAGTTCCGGAAGGCTCATTTTCCCTTCATCGATCGAACGGAGCATTACATCCAGGGGTATATTACCGCACCTGTTGGCGCTTGGTATTCCCGAAAAAGCGTTGACTAAGTCAACTATTTCCCCCTCTTCGTGTCTAACTATAGATATGCCGCCGCCGACATGTGCGCCGATAGTAGAAATTTTATCTTCAGGTATACTCAGAATAGAGGTTGCCAATCTGTGTACCGCTCTTTGATTGAGGTAATGAGCTCCCCTTCCGTCCCGGAGCAATTTCTGAATACCCGTAAGTCTTGACGTGACATCCATCTCGTCTGAAGCCACTGGATCGGTCATAGTTACGATCAGATTTTTCGAATCACCAAAATCCTCTCTCAGCTTTATCCCGATTTGAATGCCCATATTAGACGCGTGATCTATAATAGGGGTCTGAACATCTTTTACCATTTCAGCGCAAACATGATAAGTGCCAGTAGAAACTCCATTTACAAAGCCCCCTCGGCAGGCAATCCCCTTCAGGTCTCCTTTCCCGACGCCATGTTTTTCCAGCCATTTTTCAATCATCTCAGAGCGGGTTTCAACACTATCATCGTACTCGGGCGGCAGGTGAACTTCCTCTTCCAGTGTTAGTGTCAGCCCGTCGTAAATAGCCACTTTCGTGGAGGTAGATCCCGGATTGATACACAAAACCTTCTCGCCGCTGGCTTCTTCAGGCAGAGAACCCTTCCCGAACAATCTTGAGATTATAATCTCCGTGCCGCGCTCTGAGGCTTTTACAGAATGTATAAACTGGGAAAAAAGATTTCCCCAGGCTTCTTCCCAATTGCTATCAAGCTTAACGGGCCGGGAAATCCTGACGATATTCTCCAGAAATTCAAGGTATTGATCTTCTGTATCGAACTTGCTGTAATGAACATCATCAATTCCCCTGACAAGCTCTCTTTCAAGATCCTGGGCATTACCGGTTTCTCTCAAAGCACCCAATAGCGCGCTGAGCTTTGCTTCAACTATCTTCAGGTTTTTTTCAAACAACTGCTTTCAACCCCCGGTCTAAAGAAACGGTTGTATATTTTTAATATAATTAGAAATTAGTTTTTCAGCACCTTCCATAAGATCTTCCTTCGCGGGCCCTGAAACATAGGACCGCATATCTCTTAAATCAGAACCCTGTATTGAACTGTCACCCATCAGAACTCCTCCAATCGCTCCCCCATACCCGCTGTTCTGCTCGAGACCCGATAGTTCACTCCATAACAGAGTCCATCCATTTACAACATCCTTCATATTATACCCTCCGCCTCCCAGAGCAACTATCTTCGGAAACCTTTCGTGTAAAAGCTTAATCGATTCAATATACCCGTTGTTGGTCATTTTCAGATGAGTCAGCGGATCTGTCGCGGAACTATCTGTTCCAAACTGTCCAACTATAACATCCGGATTAAACCTCTTTACGGAATCGATCACTATGTTATCAAAAAGCAGGGTGAACACTTCGTCATCCGTGTCAAGTTGCAGCGGAATATTAATATTGAACCCCATGCCCCTGCCTGTGCCAATCTCTTTCTCAAAGCCTCCCCAGGGGAAAAGGGTTTTTCCCGATTCATGAGCGGATACGGTAAGAACCTCAGGGTCATCGTAAAAAGCTTCCTGCACGCCGTCTCCGTGATGCGCGTCGATGTCTACGTAGGCAACCCTCCTGCCGAGTGCTTTCAGTTTTTTAATCGCTATCACCGCGTCATTAACATAACAGAACCCTCCAGCGCGGTCCGAATGAGCGTGATGAAAACCGCCGCAGGGATTAAACGCGCTCTTAAATCCCCCCACCACCCTTTCTACCGCTTCGAGGGTAGAGGCTACTGACAGAAGACAGAACCGGAATAACCCGTTGAAAATCGGATTCTCCATAGTCCCCACACCATGATAAATCATATCTATGTCAACTTCTCCGCCCCTTCCCGCTCTCTCTAGAATATCGATATACTCTGAAGTATGAAAACTTTCCAGATCCTCTCTTTTTCCTTCATCTATTTTTATAACAGCCACAGAAGGGTCAGAAAGAAGTCCTCTTCCTTTACACATTTCATATACCTTTTCAACCCTCACCGGCTTAAAGGGGTGCTCGGGGCTGAATTTGAATTCAGAAAGTCCTGGCGCGTGAATAAAAGCCGCTTTTTCTTTTTTCTCGTTATTCACTTTCTCAACTCTCGCGCGTTAAATTCGCCTATCAGCAGGAAATAAACAGAACCCTGTTTCAACCAGGTTATTTTGGTATAAAAGAGAAACGCTCGTTAAAAAATCCTTCCTCTGTTATTTTCTTTTTTCTTCCGAGAAATCTATTACTACAAAATAGCTTCCGTCTTCTAATTTAGTCTTGGCCGGGAAGCCGCAGTTATGAAACAGGGAAAGCATCTTCCTGTTCTCCGCCATAACATCCGCTTTAAATCCCTTTATTCTCTTCTCTCTGGCTATCTCTATCAGCTTTTTCATTAAATGAGAACCTATTCCCCTTCTCTGCCAATCGTCCCGTACGACAAAGGCAACCTCCGCCATATTATCCGAAGGGTCGACCTTAAACCTTCCTATCCCGATCATCTCTTCAAGTTCGGTCTCGCCCACCAGAGCCACCAGCGACATTTCTTCCCGGTAATCGATATTCACCATGGGCTGAAGCCTCTCGTGAGGCATAGCTTTCACGACATTAAAAAACCTGTAATATATCGATGTATCGCTCAGTGAATAAAAGAATTCTCTCTGCAGGGATTCATCAGTAGGTTTTACCGGTCTGAAGAAGACTTCAGTATCACCGAAAACCTCTGTATGTTCATATTTATCCGGATAATATTTGCCGGCGATTGAAAGAGGCATCTGATCCATGTGAACAATACTTCTATTCTTAGCGTAATTAATCAGATCATCGCGGAAATCGGGGTGCGCTATACTCGTAAGAGCCAAAGCCCTTTCCCTCAGGTTCTTCCCGTGCAGATTAACAACTCCAAATTCAGTAGCCACGTAATGTACATCTCCGCGCGAGGTTACGACTCCCGCGCCTTCGTCCAGAGTAGAAACAATCCTCGAAACAGAACCGTCCTTAGCAGTTGAAGGCATAACAATTACAGCTTTACCGTCGGATGACCTTGCCGCCCCCCTTACAAAATCAACCTGCCCGCCGATCCCCGAATAAAAGTAATCTCCAATCGAATCAGCGCAGACCTGACCGGTAATATCGATCTGTATAGCGGCATTTAACGAAACCATCCTGTCATTTTGAGCTATTACCAAAGGGTCGTTAGTATAATCACAAGGATGAAATTCAATAAGCGGATTATCATCCACAAAATCGTACAGGCGCTGGCTTCCCATGCAGAATGTGGCTATTATCTTTCCGTTGTGAAGAGATTTCCTTTTATTACTGATAACGCCTTTCTCGACGAGGTCAATAATACCATCAGAAAACATTTCCGTGTGAACTCCAAGATCTTCCTTGTCATCTAAAAACCTGAGAACAGCGTTCGGGATCATACCTATTCCGGCCTGGATAGTGGCACCGTTTTCAATTAATCTCGCCACATTACGGCCTATCTTCACCGCAACCTCATCCGGTTCCGGGGCTATTAATTCGGGAAGGGGCAGGTCGCTCTCCACTACATAATCTATATCGTTCAGATGGATAAAACAATCTCCGAGCGTTCTCGGCATTCTCGTGTTCACTTCCGCTACAACTATATCCGCGCTCTCAGCTCCCGCCTTCTCGACATCCACCGAAACTCCGAGTGAACAAAAACCGTAACTGTCAGGCGGCGCGACCTGAATAAAAGCCACATCTATTTTCATCTGCCCGGATGAGATAAGGGCTGGAAGTTCTGAAAGAAATATTGGAGTATATTCAGCCCTTCCTTCATTTACAGCGTCTCTTACATTCTGGCCGATGAAAAAAGCGTTCTTTTTAAACGGTTTACTCATAACAGATTCGGCGTATATGGATGTTCCGAGTTCGATCAAATTTATCGTCTCGTGATCCTGAATGTATTCACCCTTTTCTATCAGCATACCAATAAGCTTTTGAGGTTCAGCGGCTCCGGAACCTATAAATATTCTGCTGCCGGGATTTACTATCTTCAGGATATCATCGGTAGAACGTTTTTTGTTCTCGTACATCTTCGTAAACCGGGAGCTCATAATCCAACCTCCATCTCGAATACTGACGATTCAGCTTAAAGAACAA
Source organism: uncultured bacterium (assembly GCA_964554125.1). GTDB lineage: Bacteria > Krumholzibacteriota > Krumholzibacteriia > Krumholzibacteriales > WJIX01 > JAGHBT01. Next base: position 9,723 of record CAZKNG010000018.1, on the reverse strand, counting down.
ACTGGAAACACCGACATAAAACTGCTCTTAAATCAGTCAATTCGCGGACAAAGTAAAAACTCCGCGGACACCGTATATGATGATTAATAATCGCTCGAATCGCAAGCGTTTGTATCATAATTTGTAGAATCATTTCTTTTGATTCAGAAAATAAGGGAACAAATATCCGGGTTATTCAATAAAATCGAATTTGAACTTCAGGTCAGCGTTACTCCCGATTACATTGTGATCTTCAATTTCTTAGAAGCAATCACAAGAAAAAATATTCCGAAAAGAGCCAGAATAAGAATATTTGTAATTATAGATGACAGACCATACCCGTAGGAAATAATTTTGTGAAGGCCGTCCATAGTCCAGCCGGTCGGAAGAAAGAAAGCGACTACCCTGAAGGGTTTCGAAACAATTTCAAGCGGCCACCAGCAACCGCCGAGTGATGAAAGGGCGAGTGTTGTCAACACGGCAAATCCTGTAACCTGATCTGGATCACTAAAGAGAGAGCCGAATAGAAGAGCGAAAGAACCGACGGAAAAAGCGAAAACAGCCATAAGAAGCGCGAGCCCGATATAGGAATTCCCAAGTGTGATGCCGAAGAGCAATTTGCCGGCCGCAAGGAGAAAGAGAATTTGAGCGGCAGATACGACCATTCTTCCAAACAGTTTTCCTGTTACAATCTCCATCTTCCGGGCCGGGCTTGCAGCTATCCTCTTCAGCACTCCGCTCGCCCGTTCAACTGCTATAGCCGTGCCGCTGAACACCATTCCCATCAACACGAACATCACAAGACTTCCAGGCACGGAAGATTGAAAACCACCTGGAATTTTTTCAGCTTTTCCCGCGAATTCATCCTTCAAGCTGATAGCTGGTTCTCTGGCAAGAATGCTGTCAAGACGGACTTCATAATCTTTTGTCTCCTCAATCTCACCCCCTGATAAATTCCAGAGACTGCCGATTACCGAGTCACTCTGAATAATAAAACGGCTGTCGCCCCGCTTTACCTCTTCTGTCTCTATCTCAAGAAGCCCCGCGCCAACATTCACAAGACTTCTGAATATAGCGGTCGATGCCGCCCTGCCGGCATCGAAATTCGTGTTTTTCTCTTTTCTCAATACAAGTTCCGTTTTGCTTCTCGACAGGATATTTCTTGTAAATTTCTCTGGAATAATCAGAGTCCGTATCGGATTTGCCCCTTCGGCGAGAGAATCTACAAGCTGAAGGTTTTCATCCTCGAGGGCTTCGATCAGATCGCGGGAAAGAAACCCCGAGTCTCTGTTCTCAATTGTAATTGTAGCTTTGGGAACGCCGCCGCTTCCTCCCCCTATGGAAGTACCGAAAAAAAACATAAAGGCAAGCGGCATAAGAAATATCCAGATAATAAGGCTTCTCTCCTTCACGGTTATTTTAACGTCGCCGGCGGCTATATTAAATATTCTTCTAAGTGAATCAAACACAATAAAATCCTAACCTTTTGCGGTAAACTTCTTTTCAATAAGGATAGTTCCGGGAATCAGGGTAAAGATCGCGATCAAATAGACAATAATCAGGTTCAGCGCTATATCCTCAACCCCGGCGCCTAATATAAAAATCTGCTTAAATCCGTTTGCCGCCCAGTAGACGGGGGAAAAACGCCCGACAGCCTGAAGAGTGTCGCTTAACTGCTCAAAGGGGACCATACTCCCTCCAAAAAGGGCCATAATAATAATGACAACAGACATTACAGCATCTGCCGCCCGTTCTGAACTGATGAATCCATAGAATAGTGCCATCAGGCCGGTACACATGAGTATTACTCCCGTAAAATGGGTAAGAAGAGCCAAAGGACGGCCTAAATTCACACCGAATCCTATCGCGCTGACAAATAGGATAATTACACATGTAACAGCAGTGACGCAGAAAGTCACCATAACCTTCCCAGTTACTACATGCCTTCCCCTCAAAGGAGCTACAAGAATCCTCTGAAGAGTTCCAGCTCCTTTCTCCCTGACCAGATCCCGTAATGTAATTTCGCTTATAAACAGCAACCCGAAAACCATGCTTCCCGGAAGAACAAAAGCGAATATATTAAATCCTTCATCCCTCTCATCATCTGAAATATCACTAACCGTTTCCGTTTTGAACCCGACAATCGAGCCCGACAGATACCCACCGGCCAGTGTGATCTTATTCTTTGAATCTTCGAGTATTCCCTCTATTTCATTACCCGTGGGCCACCTTTCCTTTTCAATAAGAACGCGAATCTTATCTGTCGGGCCGGAGAATAAAACCCGGGCCCTGCCGAGAGCAACTACTGCAGTCTTTACTATCTCTTCTACAATAACGGGAAGGAATGTCTCTGAGGGATTCTTCACAAGTCTTAACTCCACGGGCTTTCCTTCGAGAAAATCGTCTGAAAAATTCCTGGGGATCTCTAACAGCGCTGACGCCTTCCCCTCGCTCATCAGCTCTTCCCCCTCCTCCGCTTCAACTGTTTCAAGATCTATCATATTCGCCAGTGTATCCTGGCGCATTCCGTTCTTTATAAACCCGCTTACAATCCCCCTGTCATTATCAACGAGAAGGACTTTTATTACCGGAAGCTTTTCCCCACCCTGTCCGCCGAATACAATCCCTATAAGAAGTGTCATAACAAGAGGAATCAGCATCATAAGAAGTACTGAAACGGGGTTTTTCATCCGTCTTTTAAAATCGCAGAGAAATATCGTAATAATTTTTCTCACATCAGACTTCTTTCATCATATCCCGGCCTGATAATAACACGGGGCGTGAACTCATTCCTAATCTCTTAATTCATATCCTGTAATCCTGAGGAAAACACTTTCCAGATTCGGTTCTTTTATCGAAACATTTTCTATTCTTATTCCCGATTTTAAGAATTTGTTAAGCACACTGCCGATAGTTTCCCTGTCGGAAACGAAGAATCTCACCATCCCGTCCTCGAGATAATCTATCCTCAACCCTTCCAGGATATCTTTTGTGGCATCACTTTTAAATTCACCCGTCAGAGTTACAACATCCTCTTCCCCTGCAAGCTCGGTAAGTTCACGCAGTGTTCCCTCAGCGTGGATTGTTCCCCTGTCAATAATTGCAATCCGGTCACAGAGGTTTTCAGCTTCTTCCAGATAATGAGTGGTATATATAATTGTTTTTCCGCGCCCCGCTTCATCTTTTATTATCTTAAGTATATTGGCGCGTGCCTGAGGATCGATACCCAGTGTCGGTTCATCCAGAAGAATAAGTTCGGGGTCGTGAATCAGCCCGGCTCCGAGATTCACGCGCCGTTTCATGCCGCCGGAATAATCTCTGACAGGATCGCCGGCTCTCTCGACCAGATCAACAAGCTCCAGGACTCTATCAGCGGCAGACCTCAGCTTCTTACCTGAAAGTCCGTAGAGACTTCCCCAGAAATGCAGGTTTTCCCTCCCGGAAAGCTCTTCGTAGAGAGCTATCTCCTGTGGAATAACACCAAGGATCTCCTTAAAGCGGCTTCCACCCTCGCGTGTATCCCTGCCGGCTATTTTTATAGAGCCGGAATCGGGTTTGAGAAGCCCTGAAATCATAGAAATAGTAGTCGTTTTTCCGGCACCGTTAGGACCCAGCAGCCCGTATATCTCACCCTTTTCAACATTAAAGCTTATACCCGCGACAGCCCGGACATCACCAAATGACTTTCTGATTTCACTTGCTTCTATCATCAATTCCTCCTGATTTCACAGTCGAGTATAAACTAAACAATGAAGAACCGCTTTCTTCTGGAGTAACGACTATCCCTTCTTGAAAAATTTTCGCTGAATTGTATAAATCAATTCTTTATCCTGCGGTTCAATCTTCAAAAGAAACACAATGGAAACAAACAGAATAAATAAAAGTAATGCTAAAAACATAGAAGGAACAATATCCTCAATTAAAAATATTTTCTTTAGATAATATACCATAAATCCGGAAATAAATGCAGCTGTAATTGGTTTATAAAAATTTCTTGAGTAAGGATATACTTTTATCAGATAATATACCTCAAACAATTTCAATAAATTTATAACCACAAAGGCGGTTGAAGTAGCTATAGCAGCCCCGATAATTCCGTATATCGGGATTAACCAGTAATTCAACCAGAAATTCATAACCAAAACCAGAGAAGAATTCAGAAGATTATATTTTGGATTTCCCGACATCGACAAGACTAATCCTGAAGGACCAACGGCTGAGTTTATCAGTTGTCCAAAAGATAGTATCACCAAAGCCATTGAACCTAGAATAAATTCATCGCCGAATATTCCCATAATCTGTGAATTAAAAATTAATATTAGAACAAAAAACGGCAATACTAATATTAAAATCCACCTGGTTACAATTTTAAAATTCTGTTCAAATTTCTGCATCTGTTTTAATCCAAAATATTCAGATATTACCGGTGCAAAAATAGAGTTGAATGAAAACAGAGGTAATGTCAACAATATCACGATTTTCAAACTACAGGCGTATATTCCAACCTGTTCCGAGGTTCCAAAATATCCAAGCATCAGAACATCCATGCGATACATTATCAATACAAAAAGTCCCGAAAGGAATAACGGAATCGAAAATTTAATTATTCTTGAATTTTCAAATATCGGTTCTACCTTAAAAATCTGCTCCGGAAGAAATTTCTTCAAAAAATATAAAGATGCAAACAGAATAAAAACATAAGTAAGTACTTCGGATAACAGCAGAGATGTAAGTTTGAGACCAGCAAAGAAAAATATAACTATCAAAATCAATTTTAATACCAGCGCCAGTATACGTTCTACAATAACTCTATATTTGATTTTCTTTAGCGCCCTTATTACTTCCAGCCATATCTTGCCGACTGTCATAAAGGGCAGTAAAAAAGCAAAATATTTTATTGCTAATTCCAGCTTTTCACCTTTGCTGAATAATGCGCTGATCGATCCCGAGAAAAAATACAGCACAAACCCCATTATAAAACTCAAAATTAAAGGTACCCCGGTCGCTAATATTAAAGTGCCACGAGTCCGCTGATAATCATCCTTACCCAGATACAGAGGAACATATCTGACAACAGCCATATGTAATCCCATGCATAAGATACTAGCAAGTATTGTTATTATGGTTAATGCCAGGAAATATATACCATAATACTCAGCGTCAAGAACTCTGATAACATAAAAAAAAGTTACATAACCTATAACTTTAGAAAAAATCAGACCAATGCTCTGGGAAAAAGCATTTTTGGCTATAAAGGATGTGTCTTGATTTTTCTTCATAAATAACCTGGTGATTTTTAAACGGTTTTTTAACTTTTTATCGGAATAGACTTTTTTTTAAACGAAATATCAGAGGTGCAATATAAATAATCACCTTTCAAATGTCAGTTTTATTTTTTATAAGTCTGATTATACCTTCATTAAAATCAGAAGCTCTTTATAAATTGCTTCAATACAATCTTCAGTATTCTTAACAGGATAATCAAAAATCTTATAATGTCCGGTTTTTAAATTAGATTTTGCGCAATTTATAGGATTTCTCACTGGTAAAATAAACTTTATGTTTTTATTATATTGCAATATATTATATTATCTATGCCTTCTTTCCAGAAGATACAATTAATTTCATTTTTTAACTTTGAAGAATATCTTGCATAATATTTTTCTCTCATAATGCCGTAGTCAAAAGCGTGAGAATAAAATATTCCCGCTCCGTTGCTTCATTTTATCACAAGGAAAGTGTCTTGATAAGATAAAAATAGAGATACATTTATTTTATGACCGCAAATTATCATGTATAAATAAAAACCAACTGAAGTTAAAATGCCCCCTCTTTGCACAACAAAATAATTGATTCCGAACAGAGTTCACCAATTTTGTTTTGACGTTTTCGACAGTCTCTCCTATTGATAATAGGATTGGCAAATGTGACCTTTTTTCCATACACAAAAGTAGATATCCTGACCCTGAAGCAGTTCGGTTTTGCCGGAGTGCTTTATTCAACTATAGTTGTGGGAATATTAAGTTTTTCTTTGAATCTGTACCCGTTCTATAATAGATTGATAAAGATCAGAGGTGAAGGAAAATGAAAACAAAGAGACGGAAAATTTTCATTCATATCGGATATCCGAAAACCGCAACTACAACTCTGCAAAAATTCCTCTTTCCCAGACATCCCGAAATGTTTGACATAAGGGATTATGAGAATGAAGAAAAATGGAGATTAGATCTATTATACTTAAATGAAATTTCATTCAAAAAGAAGGTCGATTATCACAAAAAAGGCCTGAGGGATAAAATAGACAGCACCGACAGAGATATTATTATATGTTCGAGTGAATCGATACTCAGTAACAGCCTTTTCTTAGCTGAAAAACCGCGGCCTCTAGTTAGATATCTCGACCCCGCGAGTACGGCCAGGAAAGCTTACATGCTGTTTTCCGAGCTAACTCCCGAGCCGAAAGTCATAATAGTCATAAGAAACCAGTTGGATTTAATAAAATCTATCTACGCGCAAATGTACAATTACTGCTTTAAGAATTATAAACAGACGCGTAATTTTAGAATTTACACAGATAATCTGATAAGAGACGGTGCCAGCAGCTTCACACTATCGGCGCTCTGCTATTATGACGTAATTAAAGAATATGAAAAGATCTTCGGCGTCACTAATGTTTATGTTCTCGTATACGAAGAACTTAAAAACAGCCCGGCCCTTTTTTTTCAAAAACTTGAAAGTATCATGGGACTGACCGGCGAAACGGCCTATAATTATATTAATTCCAGGAATGAAAACAAAAAAAGCTTCATGGGCAAGTACAAAACAGATTCGCGCAGCCTGCTGTTTCATCTGGGCAGATTAAAGAAAAGGTTCTTCGGCGATATTAATATCCCCTTCACTGACAATCTGGGAATTTTAAACAGAATAGAAATCCCAGGCAAAACAGTAAATTCAATAAAATACAGAGATGAGGATTTTGAGAAATTAATGAATTTCTTCGATGAAAACAACCGGCTTCTCGCTGAAGAATACGCGCTAAACCTTGAGAAATACGGATATTTTAAAAGATAAGCCCGCTGATTACTATATATGAAATTCAACTGATCAATAAATTACACGGTCAAAAGTATAAAACTTCCTATAAATTTTATTCTAATGAATCCATCATTACCGATATTCTTTTCTTGTTAAGACCTTGGCGAATTGCCCATAATAACATCTGTGATATCACTTCGTAACAATTTTGTCGGTGAATTTTACATGTGAACAGGACTACGCTCTTCAACTTTAAAAGAAAGGGACATCTTGATCCTTTTTTCTTTTGACCTTTTCTGCCGCCTCTTCTATCCTTATTCTGATTTCGCTGGTTTATCGAAGTAAGCTGAATTTTTACACTCTCGCGCCGGTTATGGATACGGAGAATTATGACGCCAGAAGTTTCAGTAATAATGTCAATTAAAGAGGATGAGCCATTTCTTGGGGAATCTATAAAAAGCATCCTGGCGCAAACATACCGGAATTTTGAATTCATAATTGTAAATGACGGAGGCGGTCCGGCCGTAAACAATGTCATTGAATCCTTTGGAGACCCGAGAATATCCATCATTTCACGCCCGCGTAAAGGTCTTACAAAATCACTTAATGAAGCGATAGAATGCTCGAGCGGTGAGTATATCGCCAGAATAGACGCCGGAGATTATTCTCTGCCGAGAAGAATAGAATTGCAGGCAGCGCTGATGAAAGAAAATTCAAATATAGGATTGGTGGGGACCTCTTACAGCGAAATAACAAGTACGGGCAAAAAGCTCACAGAGACAATACTTCCGTCAGATCCTATACAATTGAAAAAATCGCTTCTATACCAGAACCAATTCCGCCACGGTTCGGTGATGTTCAGAAGGAAGAGTATCGATGATGTTGGGTGGTACCGCCAGGAGTTTGTCAAAGCTCAGGATTACGATCTCTGGCTCAGAATTGCCGACCGTTACGAAATAACTAATATTAAGGAAATTCTCTATATCCACAGGCTTGATATTGACAGCACTTCTATAGCTTTGAAGCAACAGCAGAACTATTATGCCAAGATTGCCCGTAAGTGCTCTATAGCAAGAAATAAAGGAGAAGAAGAACCTCTTGAATTACTCGGACAGAGGAATAACGCCGGGAGCGTTACAGAAAGAAACCTGGATAGAGAAAAAACCTTCCATTACAATTTCCACCTCGGCCGGATACTATTCTTTGAAAGGAAGCTGAAACTTGCAAGAAAGCATTTTATCAAATCCTTCAGTATTAAGCCCTACAAGCTTTTTGCGGCCGCTTTTATAATCGCCAGCTTTCTCCCGACGTCTCTTATTGATAAGATCGACCCTTTATGGCAGGTAATTAAAAGAAAATGTAAATTAAGAATTTAAAGTCTGGTTATTATGGAATTCCAAATATGTGTTATCATACCAACAGTAGATAGAAGCAGTATTACTCTCGAGACGCTTCGAAGTTTTGAAGATCAGACCTCAAACGATTTTGAAGTAATTGTTATAGATCAAACTTCAGGTGGCAGTACTCCTCTGAGTGACTTTTCCACCGGAAAATATCACTACAGGTATATATCTATCAAAAGAAAGGGGCTTCCGAATGCCAGGAATGTCGGGGCCGAGGCTTCCGGCGCAGAGATACTGCTCTTTGTCGATGATGACGTAATACCCTCTCCTGAATTAATCGACGATTATATCAATGAGTTCAAACGACAAGGAGAAGAAATATGGGTTATCGGAGGAAAGATATACGAAGCCGCCTCAAAGATCTTAAATGAAAGGGAAAATATATCCGGAGGTTATATCACATTTTACGGGAAAACTCTCAAAAATTTCTATTCCGACAGCTATTCAGAATGTCAGTGGGCGGCGGGCGGAAATTTCGCTGTAAGAAGGGATAGATTCTTCGAAGCCGGCGGGTTTGACACAAACTATATCGGTACCGCAATCATGGAAGACGGAGATTTCGGCTTCAGCGTCAGAAAACATGGCGGGAGGGTTCTCTATTCTCCGAAACCTGAAATAGAACATCTGAGGGCTTCATCCGGAGGAACCCGACGAAGCGCTCCTGCCGAAGGAATGTACTACCGCGCGCATAATACCGCCTATTTTTTCCGTAAATTCAACAGATCTCTTCTTCTACCGATTGTATTTCTGTACTTGAACGGAGTCGCGCTGAAGGATTTACTAAACCGCCGGCACGGATTCAAAGCCTTCTATTACACATGGTCGGGATTTCTTAAAGGTTTAACGACAAAACTTACCCTATGAATACAGCTCAGAAGATAGCTAAAGAATCCACTATTACCTTTTCCGGTCTTGTTTACGGAAATATAAACCGTTTTCTTTACACAGCTCTGCTGGCCCGCTGGGTAGGAACGGAATACCTCGGGATATATTCCATCGCGAATTCAATTATCCTGATCGGGGAAGTGCTGGCTAAAATGGGACTGGAAGTCGGCGTGATGCGTTTCGTGAGCCGTCTGAATCCCGAGCTCGATAGAGATCAGATAAAAAGACTGATACGCTCGGCATTGAAAGCTACAGTATTATTCTCTTCAATCATAATGATTCTATTGATTCTGAGTTCAGGATGGCTGGCAAAAGATATCTTTAAAGAAAGCCCCATGCTGCAATTTGTGATAATTATTTTTTCTCTGACACTTCCCTTCAACGCGGTAACAAATGTGAGCGCGTTCGCTACTCAGGGTTT
>CAZKNG010000017.1:0-36039 GCA_964554125.1 uncultured bacterium | reverse complement strand
CATACCCTGCCCGAAACATCCTACAGCTCCCATGATATTGAGGTGACTGTCTGTTCCAACAAATATCTCCCCCGGTTTTACGAGCCCTCTTTCAATTGCGACGTGAGAACCAATGCCGGCGTTTACATCGAAAACCCGTATGCCAGTTTCTTTCGCGAAATCCCTGCATATCTGCTGATTCTCAGCATAGCCTATGTCCTTCGCGGGAACATTACAGTCAAAGGTGAAAAATGTCTTACTTCGATCATTTACGAAGGGAGGGTTGTAATACTTCTTAAGATTATGAACAACGCTCGCTCCTCCGAAATCCCTCGCGGTTCTCTTGTCAATATCTATCCAGACAACATCTCCGGCCTTTACTTCCCTGCCGGAATGAGCTGAAAGAATCTTTTCTATTATCGTGCCGGCGATTTTGACCACCTCCAATCGTTATATAATTTACTATTACATTCCACTACTTAACAGGGAGTTTTATGAACCCTTCATTCTGAAGACATTCGAAAGATTCACGCGCATTCCTTATGACTTGCACCGCTTTATCATAAATTTCCTCTCTTGTAAGATCCAACCGGGCTACACCCTGTTCTATCGCTTTACTTCCCACTGCAGCGGCCTCACGGGGGAAAACTTCCCATTCATCCATTGTCGGAATAAGATAATCCTCATTCATGCCCTTATCCTCAGCGCACTTTGCCAGTTCGCGGGCGGCCGCAATACACATCTCGTCTGTTATTGTTTTTGCCATCACATCGAGAGTACCTCTGAATATCCCGGGAAACCCAAGTGAATTATTAACCTGATTCGAGAAATCGCTTCTTCCTGTAGCTACAACTCTCGCGCCTGCTTCCTTTGCATCCCAGGGCCAGATTTCAGGAATAGGATTGGCGCATGCAAATACAATCGCGTCATCCGCCATAGAGGCAACCCATTCCTTCTTGATTGTATTCGGGCCAACCTTTGACAGTGCGATAACTACATCAGAATCCTGCATCGCTTCGGGTATTCCTCCGGTTTTCCCTTCACCATTTGTCTTCTGCGTTAATTCCCATTTCTCTTTGTACCTGTCTCTAAGCTCCTCTTCTCTGCTTTCATGAAGGATGCCTTTACTGTCGCACATAACTATATTCCCTGGAGTAACTCCCGCGACAATAATCATCCTGGCTATACAGATATTAGCTGATCCGGCGCCTACCATTGCCACTTTAACTTTGGAAATATCCTTTCCGACTATCTTCAGGGCGTTTATCAAACCCGCGACTGTTACAGCGGCCGTCCCCTGCTGATCATCATGCCAGACCGGTATTTCACACTCCTTCCTTAATGTATCGAGGACTTTGAAACATTTAGGCTGGGAGATATCTTCCAGATTTATTCCGCCGTATGTCGGCTGAAGCAGTTTAACAATTTCTACAAGTTTATCAGGATCCTTAGTGTCCAGGCAGATTGGAACAGCGTCAACTCCGCCCAGATACTTGAACAGAAGAGCTTTGCCTTCCATAACGGGCATAGCCCCGGCGGGACCAATATCGCCGAGCCCAAGCACTCTCGTGCCGTCAGAGACCACCGCTATCATATTAGCCTTATTAGTGTGCTCAAATACTTTCTCGGGATTATCCCTTATGTCAATACACGGTTTCGCGACGCCCGGAGTATACCATATGGCGAAATCATCGATGCTGCGAATACAGCACTTGGGCATTACTCCGATCTTTCCCTTATAAAAAGGATGAAGCTTCATAGCTTCTTCACCCGGTTTTTTTGCTTTTTCAAGAAGCTCTTCCTTAGTAACCTTCTCCGCCATTGATCAACCCCCAAAACTTATATCAAGATACCATTCTAATAACCAACTATTTAATTCACTCACCGGTTGAGTATACATAAAAGCGTTTCAGCTGTCAGCAACCTTTTTATTTTAATCCGAAGTTTACCCGGTTTCCGTATGTCCGGGGATTGATATCACAAGACTCCCGGAGGAAGAGGAAAGGATATTGATTCTCTCATTAGAAAAGCAAAAAACGGGATTTTAATATGTACGGATAGAAATTTGGAGCTGGTGACCGGAGTTGAACCGGTGACCTACGCATTACGAATGCGTTGCTCTACCTGCTGAGCTACACCAGCTCCATAATATTCAAGACTAAAGGAGCTTCCCATGGTAATTCAATATATTAGCTTGTCTTCTCTTTTCAAGGAGATTTTTTCCTGTCTGCGCTGATGCGGTAAACTAAATGGATCTTTAATAGTAATATATTCAAGTCAAAATCGATCTTACTTGAGAGTTTCGGATCGCTTCGAATAAAAATCACGATAAAAGGAGAGTGAATCGAATACTTTCTGATCGATCTGGGGCTTTCCCCTGATTATCAGAGACACGATATTCCTGGCTACTCCCGGCCCGAGCATAAATCCCTGTCCACACATTCCAACCGCCAGGTAAAACCCTTTCACCTCCCTTACATGGTCGAGAATAATTATTCCGTCCGGAGTCATAGGATAAAGTCCTCTCCACACCCGCCGCACCAGAGTATTTTTAAGTCTCGGGAGGAGAGATATCAACCTTCGGGAAACAACGGGCATGAACTCTGAGGTTGAAGATCTGTTCTCGCCCGTAAATGGCTCGGCCGGAGTGTAACAGAATATAATCTGTCCCAGATCGTTCTGCCCAAAATAAAAATTATCCGTCTTTCCGTCTTCACCGGGCCTTATATCCACAACCAGTGGTTTCAGAAACTGCGCAACCGGAGAAGTTATGCCCGCTTCGTGGCTTTCCGGGACAACGGGAATATCAATGCCCGCCATGCGGCCGATCTCCTTTGCCCCTGAGCCCGCGGCATTTACTACAACTTGAGAATAATATTTTCCCTTATTCGTCCTGACCCCCTCTATCCTGCCGCTATTTATAATCAGATCCGTTACTTTCTCGTCGAATTTGAATTCCGCTCCTCTTTTTCTGCTTTCCTTCCAGAAAGCGGCTGAAGCTATAAGCGGAGATATCTGTCCATCCCCCGGAGCATAAGTTCCGCCGCGCAGACCCTCGGTATTAACGCCGGGAATCAGACTTTCAACTTCATCGGGGACAACCCAGTCTATATCAAGGCCGTAACTTTTCTGAACAGGTAGAAGTTCCTTCAGGACCTTTTCGTCTTTCTCTCTGTATATTGGATAACAATACCCCCCGCCCTTCCAGCCAATGTCTGTTCCGTATATCTTCTGCCAATTCGTGAAAAGTTCTATACTCTGAAGACAAAGTGATATTTTAGCGGGATCGGAATGAGTCGCCCTGACACCCCCTATAGCCGCTTTGTTTTGACCCTGACCCGGTGAATGCTCACTGTCAATAACCAGAACCTTAAGATCTTCGAGGCTTAAGAAATATGCCGTTGGACATCCAACGCTTCCCGCGCCAATGATTACGGCATCAAAGTTATTCCGCGTCATTCTTCTCACCATCTTCAGCTGAGGCAAAAGTGGAAAGCGGAAGTTCCGCTACAAAGGGCCTGTCGGTAGGAGGTGTTACCTCTGAAAGCTCTACGCCACATTCCCGGAATAATCTTAAAATAAGGTCGGTGCACGTCTTCCCTCCGCATGATCCCATGCCGGTTCGCAGTATCGCTTTTAGAACATTCATATCCCTTACACCGCTCAATATCTCTTTCTTAATTTCGCCGGCTGTTACGCGTTCACATCTGCACACGATAGTATCATCGTCTGTATATTTCATTTCCTTTTCCCCGGGAATAACTTCTTCAGGCTCCTGAATTCTTATGCCGGCAACGTCGAGTGCTGTTTTGCTTGGCACTTCCAGTGTAACAAGCAGACGCCTTTTATCGGCAGGGGACCTTTTGAACTTCACTATCTCGGCTTTACCCAGCGGTTTCCCTTCCATCCCCACACTCATAACCTTTTTCCCCTCGGCAAGCAGTTCCTCTTCAAGTTCAAATGGGATTACAACGTGAGATTTACCCCTTTTCTCAGAGGGTCGGATCAGAGTAATGGCAAGCGCGGGACAGGAGGAAACACATTTCATACATCCTATGCAATTGCCGTCGAATACCGGCAGCCCCATAATTGAATCACCACGCAGACTTATAGAATGTTCGGGGCATGAATGTACACAGGGGTCACATGGAATTTCTTCAACACACCTGATAACCGGATAGGTATCTATAGTGCATTCTTCAGGTTTAAAATCTACCGTTTCTCCCGGTTCACTTCGCAAAACCCTTTCTGTATCATTCCATTCCTCCGGCACAGCCGTACTATTGCCTAGAAATCGAGCTACCTTTCTGCCGGTTATCTTGCCGCTGAATATTGCCGCGGAAGCTTCGGATATATCCTCAGAATCACCACACGTAAAAACTTCGATACCAAACTCTTTGAGCTTTTGAGATAATTCGTTAACGGGCGACAGGCCAACGGCAATAAGAAGGGTGTCGACTTCATAAGTCCTGAAAGTTCCCTGCATGGGATTGAAGTTACTGTCGATACCTGCTACGGTAATCCTATCGAGCTGCTCCTTGCCTTCAGCTTCGACTACAGTATGGGAGGTAAATACAGGAACACCAAGTCTGCGTAATTTATCAAGGTGTACCTTATATCCTCCGCAGCTTGGAAGCGCCTCGGCGAGTCCAACAACTTTAATTCCGGCCTGAATCGCGTGATATCCGGCGATGAGTCCAACATTGCCTCCCCCTACTATGAAAAGCCTCTCTGTTGGACGAATTAAATCGCGATTCAGCAAAGTCTGAAAAGCTCCGGCTCCATAGATGCCGGGCAGGTCACAGCCGGGGAACGCGAGACTTTTTTCTCTAGCGCCGCAAGAAACTACAGCTGCTTTCGGAGATACCAGGATATAACGTCCATCTTTATATAAACCGACGACTTTATCTTCAAAGGCTCCGACTGCAATCGTTGAGTTAAATACCTTAACATTACTATATTTTTCCAATTCCCCGGTGATTTTCTCAGCGATATCGATCCCCCTCACGCCGGCATAGCAATCCTCTGTTGAACCAAAAAATGGATGAGTCTGCAGGGTAAGTTTACCGCCAAGTTCTTTCTTGTCGTCAACTATGAGAACATCTATACCCAGTTTCCCTAGTTCGATAGCGGCATTTATACCGGCAGGGCCTCCTCCTATGATCAAAACTTCCGTTTCGATCATTTCCGTTTCCCCGAAGACGGGTACCTCGTCATCCTCAGGTAAGGGTGGAACACCCTCACAACTCGTAACCCTCATGCCGGGGCGCACAACAGTCATACACGATTTTAAGGGAACACCATCGACAAGAACAGTACACTGGCTGCACTGCCCGTTAGCGCAAAATATACCCTGAGGCGCTCCGTCAACACTGTGATGCCCGAATACCCTGATACCGTTCGCGAACAGGGCTGAAGAAAGCATTTCATCCTTCAGAGCAAAGATACGCTGACCATTATAACTAAATGGTATCTTTTCACTTTCTTTGATGCTCAAAATGGGATGAGACTTTAATCTGAAAAGTCGTCTATCTATCAAAACCTCTGATTAACTCCTCTATGATTATTGGGCAATTATCAATAATGCCTGATTTTTCTCAACGGAATTTCCCGGTGGAATCCTGATTGATTTTACAACCCCTTTTACATTGGAGGTGACACTATTTCGCATTTTCATCGCTTCAAGAGTCAAAAGAAGATCTCCTACATCCACTTTATCCCCTTCTTTTACGTTATATTCGAGTACCATTCCGGGCATCGGCGCGGTCAGGACAAACTCTCCGCTTTCTGAAGCCGCCTGGTCTTCCTTAGACTCAGCCTTCTTCTTCTCCGACCCCTTCTTCTTATCCTTCCTGATAATAGGTTCAGTTCCACCCGTACCTTTGAATTTAACTTTCCCGCCTACTTCTTCAACTTCAACATTAAAGTATTCATCTCCTACGAACACATTAAAGCTTCTTGTGTCTTTCCCTTTTAACTCTCTTTTCGAGGAACTGTTTATATCATAATCACCACTCTTAACGCGCTCGACTAATTTTTCTTCATCTATTACTTCCCGCATTGTTTTAGGTTTTACTTCTTCCGGGGGATCCTCCAGCCCATATTTCCACCGCAGAAATCTCAGCCCCGCGGTAGGATACAAAGCACATATCAATACATCACGCGTATTTTTGGCGATCCCCTTGCTCATTTCCGAGGCTTTAGCCAGTTCCGGTTCAATAATATCCGCGGCTCTGCAGGTTATCGGTTTTTCACCCTTGGGATATCCCTTCAAGGCTTTCTTGCGGACCTTTTCATCCATAGGCAAAGGAGGCCTGCCGTACAGACCATAAGCGTAATCTTTTACCTGACCTGTAATCATCTTGTATCGCCCGAATAACACATTTTGCACCGCCTGAATTCCGACGATCTGACTCGTCGGGGTGACGAGAGGAGGACAACCCAGCTCCATCCTTGTAACCGGCAGCTCACGGTAAACATCCTCTATTCTGTCAAGTGCTTCAGCCTGTTTAAGCTGGCTGACAAGATTGGTAAGCATTCCTCCCGGAATCTGATGCTTGATTACACCCGTATCTATTACGGACATGCGGGTTGTATTCAGAAAATCCCGGTACTTCGGAGCTACCTCTTCAATGTATGAACCAAGATTGAACAATTTCTGAAGGTCCAGCCCGGGATCCATTTCAGTTCCTCTCAAAGCGGCGATCATCGATTCGACCGAAGGCTGTGAAGTCCTTAAGGCAAAAGGTGCGAGAGTACAGTCAACAACATCCACGCCCGCTTCGATTGCCTTCATATAGGTCATCGAAGCCATTCCACTTGTATAATGACAATGAAGTTGCAGGGGAATATCTACAGTATCTTTTAAAGCGGAAATAAGCTCATAAGCATCGTAAGGGTTCAGAAGACCCGCCATATCTTTTATGCAAAGTGAATCAGCTCCAAGCTCTTCAATTGCCCTGGCTTTTTCCATATAGTAATTCAAATTAAAAACTTCTCCTCCGAGACGCTCTTCAGTAAGTGAGTACGATATAGTCCCCTGAATATGTTTACCGCTTCTCTTTATGGCTTTGAAACAGGTTTCAAAGTTACGTTCGTCGTTTAGAGCATCAAAAACACGGAATATATCGATGCCGGCTCCAGCCGCTTCTTCCACAAACTTTACCACGACATCATCCGCGTAATTACGATATCCGACCAGGTTCTGTCCCCTGAGTAGCATCTGAAGAGGGGTTTTCGTAACCTTCTTCTTAATATCCGCGAGGCGCTGCCAGGGATCTTCATTTAAAAAACGTATCGCAACATCAAATGTCGCCCCTCCCCAGACCTCCATGGAATGAAACCCGATTTCATCCATTTCCCGGGCAATAGGCAGCATATCTTCTATTCTCAAACGAGTTGCCAGCGTGGACTGATGTCCATCCCTGAATGTAGTATCAGTTATTCTGACTTTCCTCTTTAAATGATCTCTGTTGTTACCAGGGGACATAAGTTCTCATTTCATCAATATTGACAGATCATGACGCGCACCGTTAAAGGAAAGAATACCCGCGAAAAGCAACTCTGGAAGAATTCCCTCCGCGCGGAATATTAAATCTACCCGATATCTCTCTTCGCCCCCTCATCCTCCACTCACTCAAAACCCGATCAGGAAAACCCCGATCCATTCTCTCCTCAGTCTCCATATAAGCTCTGACCGCGGAAATTACAGCGACTTTTAATTTATCGACCATTTCCTCTCCTTTATAATACAGATACCAGAGATAAAAATAAATCAGCAATTTCCCTACTGTCAACATTAATCCACTAATCAGATCCCGCGATACAGCGAAATAAACAAATAAAATGTCAGCTAAGATACCTGTTATATAGTGTTTCTTAAGGGATTATAAGGATTGATAACATTGATTCAAAAAGTAAAATGGTGGGAAGGGGCGGAATCGAACCGCCGACACACGGATTTTCAATCCGTTGCTCTACCGACTGAGCTACCTTCCCATGTGAGGAAATCTTAAATAATTTTTAACGATTGTCAACACTTTCTTGATAATCAAGGGGTAAAAGTTTTTTCTGAAACGGCTGAAGCCTCAACATCGAGCATTTTCTTGCCGTCAATATATTCTTTAAGGGTTGGTTTTACTATTCTGCCAAGTTTATCTGTTATTTGTTGAATTCTATATATTTGCCTTTCAATACTCTTAAGTCTTTTTGAGTTTACCGGATCAATATCATTATTCTCCATGAGAATCAATTGAATATTCCCCAGTATAGAACATAGAGGATTATTGATTTCATGTTTTACACTAACAGCGGTTTCTGTTATTGCTGTGAATCTCTCAGCTTCCAATAGTTCTATTTGCATATCTTTTACTTCTCTCATATCCACCGCGGTCAGCAGATACCCCTCAATTTCGCCGCGCTCATCTTTCATGGAAGAAATTCTCAGTCTGACAGGAACCTCCTTTTCAGATCTGTTTATAAACCTTGTCGGATATCCCATCAGTGGAATCAATTTCCCGTCCCTTATATCGCTAAATACCTTTTTTACTCTATTCCATTTCATAATCGAACTGATCCTCCGCCCGGAGAGAAATCTGTTTGAATAACCGATCAATTCATTCGCTGCCCGGTTTATCATTGTTATTCTTAAAGCCCTGTTTAGACAGATCATCGCCACGGGAGAACTTTCGAACAGCCTTTCAGTATAATATAATTTATCTGCTTTATCTTTCATGGAATTCCCTGTTATTACCCGCCATCAACACCAAAGGATCGGGTTACACGCCTGACATTCGCGAATCTTCCCCGATATGATAATCTATCCTCTCCACTAGATCTTCGAGTTCAAAGGGTTTGTACATATATTCGTCCGCTTTTGACCAGGTGGCGAGAAAATCTTCCCTTTCGGCACTGTTAACCCTTCTGGCCGTAAGAACAAGAATCTTAAAAGGATTAATCTTTCCTTCATCCATTTCATCTTTGAGTATCCTTGAAACCTCATATCCGTTCTTTCCGGGCAACATAATATCCAGAAGCATAAGATCGAATTTTTCCCTTCTGGCCTTCCTCAAAGCGTGCAGCCCATCACAGACGACATCAACTTCGAAACCTCTTAGTTCCAAACTGTACTTTACAGTTTCAACAATATCTTCATCATCCTCTACAATTAATATTTTATTTCCCCGCATAATTAACTCCTTTCTAAACCGGCATTCTCTGAATATTTCCTAGCTTTTCCTTAGCGCTAGTCATCAATTCTCTTGTATTGCTTCCTTCATGAAGGCTTATTCCCCATCCAACTCCAACACGTTTATTCCAATCAGGACCGGCATATCCTGATCGATCTATCTCACTGGAAAACAACCCTTCAGGGTCTGATAAATATTTTCTTTCCGACGCAAGAACAAACGCGCACCTTTCCCACAAAGGCCAGGTAAACAGATCCGCGTCCAATTCCCCGGTCGCATCCGGATACACAGAAGTATCTTTGTTCCATTTGCCAATTAGATCAAACCAGCATTTTCTGTCCCTCTTTGTTAAGATGTATAAGATCGGAGTATCTCCACCTTTTATCATTTCTCTTATCATATTATCGATACTGAAGACCGTTTTCATAACAGTTCTCGTTTTCCAGTCAGCCGGCAGATAGAGATGGGATGAGCTTCCCCCGTTATCGTTATTGCCAATTCTTAAGATCCCGCCGTGTAATCTGGCCAAAGTACCGGATATATAAAGCCCCAATCCTATTGTTCTCCTTTTACGCTCTAAATAATCTTCAGTCAGGATATTTACATTCTTAATCACATCAGAAGGAAACCCCCTGCCGCTGTCTTTAACACATAGATCTATAAATTGAGGGCTGGAAATGTAATCCCACGGAAGGGCTGAAATCAAGGTATCGGAGGGAGGGGATACGGGCGAGACTGAAAGCTCTATTTTGCCTCCGGCAGGCACATTCTTAAAACTGTTTGAGAGTAGATTCTGAATGATCTGCTCCATTTTGTGCAGGTCCACTTCAATATCAGAAATATTGTCGTCAATATTTATGCTTAGAGTTATCCCTTTTCTATCCAGAGGACCCTTAAAGATACGTGTAGCAGATTCAATGAATGAAAGCGCCTCAGCTCTCTCGATCTTTAACGAATTGGCTTTGATCCCTTCCGAGGATAGATCAACTAAACCGTCGACTATAAGGTTCAATCTGTCAACCGTACGTAGAGCGGTTTTAAAGAATTTGTTTCTTGAAGCATTAGAATTCTCACCTGACAGCTCCCCGAATGGTGCAGATTCCTTCTGAGACAGTATTTTCAGAGAGTTTTTGAGGGCGGAAATTGGTGTTCTTATTTCATGTGCTATAACTGAGAGCATTTCTTTATCGAAATCACTTTCTTTTTCCGCGTAATCTATCATCAGAATTGAATCGAACTCTTTTGAAATCCTTTTAATGGAAACCCAGTTTACTGTCAGAACCTCTTTATCTGATTTTACAGATACTATCTCTCTGTCGTTTATTCTATCTTTGAAAATCCTCAGTTCATCAGACAAATCCTGGAAATTGTACCCTGTTAATCTGTAAATATCCTCTACCGACCTGTAACCGTCATTGCCTATTTTAAGAATCTTACGAAATTCTGGGTTGCTATAAGAAATATCGCCATTTTCGGAAATAAGTGCCGTCCCAAAGGGCAGAATATTAATGATGTCCTTCAAACTCTCTGCTTCGCTCCCGCCACTATATAATACCGTTTCCGTATTACACCTGGTTCCTCCCATATCCCTGAAATATGGAATATCACTTGCCGTAAAAGCTTTTTTCCTGAAACTTCCGAAGAAAACGATTCCCCTTATCGATGAATCACACGTTACAGGCGTAAAGAAATAGCTTTCGATCGAAGTTTTACCTACAAGGTACTTTATATTGCTTCTTCCGGTTCTGTAATATACTTTCTTTGAATATTCCGGGGAATCGCCGTCTGAGCCTGTAGCCCTCGCGAAGGCGCTTACGACTTTACCGGTAATATCGGACACTTCTGAACTCAGTTCTTTCCCATCCAGCATGATATGTACATTTCTGCCGTCATCCTCTGCACAAAAAGCACAATATTCAGCACCTGAAAGATCCATCATTCTTATCAATGTTGAACGCATTATACTACCGTCTTTCAACCCCCTGAAAAGACACCGCCTGAGAAAGTCACTTTCATTCTCAACGATATCCCGGCTGGGTGGTAATATAAACTGAACAACTAAAAGGGAGAGAATCTCCGATAGAAGATTGTCTTTTCTATCATTGAATTGTGATGAATGATGATCACTTAGCAAGATTGAAAAATGACCGAAGCATTCGTTTTCATTATAAAGGGGGATCTTTACAGTCATGAGAGAAGTTATCTTATCTTTATTACAACCCTCCTTATTGATAACTTCCAATCTGTAATTATCCTGTCCTTCTAACCGTAGTATTGAGCGAATATAACCCCTGTCAACACCTGATATCCCATTAGAAAGGTAGATTACATTCTTCGAAGTGATATCAATAGCACAGGCATAAATTCCGCGGTAGAGATCCTTGAAGTTCGAATCAAGAATAGATAAGAGGGAGTCTATCGTTTTTGGAGATAACCTTCTTATCCTCTCAAGAATATGTGTATACAAATCAGACATCCCTAAATATCCCGATCAAGCCGATAAAATAAATAATAAACTGTTCTGGTTAATTGATAAGCGCAATATGCATGCCATCCGTCGGGACGTTTTATATTTTAAAGGTAAAATCGCGTGAGGTTTCAGCTATTGCGTATGGTATTACTAATAAATCAATTAGCAAAGTTACGCTTTTATTTTCAGGGGGGTTACAATATTATAAATAACGATTATTTTAATCTTTTACATTAACTGGTAAAATATCTTCCATTCTACATATTCGACAAGGTAACACTTTCTTTAGCTTATAACATTATAAACTGACCGCTCATCAATAAAATAATTAATTAAAAAGTAAGAGTAATGCAGAATATTAGAATTATTTTTTTGAAGATACTACTTACGATATCCCTTCGGAAAATTCTTACGCCAGTTTGAGGCATCCTCGATAATATTCTCAATTTCGGAGAATACCCTCTTCCAGCCGAGAACCGAATAAGCTCTCTCAGATGAGGCCACAAGGGAAACAGGATCACCCCTGCGTCTCGCTCCAACCGTGTAGTTTACTTTCTTTCCCGTAACTTTCGACACCGCTTTGACTATCTCCAGTACTGAAACTCCCCTGCCGCCTCCAAGGTTAAGAGCTCCGGAATAGCCCTCAGAGAGTTTTTCCAGTCCAAGGAGATGAGCTGTCGCCAGGTCCTTAACATGAATATAATCCCTGATGCAGGTTCCGTCCTCAGTGGGATAATCATCACCAAAAACAATCAGTTCCTCCCTCTTTCCCTCTACAACATCCAGAACCAGAGGGATCAGATGAGATTCCGGATTGTGATCCTCTCCGTGGAGTTCAGTCGCGCCTGCAGCGTTAAAATAGCGTAAAGAGAGGGATTTCAGTCCCCACGCCGAGGAACAATCCTCAAGGAGTCTCTCTACGGCAAGCTTAGTATTACCATATGGATTTACGGGATTCAAACTGGAGTCTTCAGTAATAGGAATTGTTTCAGGCTCTCCATAAACAGCAGCCGTGGATGAAAAAAGAAAAAGAGGAACTCCAGCTCTCTTCATAGAATCAAGCAGGGATATTGCTCCACACACATTGTTCCTGTAATACTTTAAAGGATTGGCCATGGATTCACCCACTCTGGAAAAGGCGGCAAAATGACATACAGCTTCAATGCCGTCAGCTAAAATACCTTCAAGCGATTCGGAGTCAAAGAGATTCAGCTCAAAAAATTCGGCCCTTTTGTCAACCGCGTCTCTATGTCCGGTAGACAAGTCATCAGCAATTATTACCTGATGACCTTCGTCGAGCAGGTATTCACTTACAACACTGCCTATATATCCAGCCCCGCCGGTTACAAGAATTCTCATTCAAATCCCCTTTCATTATTTTTCAAGATACTTTTTCAAATATTTACCGGTCTTCGACCTGTTTGATTTCATTATATCACGGGGGAACCCCGACGCTGTAACAAAACCTCCATTCTCACCACCCCCGGGTCCCAGGTCAATAATCCAGTCAGCCCATCTTATAACATCCATATTGTGTTCTATTACAACAAGTGTATGGCCTGAATCAACCAGACTATCAAAAACCCTTAATAGATTCTCAATATCACTCATATGTAACCCTGTTGTGGGTTCATCCATAATATAAAGATTTATCTTATCTTTTGATTCTGAAAGTTCCCTGGCAATCTTTATCCTCTGCGATTCACCTCCGGACAATGTGTTTGAAGGCTGTCCCAACCTTAGATAACCCAATCCGACTTCGGATAATATCCACAGTTTTTCACCAAGTTTCGGGATTTTATCAAAGAAAGTTATTGCTTCATCAACTGTCAGATCCAGTATCTCACTGATATTTTTTCCCTTATACATAATCTCAAGTGTATCTCTATTGTACCTCTTCCCGCCGCATTCCTCACAGGGAACAAAGATATCAGCCATAAAATGCATTTCAACTCTTCTATACCCCATTCCTCTACAGCGGGGGCATCTTCCTTCCGGTTTATTGAAACTGAATCTTCCCGGTTCATAACCTCTCCTGACAGCTTTATCCTGCCTGGAGAACAGTTCTCTGATATAGGAAAAACCTTTTATGTATGTTACAGGATTCGACCTTGGGGTGCTGCCAACCGGCTTTTGATCAACAAGAACGGTATCATCGATTCTGCCATCTAATTTCCAATCACCGATATTAATATCAGAAAGTCGCTTGTTTTTCATTACATTATATAAAACATCAACTACCAATGAGCTTTTCCCCGAGCCTGAAATCCCGCTAACAACTACAAGATTGCCAAGCGGAATATTAACTTTGATATCCTTTAAATTATGTTCTGAAACACCGCTTAGGGTTATAGCTCCGTTTGGTTCTCTAGGCTTGGAATTCTTCTTTAACCTCTTTACATTACCGAAAATATAATCAAGAGTTTTAGAGCGTGGATAGTTCTTGCCTTTAAGTAGATCAATATAATCGCTGCATAAAACTTCACCACCCCCCCTGCCGGGTTCAGGGCCAAGATCAACAAGGTAATCCGACGCGCGGATAATATCCGGATCATGCTCCACAACAATAACGGTATTACCCAGTTTTTTAAGCTTTTTCATCACATTGATCAAACGCTTATTGTCAGAGGCGTGAAGTCCAACTGAAGGTTCATCAAGGATATATACCGAGTCGACAAGATTAGCGCCCATCGAATTGGCCAAATTTATTCTCTGGGCTTCACCTCCCGAAAGGGTTCTGGAAAGCCTGTTCATCGTCAAGTATCCCAGACCAACATCTATCATAAACTCCAATCTTGAAATAAGTTCATTTATAAGATCCCTGGAAATAATCTTTTCCCTTTCTGAAAATTTCATTCTGTCGATAAAGTTGATTATCTCTGCTGGAGTCATCCGGACAATATCACTTATTGAAAAACCGGACAATTTCACGTACTCCGTTTCCTGTCTCAACCTGGTACCACCGCAAGTCCTGCAGACAGTAAAAGACATATACCTTCTTGTAAAGAATCGATGCCCCTTTTTATATGACTTCTCTCTCATTTTTTCCAGAAAGGGTATAACACCCGGATAATCCCCTTTACCTTTGAAAATAAGATTTTTATGGCTGGGTTCGAGTTTGTAAAAAGGAATATCCAGCGGTATCTTCTGTCTTTTACAGAATTCAACAAGTAAGATGAAGAAATATTCGAACCGTTCTCTCGCCCAGGGATCAACAGCCCTCTCCATAATAGATTTCTCAGGATCAGGTACGATCATCTTTTCAGAAAATTCCATACGGTTTCCATACCCCCTGCAATCGGGACACGCCCCAAATGGATTATTGAAAGAGAAAAACTGCGGAGTGGGTCTTTCGAAATTTCTACCGCATACCGAACACAAGGGGTTACTGGAGAACTTCAATTTAGTGCCATTGTCCGCATTTACCACTTCAACCAATCCCGAGCGTTCGCGGTAAGCGAGCTCAACCGCTTCGACAATACGGCCCGAGTTATCTCTGGCAGCCTTGATTCTGTCTATCAGGACAAATAGATCCTCCCCCTCATAACTCGCGGGATCTAAATCGTCTATTCTTACACTGCCTCCTGAAGTGAACAATCTTGAAAACCCCCGGGAAATTAAATAACTTCTACTTTTCTGCCAGGCATCCTTGTTTATACTTCCTTTCGGCATCAATATATAGACCCTGCTCCCATTGAATCTCGACAACACCTCGTCAGCCACTTCACCAGGCGAATAAGATTTGACCTCTTCCCGGCAGGCAGGACATATAATCTTTCCAATCCTCGCAAAAAGGAGTCTGAGACAATCATATATCTCTGTCGATGTACCAACAGTCGATCGGGCACTTTTAACTGAGTTCTTTCTACGAATAGCTATAGTCGGACTTATCCCTTCCATGCTGTCAATATCAGGTTTTTCGAGTTTTTCTATAAACTGTCTCGCATAAGTGGAGATTGACTCAATATATCTCCGCTGTCCCTCCGCATAAATAGTATCAAAAGCAAGGGAAGATTTCCCGGAACCGGATACACCGGTAACAGCTATAACCTTTCTTCTTGGTAAATTAAGGTTAATGCTTTTTAGATTATTCTGTCTGGCGCCCTTTATTATTATGTTATCCATAAAAATTCGAACCCGGCATCAAAAAACTATATAGAAAGAATGGCACAAAAACCCCCCCTTTAAACGGGGTAAACTTAAATTATATCATTTATTGAAAAATCATGCAATTCCAGATATAATCTGGAAGTTATAACTGATAAAAGCTACGGCGTACTTTTTCCTTTGGGTAAATATCATATGAAAAAGAAAAAAACCACAATTTCCGATGAAATAAATAAACTCAGGGTAACCTTGAATACTCTCAGAGAACCCGGCGGATGCCCCTGGGACAGAGAACAATCCATTGATGACCTCGCATCCTACCTTATAGATGAAGCCTATGAGCTTCAAAGCGCCGTAAAAAGCAAAATAGCAAGTAAAATAGAGGAAGAGCTGGGTGATACCCTTTATATTCTGATTTTTATCCATCTACTCCACAACCGGAACAGAAAAGTCACACTGAGAGAAATCATCCACAGGGTCCACAGGAAAATAATAGACCGCCATCCCCACGTTTTCGGTTCATCCAGCGCGAATAGCACCAGGGAAAGTCTCGCTCACTGGGAACGGGTAAAAAGAAAGGAAAGAAAAGGGAGATCACAGATGGATTCTCTGCCGGAAAAACTTCCCCCCTTAAGAAAGGCGGCGGCTATTCAACGGAAAGCGGCAAACATAGGCTTCGACTGGGAAAACTATGAAGGTGTCATAAACAAACTCTACGAAGAGATCGAAGAGCTTAAAACCGCTATAGAATCGGGTAAAAAGAAAAAAATAACAGAAGAGTTGGGAGATATATTCTTCACTGTAACCAACCTGTCGGGCCGTCTTAATATTGACCCTGAATTATCAATTACAGAAGCTGCTGATAAATTTACGGAAAGATTTAAAATTATGGAATTATTATCCGAGGATAAGGGGATTGAACTCTCAAATCTCGATATCGACCAGCTCGAAGATCTTTGGCGGAAGAGCAAAAAGCTCATTTAATTAACAAAGTGGATCTTAATCTCAAATCTGAACAGGTAATATTCAGTTTGGGGGTAAGGTTATAAAAGGGCCGCGGTTTGTTCTAACCGCGGCCCAGGGCAAATTCTTCGACTTGTACCAGGTACAGGCTAATTTAAACGATGAAATTCTATCCGCCTGTTTTCAGCTCTTCCTTCGGCAGTCTCATTGGATTTTACCGGATCAGCTTCACCATACCCTTCAGTAACTAACCTGTCTGGAGCAATACCTGAATTGAGCAAATATTCTTTTACAGAATTTGCGCGCTTTTCCGAAAGTTTCAGGTTCGCTTCCCAGCTTCCCACGCTGTCCGTATAACCCCTTATTTCCACCTTCACTTCTGGATAGGCCGTCAAAGTCTTTACAACACGGTCCAGGGCAGAATGTGAATCCGGCGTTAATTTGGATGATCCGCTCTCGAAATGTACACCCTTCAGGATGAATTTCTGCTTTATCGGCCTTTCATCCGGACAACCGTCTTCATCCTCATATCCATTGAATGTTTCCGGCGCGTTCGGACACTTGTCCTGATCATCAGGTATTCCATCCAGATCATTATCCAGGTCGGGACAACCGTCTTCATCCTGATAGCCGTCGGGATCTTCCTTCTTCCCGGGACATTTATCTGAATCATCAGGAACACCGTCTTCATCGGTATCCTGAATTACATCCGGACATCCGTCGCTATCCTGAACGCCGTCGAAATCCTCAGGTTCATTAGGACATCTGTCATCGACATCCGCTATCCCGTCTCCGTCATTATCAAGGTCGGGACAACCATCCTCATCTTCGAACCCGTCAAAATCTTCTGCCAGATCGGGACACTTATCAACTACATCCTTTATCCCGTCTCCATCATTATCAAGGTCGGGACAGCCATCCTCATCCTCAAAACCATCAACGTCCTCAGCTTCCCGGGGACATTTGTCAAGTTTATCCTCGATACCGTCCTTATCAGCGTCCTGCGGGATTACATATCCGCCGAACGACAGGGCGGCATAAGCGAGCCAGTCCGGCGGATTCTTTACGGAAGGCGAATCTTCTGAGTTCAAATTGATCTCGATGGCCATTAAAAGCTCAACCCCGTCCGCTGAAGCCAGACTGAATCCGGGAGTTATCGTAAATGTGCTCGTATTCAGTGAATCGCCAAAATCAGCATTTCTGAATTCATCCCATACAAATTCAGCAAATATCCTTGATCTTTCCTTCAGAATAAATTCAACGCCGGTCCCCAGACGGAACATATCATTATAACTGCTTTCTTCCCCGTCAGGTGTAGCCGGATAAGCCGGCGGGTAAAAACCTTCGTGAAAAGGATTCGACGCAGCCAATATTCCATACCCGTTCTCATTCCTGTTTACATGATAACCTGTATTCAAATGAAGTCTTGTAGGGACAAAATCGGTAATGTCTGTTAAATCCAATGTTGCTAATCCCGTAATACTGTAATCAACAGCATCCGTGGAAAACATCCTGTCCTTTTCACCGGTCGGAAAACTCGCTGAAGTCAAAGCCCCCAGTTTTATACGGTCGGTAGGCAGAGGAAGACATAATTTCAGATTCGCCTTTGTGTCTCCGAGCCCTCCATAATAATAGGTATCATTGTCTTGATTCTGCAAGATCCAGTTTCTAACATCAATAGCGGCTGAAACCTCCATATACCTGCTTAAACCCAGAGTTACTCCCGCCCTGGAAATCATAAAATTGTAATCAACAGGATCGGATAGAAATTCTAAATCCGAACGTTTTGAATATGAAGTGCCGAGCGAAAATACTAGTTTACCGCTTCCTATTGTATTAGCTCCGTAAACCCTCAAGAGGCCGGCAGTGCCGTTCCATGAAGTATTACTACTCATTAGATCAACGGGTGTCATTATTACAGCAGCAATCATAAGTAAAACGACTAACGATTTCATTTTTTCAACCCTCCTTTTCAAATATTCACCTTAAAAATAAATGGGAATAACCTGTCTACAATTAAAATATGATCACCTGAATCAATTTATAACATCTATATTATTCTTTATCCTCTTTTTCTTCTGCTCCTTCTTTATCGGCTTTATTTCCGTCCTCTTCTTCATTCTCTTCAATCTCTTGGGCATCCTCACTTTCGTCCTCTAACTCCTCTGTTTTCAAAGCTTCAACATAATTCATCTGCAGTTCCATGATTGTTCTATCAAGAAGCTGCTTCTCGTTTTCTTCCAAATTTCCTTCAGTTTTTTTATGTATCATAGCCAGCATATCTATCGTTATCTTGGCCTGTTGTAAATCTCCTTCCACTTTTCCGCTAATTGGATTAATTAATTTTCCCAGCTGCTGCAAGGCGAGACTTTGAAACATCGCGACAAGATGGTGAAATAAATACCCCTCTCTATTATGATCTTCATTTACATTCTCATTCAATCTTACGTCTCCTCTCTGAATCATCCCTTAGAGCATATATATATAAAACTATAGGTTTTATTAAATTTACCTGTCAACAAAAATATGGATTGGAGTTCCTCCAATTTTTATAATCTATAAAGTGGTCGATGATTTGTAATAGTATGCGGCTGATTGATATTTTCCCGGGGACCTTCGGAGGGAAAACAGGCATCTGTTTATGACCCGGCTGGTCAGAAAAAGCGAACCTGGAGAGTTTAGCACTTTCGGAGTCTTCCCGGGAAAACCGGGCAGCGGTTTTAGAAATTCAATCATCCGCTGGCAAGCAGGGTTGAGAGAAAATCAGTTTTAATAAAGTTTAGCTGAATAACCGCGTCAGGGCCAGTGAATCGGCGAATTGTATTTCGAAAAGTCTGCTGATTGACCCCTATCAAACAAAGATGGAATTAAGTTAACCATAATATACATTCAAGTTAACTATATGCAGCTATTTATCTTATATAACGTTCTGAGCCAACCCAAATTAATTTGGCTTCTTCTTTGTCGGACACATTCCGGAAACCATGGCTCTGATTTCCAACGATATAAATGCTGTCCCCGCTCTTTAAAGTGTAATTCTTATCTTCGACCTTGAATGTGACATGGCCTTCCAATAGAAGAACAGTCTCATCACCCTCATGAGTATGAATTTCAAAATCCCCTTCTCCATCGGGAGCCAAAGTAATCAGGCGGGAACTTATTCTTCCTCCGGGGATTGAATTTGTAAGCTCAGAAGAAAAACCCTTCTTTCTTTCAAGGTCTGTGGTTTGACGATCTTCAAGAGATATAAAAGAAACATCCGACAACTCTTTCTCTTCAAGAAAGTAAGCCGGATCCTTATCTAACGCGTCTGCTATACGAATAAGCGCTTTTATAGTAGGAGAAGTCTTACCCCTCTCGATCTCTGAAATATGAGTAGCGGAAATACCAGCCTTGGCTTCGAGCTTTTTAAGGGTCATATATCGTGCTTCTCTGATTTTTCTTATCCTTTTACCAACCTGGTTTGTCTTTAACATATTATACCCTTTTCTCCAATATCAGAAATTGAGTCTCTACAGTATAAACGGCGGCAATGTTACCCAGATAGCGCGGCATGTAACTCCCCCGATATTCCTCATTGCGTGGGGCTTGTTAGCCATGTAATGAATACTGTCACCTTCTTTCATAATATACTGCTCATCTCCAATTAGTATCTCCATAACTCCTTTTATTACAAATGCAAATTCTTCCCCTTCATGGGAACTTTTCTCTTCGGGACGTTTAATCCCGGGATCAAGTTTGACTTCCAGCAAAGAAATCTTCGGATTGCTGATATCCTTTGTCATAGAATAATATGTCGCGCCCCAATCCTTGAACTGCATCGGTTTACGTTCACTTCTAGATACAATGGACATACCGGAAAAATATTCTTTCTTTATCAAGCCGGCAAGCTCAATACCGATAGCATTAGTAATTTTTGATAAAGCCCCTATTGTAGGCGAAGTCATCCCCCGTTCAATCTCCGAGATATGAGTAGCAGAAACTCGGGCCGAGGATTCTACTTCTTTCAGGGTCATACCCTTCGCGAGCCTGTGCTCTTTGAGCCGCTTTCCAATACGCTTATCTCTTACCATATCTGCCATTCCTCATCAGACTCCATATGAATATAACAAAATCAATATTTCAATTATAACTTATTGAATACTCATCAATATAATTAATTAAATTTTATTAATCAAATCATAGACAAAAGTAAAATATACTAAACAAAATAAGATATAGATTTCTGGGAATTCTTCCTGTATATTCATCATGTTTTAATATAATATTCCCACATTATAGCAAATTCCTTAATTGGTTGTATTTTATGGATTCAGAAGATCTTAAAATTCTTGTTATCCGGTTCAGTTCTCTTGGAGATCTTATCTTAATGCTGCCTCTCTTAAGCAGGCTTCGGGCTATCTTTCCAAATAGTGTTATTGATCTCGCTACTAAGGAAGAATACAGAGATCTGTTCAACGGAAATAAGAATATCGACAATTTGCACACTTTAAGAGAAGGGAACTGGCGTCAGCTTCTCGAGCTTCGGAAAGAGATTCAACAAAATAAATATGATATTATTCTCGACGCTCACAATGTAATCAGAAGTAATTTTCTATACCACTCAATCAGTGCTAAAAGAAAAGTTCAGATCACAAAAGACCATATAAAGAAATTTCTGCTTATAAAATATAAACTCAATCTCTACAAGGATGCCAAAACTCAGGTAGAAAAGTACCTTGATTTAACAGATTTATTTGACAGATCATGCCGTAAAGATGAGGAGGATAAATTCCAGCTTCCTCGCGAAGCAGTTGATATGGCAGATACTATTATCAAAAAAGCTGATTTTGGAGAGAAACAAATAATCGCTGTTTCTCCTGGAGCTAAGTGGGATACAAAGAAATGGCCTGAGAAAAATTTCCGGAATCTTGTCTCAACTCTGGGCAGAAACAACTTTAATGTTGTGCTTGTAGGGGGGGCTGAAGAAACAAGATTATCCAGCATGATCGCCGAGACAAACCGATACCCCTTGATTAATACAACTGGAAAACTGAAGATATGGGAAACGGGAGCTGTCCTTAAAAGATGCAGTCTTCTGGTCACAAATGACTCCGCTCTCCTACACCTTTCAGAATATGTCGGCACACCTGTAACGGCTCTTTTCGGACCTACCGTAAGAGAGTTCGGTTATTACCCACTCCTTGAAGAAAGCAGGGCTGTCGAGGTCGATCTGGATTGCAGACCATGCTCGAGGAGCGGATCAAACATATGTCCGCTGGGAACAAAAGAATGCCTTAAATCTATAAGTGTAGAAACAGTTATTCGAAAAATCGAATCGCTGCTCGCCGAGAAGATAGTCATCAGATCAGTTTAAAGGAGAATTTCTTGATCTTTTTGAAAAGAAAGATATATAGAGTGCTCAGTTATATTGCACCGCATCTTGTAAAACCGGCAGGAATATTCAATGAAAAGATAGCTGAAGGAATTAAGGCCCGTAAGGGATTAAAATCAAGGTGGAGAGATAAGTGCCGCAATCTGGATAGGGAAAAAAAGATCGTATGGTTCCATGTAGCATCTGTGGGCGAATTCCTTCAAGCAAAACCTGTGATTTGTCTCCTTTCTGAAAGACTGGCCTCTTCAGTTGATGTAGCCCTTACCTTCTACTCACCTTCCGGGATAAAAAATTACAGCAAGTTCAGCCTCACCGGGGAAACGGAAATAATTAATTTCGTTGATTACCTTCCTTTTGACACACCCGTCAACGCGCGTTTCTGCCTGAATAATCTTAACCCCGATATTATTATTTATGTTCATTCAGATCTCTGGCCTAATCTTATAATGGAAGCTTCCAAAGCCGCTATCCCGCAAATCCTTATTTCCGGAACCCTCTCTTCGAAGTCAAAAAGACTTTCCCCCCTGATTAGAAGCTTTTATGGAGAAATGTACTCACTTCTGGATTCTATTGCCGCAATTTCGGATAAAGACGCAGAAAGGTTCAAGAAATACGGCCGAAAATTAAATATATTTACTGCCGGTGACACAAGGTTTGATCAAGTAATTCAGCGAATAGAGAAATCGGACGTAAAACCTCCTGGTATTACAACCACCGGAGATAACGATTTTATTATTGCGGGGAGCACCTGGCCTGAAGACGAAAAAGTGGTTATACCTGGATTCGGAATGCTGCTTAAGGATTATCCTGAGTTGAGACTTATACTGGCCCCTCACGAACCCACGGAGAAACGTATCAGCGAAATCAAAGCTGTTCTTGGAGATCAAGGTATCGATTATCACCTTCTGTCCTCTATCGATCAAAAGAGTTCTGATACTAGTTCTGTAATAATTGCCGACGGTGTGGGCTATCTTGCCGAACTTTACCGCTACGGTTCTCTTGCTTATATAGGGGGAAGCTTCACAACAGGTGTGCATAATGTCATGGAACCGTCAATTTTTTCTCTCCCGACTCTTTTCGGCCCCAGAATCAATAATTCCTTTGAAGCCTTAAAGCTTGTTTCTCTAGGCGCCGGAACGATCGTCGAGACTCCCGAAGAGTTTGCTCAAACCGCGTCAAAATTCCTGGGTAACAGGAAACTCCTTGAAAGTTGCGGAGAAACAGCATCAGAATTCATAAGGAGCAATAGCGGCGCTTCAGAAATATCCTATAAGTTAATTTTTAATACACTTTACCGGTAAATATTAATAACTATATAAACCCCGGCCGCTTCAAAACTCAATAATATAAATACCCGGGATGATACTAAAACACTCACTATTTCCTTATATAATAGATCCCTGCAGCTGAGACAAAACCCTGTTGTAACTGTATAAACAGAAGGTATGTTAAGAAATATTAAGATTCACTATGAAAAGAAAGTGTGCTTAGTGCTCTGGATAATATTCTAATAACAACAAACACCAGACATGACGTGAGTACACCTATTACCGCTGGGTCAATAGTTACAAGTTGCTTAAAAAATTCGTTGAAACCGCTCGTGTCGGCATTACCCTGATAGAATATAACCCTGTACGTCAGTGTTGTAAAGATAGCGACAAGCATTGATATCATTATATGATTATTAAGCTCTCCTGTTTTCTCCTTATAGAATACACCGATAATTATTGGCAGGATTATAGCCGGAGCCCACAGATGATAAGTAAAGAGGAGCAGACCTATGATATCGGACCACAGAATAGCAACACCCACAGCCGCGATACCAAGTGACGCTGAACAGATCCTTGCCAACTTGAGCATACGCCCGTCACCTTTATCCTTCCAGCCGAGTTGATGTTCGAATAGATCCTTCACAAAAATAGCGGTTGATGAATTCAAGGCTGAATCTGCTGAGGACATAACGGCCATCAGCAAAGCACCTATCATTAATCCGCCGATAACCGGATTGTTCAATTTGCGCACGACTTGAGGAAGCGCCTGCTGAGGATCTATTTCGGGAAAATGAATCCTGGCGTACAGAGCTATAAAGAAGAGAACAACAGGGAAAAATAGAGCGAGGAAGAATCCAACTCCCGCAATCCCGATCTTAGTCTCTTTGACATTTTTACCAACACAGTATCTTGTAGCGTAACCCGGAGCAAATGTTTCACCGAAGAGAAAAGTAAGAAAAGTGGTTATTAAAAAAAGCCAGCCCTTCCCCCCCTCCAGCATAAAGAATTCCGGTTTAACAGTATCTCTAACTGAATGCCAGGACCCCACTATATCCGGGATACACCATACAAGTGTAATCACAAAACCCGCGATAAGAATAATAAACTGGAACATATCGGTGTGAATAACCGCGAAAAGTCCACCGGCAGTACTATATACCACTACCATTGTTCCACCTACAAAGATTGACCATCTTAGAATATTCTGCGCGTCAGCGAAATTAGGAAGAACAGCGGAGAGAACACTTCCAAAAGCCGCCATCTGCGCGGCAACTATAAATACAGAGAAAAGGAGAGATAGAATCAAAACAATAAACCGTGGTCTTTCCCCGAATCTGTGTCCGAAATAACCGGCGACAGTATATAATTCAGCGTCTCTGAATTTTGGGGCTACAAACAAACCGCTGAATATGAAATGCAGATACCATCCGGTAGAGACCAGAAGCATAAGAATGCCCCAGTCATATGTCTTGGCGATAGCCCCTATAGAACAACCGCCGCCTATAACCGTAGCACCCATTGTGCAAAAGAGGAAAAACCATCTTACACCTCGGCCCGCGACCAGAAAATCGTCTGAATCCTCTATCTTTCTGGCCTTAGAAACGCCTTTGATAAAAATAAAGGCCATATAAGCTATTATAATGCCCCACAGGATAAGGTTTTTATTCATCATAATATATCGGCAGTTTCAGTAGATTATTATTTACCAACATTAATATCAGAATCTTCGTTCGAAAGGGATACCGGCATATTAAGCGCCTTTTCACCCTTTATTCTATACTCAAATCCTTCAAGTGACGGTTCAACTATTTTCTTTACATATTCACTATTCATAAGTCTTAATAGAGCGGCGTAGTTCAACTTAAATTTAATATATCCCCCAACCTTAAGATCGGAAGGATTGTCACCCACATTAACAACGGTAATATCACTACTCGCTCCTGCTATTTTGTAAGATTCGTTCACAGGTGTAAGTCCGTTGACATTTGTGTCGAGCTGTCCGACATTAACAAGGGCTCTGTAGCCGCGCTGTCCTACTTCGTAATCCTCTTCCGATTCGATTTCGAAAGGAGCCAGGGAACCTGTTTCCCCGGTAGAAGCCAGACTTTTTTTCTTGATTTCAATAACTTCCGCTTCAAGGACAACAATGTCGTTTCTGAAATCAGGTAATGTTCCGCCATTGATAAGGTCGTTTCCAAGGAACACCCCCTCTCCAATTCTGAAATGATTTATACCCTTGGGTAGACGTTTCTCTATCACGAGAGGAAGTGTTGCTGTTGTTCCTGCTGAGATGAGAGGCAGCTTGCGATCGAATTTCAATTCCAGCAATTCCTTGTAGAGTTTTAACTGCATAAACTGATCGATTGTTGGAATAGCTCCAACCAGACAGCCCAGATTTGCTCCTATACCGATCACATTAATATTGGAAAGATGAAATATCTTCTTATAGAATTTAACAAGTGAACCGGGAAGAATACCCTCCCGGAGATCACCAAGTTCGATCATTATAACAATATGATGTAATTTTTCCTGCCTTCTGGCTTCTTTGTTCAATTTCATAATGATTTCGTATTCACTGTTAAGACTTACTTCAGCGAAATTAACAACCTCTTTAATAGCGGACATACTTGGGATTCTGAGGTACCATGTTTCAAGATCAGGTACATACTCCTTGAAAGACTGAAGATTCCTGAATCTGGATTCACCTATAGACTTCACACCGCTCAAGACAAGCGCCCTCAGAGTTTCAACATGACCGCATAAAACCTTAGTTACCACAGTCCAGGTCGCGCCCTGCGCTAACATCAACTCATTAGCGGCAATTAAATTCTGCCTCATAGCCTCAAGATTAATTCTAATTCTATTCATTTCACCTCACCCTTTACTTCCCTTCTTTCGTATATCTCATATCCGCGTATTTGTTAACAAAGCCGAGCCTCTCATACAACCTCTTAGCCGGATTATCATATTCAACATGAAGTTTTACATCGCCTTCAGCACGGTTTACAGCCTCCATGATTATTTTACCCCCAATACCCCTGCCCCTCTCCGCGGGATCAACAGCAACAAAAAGAAGCAGATAATCAGGGACATACCCCGACATATGAGTCTGAAGCATAACCACTGAACCAACCGGCTTTTTATCCTTCACGGCAAGTACAATAAAACCATTCTTAACATCTGTAGATGAAAGCGCGAAGTCAATTCCGCTTTTTACCTGAGGCAGAGGATCTTCGAAGGGTTTGAGACTTTCATACAGGAATTCAGCCAAGGTGTCGCTATTCAGCCACTCCGGAAAATCATTATCGCTCCTGAGTTCATAGATTTCTATTTCATTATTTTCGAGTTTGCCCATAATTTCTCCCTTTTAATACCAGATTTCGATCCTTATAATTTCAGATTGGCGGCACTATCGCCCCCGCCTGAAAGAACAGGCCCCGCTTCAAGAGCTTCCTCCTCCATCATAGATGCAATTACATCGATTGCCGAACACAAATCGTCTTTCTCTTCAGTGTTTAAATTCTTGAATTTATCAATAAATCTCTTCTGCAACAGCGAAGGAGCATTAACTAAAACCTCTTCACCCTTTTCCGTGAGAAAAATAAAAACTTTTCTTCTGTCATACTTATATCTTCTTTTATGAATAAGCATTTTCTTCTTAAGACGGTCAACAATATCGCTAACCGTAGCTGAACTCAAGTTAACTACACCGGCAAGTTCGCTGACGGTTATTCTATTCGCGCGTTTAATCTCTTTGAGTAACAAAAGTTGAGGCACTGTGAGAGCATACCTTGCCGCTATCCTCTTTGAATAAATAGAGACAGCTCTTATAATGCGCCTCAGCGAGATAAGTACTTTATCACTGTAATCATCCATATATTTATCCAATGGCTGAAAAAGAATAAAATATTAAGGGTACTTACTATTAGAATACTAAATATATTATATCACTTCAAGAGTATTTATTAAAAAGCCGATAATCTTCCGGCTTAATATCGTGTATCTGTTGTTATATTGTTAATTACAGGATCTTTATATTAAGGGAAATCAAAAATTGATATAGAAAATGCTGATCTGCCAGGATTGAATCTGCCTTTATTATTCAACTCCAAGGGCAGCGTTATAAGATACTATTGGAATCTCTCTCTTGCGCCGTTTTCGCAAAGCAATCCATGTAGATGAATTCAAATTCTATATTCCGGTTAATAATTTTTTCAAGTATAAATTCATCTCATTAGTACCATTTTAGAACTTTTTTCAAAATCATCTGAAATCATCCTGCACAGATATACTCCGGATCCGACTTCAGCTCCTCTGAAATCGGTTCCGTCCCAGATGATTTCACTTTTCCCGGGTCCAACTTCTTTATCGAGTAATACACGAATAAGGCGGCCACTGACATCATATACGGAAATATTCACATTAGACCTTCGCGGAGCATTAAACCTTATTGTCGTTACTGGATTAAAGGGGTTGGGAATATTCTGTGACAGGATATAACGTCCATATTCCGGATTGTCAGGCCCTCCTGTTATCACTTCCGTTGTAAAATTGCCGTCTGAGTTGTCGTACTGAGCGAGGCCCGCGGCGTCCCTCGCTATAACTCTAATTCTGTTGGAAGCGCTCACGCTGTCAGAAACCAGCCACGTATAAAGACTGTCATTTGATTCTCCGGCTGAAATTGTGTCGGGAAAGCTTATTCCCCCGTCCCGGGACAAAAGTATATCTACAGAAGTTATCCCCGTATTATCAGAAGCTACCCATGATATCTCGCATTCCTGCCCGCACCCGAAAGTTTCACCGCCGTCGGGCGCAATAACTTCGACTTGAGGTTGTTCTAAATCGGGCCATGAATCAACCAGCCATTCGAGGCTTCGTCTGATCAGAGTATCACGGGAAGATGAAGTATTAACAGCTTCGAGTCCGAAAGCATAATAAATCAGTTTATAGGAACCGTCATATCTCAAAGCCCCTTCTATTCCCGGTTGATATTCAAAAACCGCTTGCGCGTTACCCAGAGGTTCAATCTCACTCGGCCAGTTTTGATTGCAGCTTCCGTCTCCTCCCCCAATATCAAATGACAGGCCGTTACCTACAGGATCTCCAGCTATTCCGGTGAGACTCCTGTATCCTGAATCATCCTCTATGTAATCAGCCAGTAGATAGTCATTATAAAATGCAATCTGATCGCTGTCCCCTTCATAATTAAGCTGCCAGCCTACATCCTGGCCGGTAATAAGTAAATTTCCCCCCGACCCGAGAAATGAAGTGATTGCGTCTCTGTTTGAAGACTCTATATCACCAGCCGTCCCTGTCATCCAGATTACCGAAGAATAATCGGCCATTTCAGAACCGGTAATATAGCCATTCTCCACTTCCTCCCAGACCTCATAGAAATAAAGGTTGTTATCCAGGGATTCTTTAATATAACTGTCAATCCCTGAACCGTCATCGTCATCGACGAGGAGAACAGGTGGATTCCCTAAAGCTATTTCAAAGGTATCAGAAGAGGTGAACCCGCCATCAGCGGTTATATTAAGAACAAAAGGAATATGAGTTCCGGGTTGAGCGAATTCACTTACAGTTAACTCGTAAGAAGGCGTTCCTGATGAATAATCACCGGGACTCATTGTCCCATAACCGGAGCTGGATTGAATAATGTCAACTACGCTGCTGGAAGCAGAGATGCTTGCTTGTACATTCTGTCTCTGTTCTGAAAGAATATCGCTGAATAGTGTAACTGTCAATTCCACACTCTCACCCGGATCCGCTTTCGAGTCTCCATCACCAGTTGGATCGTCAATCGAATACTGATTGAAAACCAAATCATTACCGGGATTGTAAATTACACGCTGAGTCGCCGTTCCGATATTACATGAACCATACTTTATCCAGAAGTAGCCGGAATCTCCCCAGCTGCTCCCCCAGCTGTTCTTAACAAGCCACGCGCCCTCATTACCGCACATACTATCGGCCCAGCCTACAATAACTACAGCATGATTTATCGGATCATCGCCCGAGTGCTCATAACATCCTCCTCCATACGATCCGAAATCATCATATACATGAAAAGTCGTGGCAACCGGAGAAATAAGTACCTGTTCCTTTATCTCATCGACATTATTCTGAACGTCTACCCAACCATTATTTGAAGCAATTTTCTGGCAGGAGCCATCATCGCAGGGCACAGTATCATCAGCTTCGTAGGGCATACAGGATTCAAGGACGGCGCCGTTTGTTCTAATGTAATCCCAGACAGTCGCGTACCATCCTCCACTACAACCGGATCCAGGCGTAGCACATGAAAGTACCTGCTGTTCAGAGAGATCATACTCAACAGTCTCATTGATTGCCAGAACCGCCTCGAGAGCTCCAATTCCCGCAAAATCCCAACAGCTTCCACATGATCCCTGATTCTTTACGGGTGTTACAATATCGTAATCCCGCCAATCAAAATTTGAAGGAAGAAGTCGTGATTGAAGCCTTGGAATAACTGTCTCGTGCTGACTGTCTATCCGCTTTTGTAAATCATCAGGAATTCTCGCGCCGAGAAGCCTCTGGAATTCTTCATCAGAAAGATCTGTAACCCAGGTTCTCCTGGCTGTCCAATTATATCCTCTGCTGTCAATTTGCCGCTGAAGAGAGGCAATCTCCTGATCTTCCGAGGCAGACACAGAAGCCGCTGAAATGATCATTGAAAACAGTGCTATTACAATTAAAAATATATATTTCCCGTTTGCCGGCAATTTCATTTTTTCTCCCGTCTTCTCTTTCCAAACTCTAACCATTACAGCAATTATAACATATTCAGCAGCAATTTACCACGACCTGCTGTGAAATATTTTTTATCAGATAACAGATTATGTCAGCAAAGCACTTCTTATAGGAGTGCTGGATATTAAGCTCGATTCATCAAAAAATGGCCTGTCTAATAAATATAACGTATAATCTGTACAGTAAGGTAAGCAAATTCGTTCTTTATGCGCCAATAACTTCCTCTACCTTTTTCTTTAATAATTATTAATGAAATTACAGTTGTTGCTGGAAGCAGAAATCAACTATGCGGTCTCTACTATATCTCTTCATCAGTCAGAAAATAAAGAAGGGTGCAGCGATATAACACTGCACCTTTCTTTTCTCTTCCCCATTATTCTGATAAACAGATCTTTCTATCTTACTGCTCTTTATAGATGCTCTTTATCCTTCCCCACGAACTTATCCCCGCAGGTGATTCGGGTGAATAAGTCGTAAGGAAAAGATCATTCGCATTATTCAGCACACTGCTCTGGGGAACCCAGTTAGGTGATCCCGAAGTAGGCCAGGGATCGAAGATGTAGAATGAGTCATCCGTACAATCCTCGGGGGTATCTTTATCATCATATCCCGCGATGATTTTGCAGTGTCCCGAGTCATAATAAAGCTCACCGGGTACAGTCATATCCGAAGGCCAACCTGCAACATCAACCCACAGGAAAATCTGATTATTATCTATGTAGAACTCTATCATAGAACATGTCAGCATAGGATTTGACGTTCCTTGAGGTCCATACTGATAGGGAGCACAGCCTACACCATAAGTAAAGGCGTTCTGAATCTCGGGCGGTTTAGATCCGAG
The DNA here is from genome assembly GCA_964554125.1 of uncultured bacterium. Taxonomy (GTDB): domain Bacteria; phylum Krumholzibacteriota; class Krumholzibacteriia; order Krumholzibacteriales; family WJIX01; genus JAGHBT01. The sequence goes on along the minus strand of CAZKNG010000017.1, from coordinate 5,072 downwards.
GCCGGCGTACATCCCGACACCGTGAGTTTCAAGAATGCCATTTCCGGTTATCTCTCCCTGAGAACTCTTACCGTTATCATAAATATCGTCCTGCTGAATAAAACTTCCGGTTCTTCCAGAAAAAATTGCATACATAGCCACTGAAGCCGGACCGCAGTACATATCACAATGGTTACATCCGGGTGAATGCACGGGATGTGTAACCCCCGCTCCACAAACATTACAGAACATATTTGTGTCTTTGTGCTGCCATACCTGAGTAACCGCCAGTGTCTTCTGAACCGCCTGCGCGGAACCAACAGCTGTAATCAGAAACAGAAACGCGGCTGCTGTTATTAACACTTTTCTCACAGATAACCTCCTTAGCTTCTGTTTATATAGAATCTGATCTATACTAATTTAAACCTTTTTAATAGGTACTTATACCTATATTATACCTGCAAATATATTTCTGTCAACGATTTTTTCCAATTAAAGAGGATTATCAATCCTATTTAGATATTTTAAGTAATATATATAGTAATTATTGATAATATTGCTTAATTTATAAAGTATTGCAGGTGTTTTCCCGGGTGACCTGGGCGCACCTAAATTCAGATTCAGTTATAAAGCCTGTTTTATTTATAAGAGCCTATATCGCCGGCAAATCAGATCGGGAGAGAACCTGTCGATCTTCCCGCATACAAATTTAGAATCACACAATTTCTGCATAAATAATATCCAGCAAATAACTACTTTAGTTTATACATTAAGTTTATAGATCGCTGCCGGTAATCTGCTTCGGTAGATCCTGGAGCAATAACATAGGAAATTTCTTAAACTAACAATCAAACACTGTATATAAACCTGAATTCCGGCCTGTCATCAGGTTTTTATATTTAAAGAAGTCGGACCTGTTAAAACATTATACTGCCGAGTATTGTAAACGTCTGGTTCTTGATATTAGAATTTTCTTCCTCACTCGCGACTTCTGTCAAGCCCATGCTGTATCTTGCTTCAAGTGTATAAGTTACGGTATCGAGTTCGAAATCAAACCCTCCTCCAAAGATCAATCCCATATCAGTTGATTTAAAGATATCATCGGGCAAATCCGCACTCATTGATTCTTCCCCGGATTTAATTCCCTTCTTCGTGTTAACAAGATAACCCAGATAAGGGCCTATAAATACAATAGGTTTAAAAGGTTCACCTGTCTCTATTGTCAATTTAGAAAGAACGGAAATATCGATATAATTAAGTGACCATCGCTCTTCAAGGTCATGTCCCACAAAGAGATGCTTCGCCCCCTTCATTGAATAGAATATCTCGGGTTGAAGTGAAAGCAGTTTATAAACCTTAAAGTTGTAATAAGCGCCCAATTCAGCACCCTTTTTCCAACTGAACTCATTAATATTTTCCCAGTTGCCGCCACTCCATTTAGCAAAAGTTATCCCCCCCTTGAAACCGATATCGGCGTAAGCGGTGGAAAAGAAACTTACCACAACAAAAAAACAGGCGGCTACTATTAGAAACCTTTTCATAATTCACTCCTTAGAAAAACTTGTGCGCAATCTCAGTTCACTTATTACTTTAAACTCCAGAATCTGGTCATATTGTCCGATTATCGATTCTGTGAAACAATAAATCAAGAAATAATTCCCCGGCTACAGAAACAGGGCTTTTATTACTACTCTTTGACTTAGCTGAATAAATTATATAAAACAAGATAAATGTACGTAACACTCTGATTGGAAAATAGTTTTTAAAACCTTACAAACTCAACTATGAGACCAATTATAAGCTCCGCGTCTCAATACTTTCGGGGGAGATATTCCAAATTCGACAATAGTTGAAGGCCGGACAGGGGTTCTCCCTTTCCTGGAAATATAAGCCCCCAGTCCGGGGAAAACTGTAATTATCTCAGATATCCTTGTAAGAGGTTTACAACCGGTTTTGTTAACACTTGTAGAAACGAGGGGATAGCCGAGTATATCTATTATATCTCTCAATTCCTTCTTTGCCGGGATCCTTACAGCTATTTTTTCTTCGTGTTTTAACAAGGGGTCGACAAACTTAGAGGCTGGAAGCACAGCGGTCAACGGAGCTGGCCAGATAGAAGAGAGCATTCCGCGCAAATCATCCCTCCAGGTTGAAACCCAGCCGTCAGCCATGCTGACATTTGAAAAGAGGAGAACAAACCCTCCGGCTTTCCTGTTTCCTTTAAGAGAAAGAATCTTCTCTACTGATGATCGTTTGACCGCCAGACAATGAAATCCGTATATTGTGTCTGTCGGAAGTACCGTAATATTACCTTCCGCGAGAAGCTCAGAAATCACGTTTATGCCGACATATTCAAAATATCCTCTTAGGTTTTTCTCCATTCTTCCCGCATCTTTCTTATTCGACCTCTTAAACTTTCATCCTCAACAGCAATTATCTGAGCTGCCAGAACCGCGGCGTTCTTCGCTCCGGCTTTTCCAATAGCAACTGTGGCAACCGGAATACCGGGAGGCATCTGTACCATCGAAAGCAGAGCATCCATTCCGTCGGGCAGACCGCTCGGAATAGGAACACCAATTACGGGAAGTTCTGTAACAGAAGCTGTAAATCCCGGCAGGGCGGCCGCCATCCCTGCTCCGGCAATAAAAACCCTGGCTCCGCGTTCAACAGCATTTTCTATGTACATCCTGGTTTTATCAGGATTCCTGTGCGCTGAGGAAACAACAAGTTCAGATTCAAGACCCAACTTTTCAAGCTGCTCGAGGCAGGATTCCATTACTTTCCTGTCAGACTCACTACCCATAATCACAGCAACATCAATACTGCCGTTCATAGACGACTCCTTTCAATGAAGCAAAAATTCTCACACATTATAATACAACTTTCATTTCTTTTATATTATAGCTTGCTTCTTACCGGTTCAACACATTGCAACAGCAAAATCATACGCCCTTTAAAGCTATATCTCTTCTTGAAAATGAATCGTTGAAACTTATCAAATCAACTCCCCGGTAGGCTTTTCTTATCGATTCCTCGAGCGTCTTCGAAACAGCGGTTATTCCCAGGACTCTGCCTCCCGATGTTACAATTCTATCGTTGTCATATTTTGTTCCGGCGTGAAAGACAAGACACCCCTCCTCACGAGCTCTGTCAATTCCCTTTATCTCATACCCCTTCCTGTATGACACTGGATATCCTCCCGAAGCAAGGACAACACAAACAGCCGCGTCAGAACTGTTTTTAAAATCAACAGAACTGAGGTTCCCGTTTGCTGCCTCAAAAAGGACTTCAAAAATATCGCCGTCATAAAGGGGCAATACAACCTGTGTTTCCGGATCCCCAAACCTGCAATTGTACTCGAGAACCTTCGGGCCGTCACCGGTACAGATAAGCCCGAAATAAAGTATTCCCGCGCCCTTAATCCCTTCTTTCCTGATCCCCCTGAATGTCGGTTCGATAATTTCTTTTATCGTTCTTTCCCTTATCTGTTCTGTATAAACAGGGACAGGAGCATAGGCACCCATACCGCCCGTATTCGGACCTTCATCTCCATCATAGGCTCTCTTATGATCTTGCGAAGGTACAAACAAACGGTAATCCTTACCGTCGAAAACCGCCATGATAGAGATTTCCTGACCTTCGAGATATTCCTCAATTACTATTCTTTTTCCCGCATCGCCAAAATCTTTTTTTTCCATTATCTTATTAACAGCAATCCCGGCTTCTTTCTCATCCTGACAGATAATTACACCCTTGCCCGCAGCCAAACCATCCGCCTTTAACACATATGGCGGACCGCTTTTTTCAATATGACAAAGAGCAGCGGAAGGATCATCAAAAACAGAAAAAGCGCCGGTTGGAATCCCATATCTTTCCATAAACGCCTTAGCCCACACTTTGCTTCCCTCTAAACGGGCCCCTGATCCGGTAAACCCGAATATCCTCAAACCCTCAGCGATAAATCTGTCCGCGATACCATCTACAAGCGGGGCTTCAGGACCGACAACTGTCAAGTCTATCCCTTTATCTCCGGCAAATTCCACGAGTCCTCCGATATCATTTGCATCAATGGAAACAGTTTCGGAAACCTCTTCAATTCCGGCATTCCCCGGCGCTGTATATATTTTATCAACTTCCCGGGATTTGGAAATTTTCCACGCGAGTGTATGCTCACGCCCCCCCGAACCTATTACCAGAACCTTCATCGAAACTCCCTCCTCTAGAGATGAATTAATTATTATTATCAGAAACTGTTCTTTATGTAAATATCCTGTGTCTATTCTATTTCTATCACAAATGAGATTCCATTTTAACAGTAATATATTGAACCGGGATCTTGATCGAGTAATGTCATCCCGGAAAGAAAGTTTTAAACCGGAGAAGAAACTGCTCAACTATCCTGCTCAATCATGGTAAATATGAGTGCCGGTTTTACCTCCACAGGCTTCAAGCAGATTAGAAGCATGGGAGATAATAGCTTCATCGCCGCCAGATTCCAGGAAATCTATGGCAGCCCTCACCTTAGGCCCCATACTTCCAGCGGGAAATTCGTAATCCCTGTAGAGCTTTGTTAAATCCGATAGTGAGATTCTCTCAAGTGCTTCCTGGTTGCTTTTTCCGTAATTTACATATACATAATCAACATTAGTAAGTATAATAAGCCTGTCAGCCTTTACATCCTCGGAAAGTACAGAAGCGGCTCTATCCTTGTCAATAACAGCTTCTACACCTTCAAGCCCATTTTCCCTTCTAACCACCGGAATCCCGCCCCCTCCTACAGCAATTATAATTACATCCAGATTTAAAAGTTTCGAAATTACCGGCGTTTCAATAATTTCTAGAGGTGTAGGGCTCGGGACAACACGTCTGAATCCGCGCGCGCCGGCATCTTCTTTCATTATCCAGTCTTTTTCTCTCTCAATAACATCCTTTTCTTCTTTTGTATAAAATGGGCCTATAGGTTTAGTGGGGTTATCGAAGGCATCATCATCTTCCGCCACCCTGACCTGCGAAATAAGAGAAACAACCTCTTTATTAATCCCTTCATTTCTCATCTCACTCCCAAGTATTTGCTGGACCATATATCCAATCCC
>CAZKNG010000016.1:0-36676 GCA_964554125.1 uncultured bacterium | reverse complement strand
CTTCTCGTTTCATATGTTGATCCGGTATCTCTCGCTGTATTAACCCCTCCCGGAGAGTATGACGCTGATATCGTTGTGGGGGAAGGACAGTCTTTCGGTCTTCCGCAGAACTTCGGCGGACCTCTTCTCGGATTTATTGCGACTAAGAAGAAGTACGTCAGAAAATCGCCCGGCCGTCTTATAAGCAGAACCGTGGATGTTGACGGCAATACCGGTTACGTTATGACTCTGCAAACCAGGGAGCAGCATATAAGGCGAGGCAAAGCGACATCTAATATCTGCACTAATGAGGGGCTCTGTGCTCTAGCGGCTTCTGTCTATCTGGCGACGCTGGGTGAAGACGGATTCCGGGAAGTTGCCCTTCAGAGCGCCGCGAAGGCCCGTACGTTGTATGACATGATATCAGGCCTGCCGGGATGCAGCTTTCCTTTTGGAAATAACTTCTTCCAGGAATTTGTTATTAAACTTCCCGTTCCTGCCGAAGAGTTTTTAAAGAAGGCAAGAGAAAGAGGCGTGCTTGCCGGCATCCCGCTCGGCGGGGATTTCCCGCAGCTCGGGGATTCTGCTATTCTTACGGCGGTGACCGAGAGGCGCTCCAGAGAGGATCTTATACTTTACCGTGACCTGCTCTCTCAGACCGGAGGTGGAAAATGACGGGGACGATTTTTGATAAAGGAACAGACGGTATCAGCGGACGATATATCCCTGAGAACGATTGCCCGGTTGATGAAGAACTTCTTCCTCTGCAGCGCGAATCTTCACTGGGCCTGCCCCGCGTAGCGGAGCAGGGAGTGATCAGGCACTATATGGGACTGGCATCAAAGAATTATCATATCGACAAGGGAATATATCCGCTCGGCAGCTGCACGATGAAGTACAACCCGGTTGTAAATGAAGAGATTGCCCGTAATAACGCTTTTTGCGGTCTTCATCCGGCTCAGGACGAAGAGGATGTCCAGGGGGCTCTGGAGCTTATGTATAATCTTCAGGAGATCTTATGCGAGATATGCGGAATGGATTCTTTCTCTCTTCAGCCGGCCGCGGGCGCTCACGGAGAACTCACGGGGATGATGATTGCCCGCGATTATTTTCTAAGCAGAGGGGAAGAGAGAAAGGTTGTGATAGTACCTGATTCCGCGCACGGGACAAACCCCGCCAGTGTTGCGATATGCGGGTTTACTCCCGTAACTGTAGAGTCGGATGAAAGGGGTATGATCAATCCTTCTGATTTGAAAGAGATGATCAGCGGGGAAACGGCGGTTCTTATGCTCACACTGCCTAACACACTGGGATTATTCGAGAAGGATATAGGAGAGATAATCGATATTACGCATGACGCCGGCGCTCTCGTTTATATGGACGGAGCCAACATGAACGCCCTCCTGGGAATAGCAAGGCCGGGTAAGATAGGGGTCGATATAATGCACCTGAACCTGCATAAGACATTCTCGACTCCGCACGGGGGCGGAGGTCCGGGATCGGGCCCCGTTGGTGTCCTGGAGCATCTCTCCGATTTTCTGCCTGTTCCCCGGGTAGTTAAAAAGGAAGACAGATTTGCCTTTTTGCGGGAATCCGAAAAAACTATCGGAAAAGTGCATTCATATTTCGGAAATTTCAATGTTTTTATAAAAGCGTATGCCTATCTTTGCTCTATCGGGGGGGAAGGTCTGAGAGAGGTATCTGAAAACGCGATTATAAACGCCAATTATCTTATGAAACTGGTAGGAAAATATTACGATATCAAATATCCCGGACCCTGCATGCATGAATTTGTGGCGTCATCGGTGAATCTGAAGAAATACGGGGTCAACACACTCGAAGTGGCGAAACGTCTTCTTGATTACGGTGTACACGCTCCCACCGTGTATTTCCCGCTGATTGTAAAGGAAGCTCTGATGATAGAGCCTGTCGAAACGGAAAAGAAACAGACTCTCGATCGTTTCGCGGAAATCATGAGAGATATATCAGCGGAAGCGAAAAAGAATCCGGACCTTCTTCATGACGCTCCGGTAAGCACTCCGGTTCGGAGGCTTGATGAGGTTTCTGCCGCCCGTAATCCCGATTTCCGCTGGCAAAAGGGGAAATAATATAGCGGAGAATGGATTCCAGCAGATGTTGCAATGGTTGTTTCTTGATGACGGACAAGGAAGCGGCGCCGAGAATATGGCTGCCGATGAATTTATCCTGAAAATTGTAAGGGAATCGGATATCGGCGCGATCCTGAGGATCTATTCATTTGATCCTCCGGCGGTAACTGTCGGATATCATCAGGATCCCGGGAATGTTCTCGATCTTGCATCTCTGCGAAGAGATCGAATGCCTCTCGTCCGACGGATAACCGGAGGCAGGGCTCTTCTTCACGACGATGAAATAACGTACTGCCTGGCTGCTTCAGTCGATGGAGGTGTGTTTCAGCAGAACCTGAGAGAGAGGTTCATGGCTGTCTCGGAAGCCTTGAGGGACGCGTTGAGCATTTGCGGAGTAAAGGCCCGGATATCAAGAGGCAGGAAGGAATCGGCAAGAGGGGAAATGACCTCTCCCTGTCTTGCTTCCGTAAGTCAGCACGAAATCACCGCCGGCGGCAGGAAGATAGTAGCGAGCGCTCAGCGCAGCTGCGGATCGGTCTTTATACAGCATGGATCTATACTGCTTGACGGAGGGGCAAAGAGAATATCGGAATATCTTAAGGGGGATTGGGGTGATTTTGACCGTCATGTAACGAGTATCAAGAAGGAAACGGGTACAAATCCGGGGTACAGCAGATGCGCGGAAGTTCTTAAAGAGGCGTTTTCCGCTAAATTCAGGGTTAACTTCAGGGATTTGAAGCTCTCCGGCGAGGACAGGTCTTATATTAAAGACGCGGCAGGAAAGAAAGCGGCTGAATTCTAATATAGTCAGAGAGGAAAAAAGAGTTATGGCGAGATTTGTAATAAAGAGACTGCTTCAGTCAGTTCTTCTTATTCTTCTCGTACTTACTATAACTTTTTTTCTTCTGCATATTGCTCCCGGCGACCCGATGGCTAAGTACTTTAACCGTCCGGGAATTTCACCTCATACTGTTGAGATGATGCGTTCGAAGTTCGGGCTGGACAGACCGATTGCCGAGCAGTATATAAAGTGGGTCGCGAGTTTCATGCGGGGTGATTTTGGGTTTTCTCTTCATTACAACAGGCCGGTACGCGATCTTATTTTTGAAGCCGTACCCAACACGCTGCGGCTTACTGTCGCGGCTTTACTCCTGTATATTGTGATTGGAATAAGTCTTGGGATACTTTCAGCCGTAAAAAAAGACACTATCTTTGATAAGGCCAACACTATTGCCGCTCTTTTTATCTATTCAATTCCATCGTTCTGGCTGTCCCTGATGCTTATATTCCTTTTTTCATTAAAGCTCGGGATCCTTCCCTCTTCACATATGCAGTCGTTCGGCCTGAGCGGTGCCGGCTGGTTTGAAATTCTATGTGACAGAGCCAAACATCTCGTAATGCCCGCTTTTGTCCTCGGAGTGGCTTCAGCCGCGGGAATGGCGAGGTATATGAGGGGGAGCATGCTTGATGTACTGAGAGAGGACTATATAAGAACCGCCCGGGCGAAGGGCTTGGAGAACAGGAGGGTTTTTCTTAAACACGCCTTCAGGAACGCCGCTATTCCGGTGGTTACTATTATTGGACTGAGCATTCCTTTTCTGCTGGGCGGGTCCGTCGTAATAGAGAAGATTTTCTCCTGGCCCGGTATGGGGAGGCTGGCTGTCGATGCTATCTACGCGAGGGATTACCCCCTTGTGCTGGCGATAAACTTTGTGGTCGGTGTTCTGGTTATTCTGGGGAACCTTATGGCGGATGTGGGATACGCGCTGCTCGATCCCCGTATCAAGATCACTGATAAGAAAGATGAATAAAACAGGGTTGAACTTTATCCGGCGCAAAAGGTTGAATACGGTTATGGAAAAAATGAAACGGGATAATAAAAGCGGCCGGCGTCATTCAAGCGGAATCTGGACAGGGGGTTGGTCCAGATTCCGCAGGAATCGCGTCGCTGTGGCTGGAGCTGTGATTGTCCTTCTTCTTTATCTGACCGCTTTATTTGCTCCTGTTCTTACCCCCTATGATCCCGGCGAGCACGGAAATATTCCGGGCGAAAGATATTCAAGGCCAAGCGCGGACCACCCGCTTGGAACTGATAAGTTCGGCCGTGATGTTATGACAAGGATGTTTTACGGTTCACAGGTCTCACTTTCGATAGGTTTCTTCGCCGTGGCGCTTTCGGTATTGTTCGGTTCGCTTATCGGCGCCCTTTCGGGTTACGCCGGTGGAATAGTTGACGCTGTTATAATGCGGATTGTAGACGCGCTTATGGCTATACCCAGATTATTTCTGCTTCTTACGTGTATAGCTCTTTTCTCCAGGTCTATACTGCTTGTGATCATCCTGCTGGGAGCGACGGGATGGATGTCGGCCGCCCGGCTTGTCCGGGGACAGACACTCTCTATTAAGAAAAGAGATTATATCACAGCGGCAGAGGCTCTTGGTATGGGCGGAAAGAGAATCATCTTAAAACACCTTATACCTAATACTCTTACCGTAATAATCGTTTCGGCGACTCTGAGGATTGGAGGGATTATTCTTACAGAGGCAGCGCTGAGTTTTCTGGGTCTGGGTGTTCCTCCTCCAACCCCGAGCTGGGGTATGATGGTTTTTGAAGGAAGAGATGTTCTGCTTGACGCGTGGTGGGTTTCCACATTTCCCGGACTCGCGATAGTGATAACCGTTATTGGATTCAACCTGCTGGGTGACGGTCTCCGGGATGCCTTTGATCCGATGCACTTTACATAAGAAGGGTTGATTCTTTTACCGATAAATTAAATTATATATTATACGGCGGCGGAAAGTTCGCGGCCTGACGGTCAGAATGAAGAGGAAGTTCTTGAAAAAAATGCTTCTGAAAATAAAAAATCTCGAAACAGTGTTCAGGACGGAAAGAGGAAATGTCAGGGCTGTTGACGGAATAAGCTTTGATATAGAGACCGGACAGACGATTGGTCTGGTTGGTGAATCGGGGTGTGGTAAGAGTGTGACCGCTCTTTCAATTATGCGGCTGATATCAGACCCGCCCGGAAAGATCACCGGAGGGTTGATAGAGCTGAACGGCAGGGATATTTTGAGCATGCCCGTGAAGGAGATGAGAAAGATAAGAGGGAATGAAATATCTATTGTGTTTCAGGAACCGCTTTCAAGCCTCAACCCTGTCTTTACCTGCGGGGAGCAGGTCCGCGAGGCGATAGTCCTTCATCAGCGTCTCGGCAGAAAGAAGTCAAAAGCCAGAGCGGTCGAAATGTTCAGAATGGTGGGGATTCCTGATCCGGAAATAAGGTACAAGAATTATCCGCATCAGATGAGCGGGGGGATGAGGCAGAGGGTGATGATTGCCATGGCGCTGAGCTGTCAGCCGAAACTGCTCATAGCGGACGAGCCGACTACCGCTCTTGATGTTTCAGTGCAGGCACAGATAATCGAGCTTCTTCAGGACCTCCGCGAGAAGTTCGGGATGTCCCTCCTGCTTATAACACATGATCTGGCGGTAATAGCGCAAATGGCGGATAAAGTGGTTGTCATGTATGCGGGGAAGATAGTTGAGAAAGCGCCTTCAGAGAAACTTTTTTCGGATCCGTCTCATCCGTATACTCAGGGTCTTCTTGCCTCTATGCCGGGCTACAGCTCGCCGGGTAAGACCCTGCCCGTGATACCCGGGAGAGTGCCTGATCCCGCGAAATTGCCCCCGGGCTGCAGGTTCAGCGACCGGTGCGCGAAAAGAACAGACAGGTGTTTTAAAGAAGAGCCGGCACTGTTTAGTCTGGACAATTCTCATTTTTCACGCTGCTGGCTGCATGACAAGGAGGAAAGTTGACAATTCTAAGGGCCGAAGGGATTAAGAAATATTTTACGTCGTCCGGGAGCGGCTTCTTCTCCCGTTCAAGTTCGCCCGTTAAGGCCGTCGATGGAGTTGACATATCGATCGAAGAGGGGGAAAGTTTAGGGCTTGTGGGTGAATCGGGTTGCGGGAAGAGCACTCTTGCGAGGGTTCTTATGAGATTGATCGAACCCACGGCGGGAAAAATATTTTTAGGCGGAATCGATTTTCTCGCCCTCAAGGGGAAAGAACTCAGAAAGACAAGACGCAGAATTCAAATGGTTTTCCAGGATCCGTATTCATCTCTTAATCCGAGAATGACTATAGGCAATACAATAGCCGAAGGGATAAAGATACACAAAATAGTGGAAAGAAGGAAAGTGAGAACGAGGGTTCATTCACTTCTTGACAAGGTAGGTCTTCCTCCCGCAGCTGAATCCAGATATCCTCATGAGTTTTCGGGAGGGCAGCGCCAGAGAGTCGGTATAGCCAGGGCTCTGGCTGTTGAGCCTGATATTATCATTGCCGACGAACCTGTAGCGGCTCTGGATCTTTCAGTACAGGCTCAGATAATAAATCTTATTCGTGACCTCAAGGAGGATATGGGGCTGACATATCTTTTTGTTGCTCACGACCTCGGTGTAATAAAGCACGTAAGCGATAATGTAGCTGTAATGTATCTGGGTAAAATCGTCGAACTGTCAAGCAGGGATTCTCTCTTTTCCAACCCTCTGCATCCCTACACCAGGGGGCTTCTGGCTTCCATCCCGAAACTTGAATTCAAAGGGGAGAAGCTGAAAGCGGCAATAAGAGGGGAAGTCCCGAGTCCGATAAATCTACCCGAGGGATGCTCCTTTTATCCGAGATGTCCCGAAGCCATGAAAGAGTGCCGCCTCAAACCTCCTCCTTTTGTCACTACACCTGAGGGACGGTCGGTAAGATGCTGGCTTTACTCTTAGATATTCATCGCGGAGGTTCAGGCATTGTCATAAAGCGCCGGAGAGGGCGGCTCTGTTCGAGCTGCAATTTATCTTATGAATTCAGGTGCAAAAGCTTTATTCCAGTATCTGCTTGATTGAAAAAGCTCTTTTCTATCACGACGGCGAAAACCTTCCTTTTCATACCTCATGCCGTCCGATTGAAAATATTTTACTTGAGTTAGTGGAGAAAATTTAACAATATTCAATTCCAGAATGATATTCAGAAACAGTCATATTCCGGAGGAATCATATGCTGGTCGAAGATCTCGAAAAGATACGTTTGAAGGAGAAAGAAGCTGATAAGCAGATCCGTGAAGCGCGCCAGCGGGCAGAAAAAATTATCGAAAAAGCAGGCGAGGATGGAAAGGCCCGGATAGAGGATCTTATAAAGAAGAAGGATGAAGAAAAACGGACGCTTGTTAAAAAGGCCGGAGAAAAAGCAGAAAATGAGATAAAGACCCTTCGCGAGAAAAATAAGAAAGTAATTGCATCTCTTGAAAAGGAAGCCGGCAAGAATCACGATAAGTCGATTGATATTATTTTAGACGCTTTCCACGCGTAGATATCTTTCTAACCGGATTCCAATAAATTAATTAAGGGAGTAATTCAGGATGGCAATAAGCAGGATGCTGAAAATTCAACTCCTCGCGCATAATTCCATAAAGGAAGAACTCAAGAGGTATCTGCGTGAATACGGCGTTGTGGAAGTTACCGATGTATCCGGAATCGACAAGGACGCGGCGGAAGTTGAAGGTGGAGCTGAGGGGGTTTTGAAAAAGAAAGAGGAACTTGAGAATTCTATCTCTTTCCTCGAGGGTTTTAAAGAAAAGCCCTCTTTCTTTGAGAAATTAAGCAGGGGTCCCCTGAGAGTGTCGTATGAAGATATCGCAAAGCTCGAAAGTGAAATTTCCGTGAGCGGCGTGTGGGCTGAGTGCACGGAAGCCGATAAACGGATTCGTGAATTGAAAGAGGAGCTTTCGAAGAGTAAAGATATGGTTGATTCCCTTACCGGATGGAGGGAGCTCGACGTTCCACTGGAAGCTCTGACAACAGGCAAATATGAACTTCAATTGTGGACTCTGCCTGAGAAACAGATCTCCACGGGCCTCGATGATCTTGAAGAGAGGTATGAACTGTCTCATTTTGAGGCATGCCTGAAGGAAGGGGGGGAAGTTTATCTGGCCGTAATACTGCCTCTTGCCGGGCAGGATGAACCGGCGGAACTATTGAAAGAGCTGGGCGGTGTTCGTAATATTTTTGAGGAAGCCGAGGGCACGCCGCTTCAAGTTATTGAATTTGAAAGATCCCGTTGGGAAGAGCTGGAGAAGAAGATTGCTGAAGCTGAAAAGGAGGCTGGAAAACTCGCCGGAATTCTTGATAGATTGTACATTCTTTCAGACTATTACGGCGAAAAAATAGGGCTTACAGAGATTGAGAATAGATTTTATCACACCGAAAGCACGGTTTTAATAGAGGGATGGGTAAGGGCTCTCGATGTAAATAATCTAAAGAACAGCCTCTACTCCGGCTTTGAAGATATTGAACTTGCCTTCAGAGAACCGCTGGATGATGAAGAACCGCCGATTCACCTGGACAACAACGCTCTCGCGGGACCGAGCGAATTCGTGACAACCCTCTACGGAAGACCGGTTTACTCCGAAGTGGATCCGACGCCGCTTCTTGCCCCCTTCTTTGTTCTATTCTTTGCCATGTGTCTGAGTGACGCCGGTTACGGACTTACTCTCGCGGCCTTTTCAGCTGTGATTTTATTGAAATTCAAACCAACGGGCGGATTCGGACAGCTCATGAAACTTCTTTTCTCGGGAGGAATAATTACCGCGGTGGTAGGATTACTCAGCGGCGGTATTTTCGGAATCGATTCTGAATCGTTTCCTCCGCATATCAGGCAGTTTATTCTTGTTAACCCGCTTAAAGATCCCATGAAGGTGCTTAATATTTCTTTTGTGATGGGGATAGTTCATATGCTCTTCGGGATGGGTGTCAAGATGACGGCCAAAATAAGACAGGGTATGATAGCAGACGCGGTCTTCGATAATCTATGCTGGATTATATTTCTGATAACACTTGCTCCTCTCGGCTATTCAGTTATTCTCGGCGGCTATGTTCCGGATAGTATTATGTTATGGAGTAAAAGGGGCGCGCTCGCTCTTGTGATTATAATCTTTCTAACAGGAGGCAGGAAGAAAAAATCATTTGTAAAGAAGATTTTCGGCGGGCTGGCCGGCTTCTACGATGTTGTGGGATATTTTGGAGATGTTCTTTCCTACGCGCGGCTTCTGGCTCTGGGCCTGGCTACAAGCGCTATCGCGATAGCTGTCAATGATATCGCGGGAATGGTCACAGGTCTCCCGTTCTATGCCGGTTATCTCGCGGCCGGATTGATTCTTATCGGAGGACATACCTTCAATATTGCCGTTAACAGTCTTGGAGGGTTTGTTCATTCCGCGAGACTTCAGTACCTTGAGTTCTTCTCGAAATTCTTCACGGGCGGCGGAAAAGAGTTCCGGCCCTTCAGGAATGAGCGGAGTTATTCGATAATCAGGAAACAGGATACGGATTAATCTACCCGAGGAAGGAGAAAAAATATGTTTGGATTCATGTTAGTTGTTTTAGGTGCCGCTCTGGCAGCCGGGCTCGCAGGCGCCGGGTCGGCTCTTGGAACAGGTGTTGCCGGTCAGGCCGCCAACGGAGTGACGAGTGAAGATCCGGGGAAATTCGGCAGTCTGCTTGTTCTTCAGGCTCTGCCGGGAACGCAGGGTATATATGGATTGGTAGCGCTGTTTATGATAATAAACAAGCTTCCCGGGATGGACGCTCTGAGCGGAATTTCGGTAGGTTCCGGACTGGCTATGCTCGGAGCCGCTCTTCCTATAGCTATTACAGGTCTTATTTCCGGACTCTACCAGGGGAAGGTCTGCGCTTCCGCGTGCAGTCTGGTTGCCAAAAGGCCGGAAGAGGTTGGCAAGGGGATGGTTTTTGCCGTTATAGTTGAAACGTACGCCGTCCTCGGACTTCTCGGAACTATTCTGCTTCTTCAGAAGATCTCGTTGTAAGAGCAGACGGATACGGTCAATATAAAGGAATGGAAGTCTTAACATGTCTATTGAGAATATAATAAATACTATCGGTAAAGAGGCCGAATCAGAGGCTGGAAGGATTATAAATGAAGCGGAGGAAAAAGCTGATAAGATCAGGAAGGAATATTCAGATAAGGGCAAAGAACTGAGCGCGAAACTTAAGAAGGAATCTGAAAACAAAGCTGATGAGCATTATCGCCGCTTGATTGTCAATGAACAGCTCGAACTACGGAAATCCCTGCTTTCCAAGAAACACGAAATTCTGGAGGCATTTTACAGAGAAGCGGAAAAGAAAATAAAGGAGATGCCCCGGAAGGAATATCTCGGGTTTATTAAAGATTTGATACTGAAGCGGACGCTGTCTGGAAGTGAGGAGATCATTGTTTCTAAAGAGCAGAGTGATCTATTTGACGGTGACTTTATAGATTCGCTCAATAAGGCTTTCCCCGGAGGGGGCAATTTCACTCTTTCCGATTCTAAAGCCGATATTACATGGGGAGTCATACTTAAAGAAGATAGAAGAACCATCGATTTGTCGATAGGCGTTCTTTTTGATCAGATTACCGAGCGGGTTGAATCGAAGGTGGCGGCTTTACTCTTTCCGGAAGATGAATAGAGAGGATTGAAGAGTTGGCAGTTGATTACACATATATTATCGCCAGACTAAACGCCATTGGAGTTTCGATGCCCGAAGAGGGATGGTTTGACCGTCTGGCCGGGGCTGAAAATGGATCTCTTATCGGTTCGTTAAGGGAATACTATAGCGGTTTTGAGAAAGCTGAATCAATTGATCAGTTTGAAGAGGTTCTCGAGGAGGAAAAACTCGAGGTTCTCGATCTTGTCTCAAAACTTATTTCAGACCGGGATGTTCTGGTTTTCCTGCGCGGAGGATATGATTTCGACAATCTGCTTTATTTCTGGAAGCTGAATCATCTAATCAGTCCGAATGAAAATGTGGAAAGGGATGCCGCCGTTCCCTTCGGTCTAGTTTCACCTGAAGGATTGGCTGAAGCTATAGATTCGGGGGAGGCGACGAATCTTCCTTCTTACCTGAAGGAGGTCTTCGGGAAACTTCCCGCGGTCAAGGATGATAATCAGATTCTCACGGCTCAATCCCTCTGTGAATCGGCCAAATGGAATTGCCGGCTGGACGCGGCGCCTTCATCTTACGCCCGTTTTATCACTGAGTGCCGGATAGACCTTGAGAACATAAAGAGCCTTATCAGGCTTAAAAGGACCGGTCTGAGGAAGGAGCTTCAAGACCATGCCTGGATAGGGGGAGGGCGTATAGACACTCTGACTATGAAGAGATTTTTCAAAGAACCTGAAGAAGAATTGTACGCCTATCTTAATACGTCACCCTACAGCTGGTTGACGGAAAACGGGCTGGGCGGCGAAACGGCCCTGTGGAAAATCGATCCCCTGATATCAGGACAATTATTATATATAATGAATGACAGCCGATACCGCTATTTTGATATCGGTCCTGTAATTTATCATCTTGAGATCAGAGAGAGAAACGAAACACTTTTGCGTTCTGTCATCACGGGCAGGTTAAACCGCCTGCCCGGTGATCTTCTCTCAGAAACAGTGGAGAGTATAATTGCATAGACGGGAAGGAAGTATTTCAGTTGGCTAAAAGGATCGCGGTTGTGGGGAATTCGGATTCGGTTTCTTATTTCAGAATAATCGGATGCAGGATATTTGAAACTGAGCAAGGAGAGTTGACGGACGAAGATATTGAGCTGTTAAAGAAGGGCGAATTTGAAATTATATTTGTCACAGAAGAGGTGTTTCTGGAATACAGGGAATTTTTCAGAGATGAACTCGGCAGGGAAGGTTCTGTAGTTACAATAATTCCCGATATAAGAGGAGCCGTCTGGAAAGACGGTAAGCCTTCCTCAAGCGGAGTTTCTGTTGAGGAAACGAGGAAAGCCGTAATAAGAGCTGTCGGACAGGATATATCCGGTTCTTAAGGAAGAATAATATTTGTCAGAGAAGGAGATGTTTCGAATGGGCGCTGGAAAGATAGTAAAAGTAGCGGGTCCCCTTATTGTAGCGGAAGGTGTAGGGGACGCGAGCATGTTTGAAGTGGCAAAGGTCAGCGAGGATGAACTGATTGGTGAAGTAATAGAGCTTCACGGTGACCAGGTGTATATTCAGGTATATGAAGATACTTCGGGATTGGGGCCCGGAGAAAAGGTGGTTACTACCGGACAGCCTCTGAGTATTGACCTTGGGCCGGGCCTTATGCGCTCTATATATGACGGGATTCAGCGTCCCCTTGATACTATATATGAAAAAGTAGGACACTATATTACAAAAGGTGTTAATGTCCCCGGACTGGACAGGGAAAAGAAATGGGAATTTAAACCTGTGGAAGGTTTGAAGGAAGGCCTGGAGATGGAAGCCGGGGATTTCCTGGGAGAGGTCCAGGAGACAAAACTCATGGTCCACAGGGTCATGGTTCCCCCGAATATAAAGAAGGGAAAATTAAAGAAGGTTCCCGAAGAGGGTTCTTATACTGTAGAAGATGTTATCGCGGAAATAGAAACAGAAGAGGGGCCGGAAGAAGTTCGCATGCTGAGCAGATGGCCCGTACGCGTTCCGAGACCTATTAAAAGAAAGCTGGTCCCCGGCAAGCCGCTTGTTACGGGGCAGAGGGTCATAGACACCCTGTTTCCTCTCGCGCAGGGAGGTACGGCTACTATCCCGGGCCCCTTTGGAGCCGGCAAGACAGTGGTTCAGCATCAGCTGGCTAAATGGTCTAATGCCGATATTATTGTCTACGTAGGATGCGGAGAACGCGGAAACGAGATGACAGATGTGCTTCAGGAGTTTCCAGAGCTTGTTGATCCGGCTAGCGGACAACCTCTAATGGAGCGTACAGTGCTGATTGCCAATACCTCTAATATGCCTGTGGCAGCAAGAGAAGCCTCTGTGTATACGGGTATAACCATCGCGGAGTATTTCAGGGATATGGGTTACTCCGTAGCGGTTCTTGCCGACTCAACATCAAGATGGGCTGAAGCTATGCGGGAAATGTCGGGCCGGCTTGAAGAAATGCCGGGCGAAGAAGGATATCCCGCCTATCTCCCGTCAAGGATAGCTGATTTCTATGAAAGAGCCGGAAGGGCGCTTTGCCTTGGAAGTGAAGGCAGAAAGGGCGCGTTGAGTGTTGTGGGCGCGGTGTCTCCTCCCGGAGGAGATCTGTCTGACCCCGTGGTTCAGGCGACTTTGAAAGTTGTGAAAGTCTTCTGGGCTCTTGAAGACCAGCTCGCTTTCGAAAGACATTTTCCTGCAATCGGCTGGCTGACGAGTTATTCTTTGTATCATGACAATCTGGAGGATTTCTTCCGTGATGAGATAGATGAAGACTGGGGAAAGATGAGGTCGGCGGTAATGAATCTTCTTCAGAAAGAATCTGAACTGAAAGAGCTTGTTCGTCTTGTGGGCCTCGATTCCCTTTCGGATAATGACCGTATGGTTCTTGAAACAACCAAGTCAATCAGGGAGGATTTTCTCCATCAGTCGGCTTTTGATCCCGATGATGAATATACAAAGCTGGATAAGCAGTACAGAATGCTTAAAGCTATAATGAATCTACATGAGATATGTGAGAAGGCGATAGAAAGGGATGAGTCCCTCGACAAGCTTCTCGAGCTTCCGGTACGACAGAAGATTGCCAGGATGAGACATATAAAAGAAGATAAATTTGACGAATTTGACGCGATTGAAAAGGAAATGAAATTAGAGGTTGAGGGAAAAGCGAAGGTTGAATAATTCGCGGGAACTGAAAAACTTTTGAGTATTTGAAAATCCAAAGAAAAGAGGTTGAGGGAATGGTAACTGAATATACTACAATAAATGAAATAGCCGGGCCTCTTATCCTTCTTGATAATGTGAAGCAGGCTACGTATGAGGAACTTGTGGAAGTGGAATTGCCGGACGGCCAGCTCCGGCGCGGAAAGGTGCTTGAAGTTGACCGGGACAAGGTCCTCGTGCAGCTTTTTGAAGGTACTCGAGGTGTTGATGTTGAAAAAACCAAAGTCAGGTTTCTTGGTAAGGGGCTGGAGCTTTCCGTATCACCTGATATTCTCGGAAGAATATTCAATGGACTGGGAACGCCTATAGATGACGGCCCTAAAATCATACCTCAGAAAAAAAATAATATAAACGGAGTTCCTATTAACCCCTACGCCAGGATTTACCCGGAAGAGTTTATTCAGACGGGAATATCAGCGATAGATGGACTTAACACACTTGTCAGGGGTCAGAAACTCCCGATCTTTTCCGGCTTCGGGCTGCCCCATTCAGAGCTCGCGGCGCAGATAGCGCGTCAGGCGACTGTCAAGGGAGCGGAAAGTTCTTTCGCTATAGTCTTCGCAGCCATGGGGATTACATTTGAAGAGGCGAACTACTTTATCCGGGATTTTCAGGAAACAGGCGCTATGGAGAGAGTGGTACTGTTTATCAATCTTGCCAACGACCCGACAGTTGAAAGAATCGCTACACCCAGAGCCGCTCTTACAGCCGCGGAATATCTGGCCTTCGAAGAAGGTATGCACGTTCTGGTGATAATGACCGATATGACTAACTACTGTGAGGCGTTAAGAGAGGTGTCTGTTGCCAGGAAGGAGATACCAGGACGAAGGGGATATCCCGGATACCTGTACACGGATCTAGCTACTATATATGAACGCGCTGGCCTTCTGAAGGGTGAGAAAGAGGGAGAAGTTCTGGAAGGATCAATTACTCAGATACCGGTTCTTTCAATGCCCGATGATGATAAAACTCACCCTATTCCCGATCTGACCGGATATATCACAGAGGGGCAGATAATACTGGACAGAAATCTGCACCATATGGGCATATATCCTCCTATTAACGTTCTTCCAAGTCTTTCGAGGCTGAGAGACAAAGGGATAGGTGAGGGGAGG
Organism: uncultured bacterium; assembly: GCA_964554125.1. Classification (GTDB taxonomy): domain Bacteria; phylum Krumholzibacteriota; class Krumholzibacteriia; order Krumholzibacteriales; family WJIX01; genus JAGHBT01. The sequence goes on along the minus strand of CAZKNG010000016.1, from coordinate 21,751 downwards.
ACGAGGGAAGATCATTCTGAGCTCGCAAATCAGCTGTTTTCCTCATACGCGAAGAGCAAGGAGGTCGAGGAACTTGCGGTTGTTCTCGGAGAAGCCGCCCTGACCGATACTGATAAAGCTTTTATGGCTTTTGGTAACTCTTTCGAAGACAGGTTCGTCAGGCAGGCGTTAGATGAGAACCGTACAATTGAGGAAACCCTCGGTATAGGCTGGGATCTTCTGAAGTCTATTCCGAAAACAGAGATCAAACGTATCAAGGACAAATATATTGAAAAATACCTGCAGCAGGATGAAAAAGACACAAAGAAAAGCACCGATGAGAACTCTTCCGATTGATCGATTGTTCTTTGGGGAGGTTATGGTTTGAAAAGGAAAGTAAATCCTAACAGGATGATGCTTCTTCGTTTGCGGCGGAGACTTGAATTGGCCAGGAGGGGCCACAAGCTACTCAAGAACAAACAGGAAAAACTGATGCAGAATTTCTTCAGTTTGATCGATGAAACAACAAAGCTGAGGCGCCGGGCGGAAGAAGAATTTCTGAAAATAAGTCTGGATTATACTATGGCCCGTTCTTTTACGGGCCCTCAAGCTCTCGGAGACGCGCTGGAACTAAGTGATTGCAAGGGGCAACTTGATATTAAAACCCGCTATGAGATGGGTATCAGAATTCCGGAGTATGAAATGAGTTTTAATAGAGAAGCCCCCGTGTATAAACACGCTTTATCTTCACCTATGCTTGATTCCGTTTTCGAGCGTTTCTATGATTCCTTTCCTTCACTTCTAAAACTTGCTTCCAGAGAAAACGCGCTCTTTAAGATGTCTGAAGAGCTCGAGAAAACCAGACGGAGGGTTAACGCCCTGGAGTATGTCTTAATACCCGATCTGGAAACTACAATAAAAGGTATCGAAAGAAAATTAAGCGAAGACGAAAGGTCAACACAGACGCGTCTTATGAAAATAAAAGATATGGTACAGTAGAAGACCCGGTAATTTAACTTTTTACTTTGACGGAATAACGGAATAAAAGAGTTGGACGGGTTGACATATGCTTAAAACACAGCCATTTGTTCGGGGGGTTGAGAAATAACGGGAAAAAGATTTTCCCAGATATATTCCAAATTTATTGACACGTATGTTTCTGCTAATTATATTGACTTTGACGGGTTAGTAAGAGTGTTGGAGACCACACCTGACAAATTATCCATGCAGGTTGGAATTGAATGATAAAAATATGAATCAGGATCATAAAAGTAATGTCAGGAGTTAATTATTCAAGGAGTGACAAAATGAATACCCGTTTTCATTCAGCGGAGTTGATTTCAATAGCGGTTGTCTTTCTGGTTTTGCTGTTTTCCACTTCAACAGTATTTGCCGCCACGGGACTATTGGTTGGAAAAGTAACTGACGAGGAGACAGGAGAACCTCTCGCCTGGGTGAATATTGTTTTTGGGGACGGATACGGAGGATTTACTTTTGAAGACGGGACTTTCAAGATTAAAGGTCCTCCGGGAAAATATACTGTGAAGGCTATGATGATGGGATATAAACCTCAGGAAAAAAAGGGTGTGGTTATAAAAGCCGGACAGACTACAAAGATTAATTTCTCTTTGAAAACGACTATTGTTGACAAGACAGAAGAAATTATTGTTGAAGCGGGAAGAAAACAGATTGATGTAAAGAGCAGTGATGTTCGTCACGCTGTCAGCGATGATGAACTTCAGGATCTCCCCGTCGACAATATCGATGAAGCTCTTGCTCTTAAAACCGGTATTATCAAGACCGGAGATGAACTCCACGTACGCGGAGGACGCGGAGGCGAGGTAAGCTATCTTATTGATGGCGTACCTGTTAATGATCCTTTAGGCGGCGGTAAGATTTCAGTTGGATTGATGGGATCCTCAGAGAGCGAAATTATTACCGGAGGAATGAGCGCTGAATATGGTAACGCTCAATCGGCGGTTGTTAACGTAAGTACGCGTGAAGGTGGAAGAACTTACGAAGGCCAATTTCGTTACATGACAGATGATTTCGGCAGAAAAGATAAGACTTATACTAATTATGACAGATTCAGTATCGGTTTTGGAGGGCCGACTCCAATTGAAGATCTGACATTTTATCTCTCCGGCGAACTGGCTTTCAGTGATGGTGAATACTGGGCGGGTATTAAAAGGGAAAAACACACATTTCTTAATGATCTGTTCTCATTCACGGACAGGGCCTACCACAATTACAATATACAGGGAAAACTGGCATATAAGATTAAGCCGAACTTAAAATTGACCGGTGAGGCAATTTATACTAAGTCAAGAACTAACGCTTTTGGAAGCGGATACGCTAATAACTGGGATATTCAGGGGTATGTGCAGAAAGTGTATCGATTTATGACTCTTAAGGCCTATGCCGGAGATCTGTTTGATGACCCTCCCCCTGACGCGAGGGATTTCAACTGGGTTGTGAGTGTTTATAAAGGCCCATGGATGGAAAGAGAGCTGGAGCGAAAAGCGGAATATGTTGATGACAGGGATTTACAGAAGAAATATCTCTATCCCGTAAGGGTATTTACCAAGGTAACGACCGGAGGAATTGAAAATCCGGAAGTAAATATTCTGAGTTATGAGAATTTCTATGCCAGGCGTGTGCATGACGTATATGGCAATGAAGTAGAAATTATATGGGACGAGGCCGTAGTCAACGAGGATGGTGAAACGGAAAGTTACGAGGAAAAAGTGCTTTTCGAGGGATTCAGAAATCCTGATTCGAAGTTCAGTCATTTCAGGGATGATTCAAGCTATGTTGAGTTTAATTCCGCTGAAAGACTCGGTACTAATGAAAATGAAAGTTTGAATCTGAAGTTAGCTCTAAACCATAATATAAGTGACAATATCTTTTACACTGTAAGAGCAAGTCGTTCACATTTTTTTAGTTACAGTTCAGTTAACGGAAAAAATCCGGAAGAATTCGAGACCGGCGGTCTGGGAGTCGTTTTACCTACCGGGTCTTTCAACGCGAGGGGTGAATCGAATACAGTCTGGTATACTGACCCCGATAATCCATATTATGTAACGGCTTATGACGCTCCGTACTACATGGATAGAAACACAGATGTCTATACACTCAAAGCTGATATAACATCAAAGAAATGGGGCGGGCACACGGCTAAAGCCGGACTCCAATTCTTATATAACGACCTGGATGAGTTTACCCTTTATTATCCCGGCAGTCTGCGCTGGCTTGAAGAAGAGGGAAGGTATATGCAGGGCCAGAGCAGTAACGATTTTCACAATTTCAACCCGGAAGGATCCTTCTACATTCAGGATAAATGGGATTATAAAGGGATGGTTGTGAATGCCGGTATCAGACTTGATTTGTTTTCCCCCGGAAATTCAACTGAGATCGAGATTGTAAGCAGCGGGCTGGACTATACTGTAGACAAATTAAAATATCAGGTCAGTCCTAGGCTGGGCTTTGCTTTTCCAATTACAGACAAAGATAAATTCCATTTTCATTATGGAAGGTTCACACAGTGGCCTTCAAGATCCTACCTCTTCCATTCGCAGGATATGGTGTCCGGTTCCGGTACGCTCGGGAATCCCAACCTGGATGAACAGTTGACCGTTTCATATCAGGCGGGGGTTTCACATCAGTTCAGCCAAACAGTTGCGGGAGAATTAGTAGTGTTTAATAAGGATATTTACGGGTTGGTTTCTTCAACACGGGTAACTGACGAAGATCTCGGAGCCACCGGATATAGACATATCAATAGAGCTTACGCGAGTTCAAGGGGAGTTGAAGTGAATTTCTCCAAGCGGTTGAGCCATCATTTCGCGGGAGAGATTTCATATACATTTTCATTCGCTGAAGGTGTGGCTTCCGACGCCAATTTCGGAGTGACGGCTGAGGGTCTGTCTCATCTCCCAACGCAGGAAATGCCCCTCGACTGGGATCAGAGACATACGCTTAATATAAGGTTAACACTCAATGACGAAAATAAATGGGGTTCTACATTTATATATTCTTTTGGAAGCGGTCTTCCGTGGACACCGTATGACAGGTGGGCCAGAAAGCAGGATCCCCTTCTGGAAAACTCTGAAAGACACGAAGCTACTCATAATGTGAGTGTACAGGGAAGAAAGATGTTTGATATTTACGGACAGGAACTGACCTTCTATTTTGAGGGAAGGAACCTGCTCGATCAGGATATTCTTCAAAATATCGCCCCCGGTGTTTTTCCCGGGATGCCTAACGCGGTTATGGATAATGGATCCTATTTTACGGAAGCCGGTAGAACGGGAGGGGCTTATCTGCAGGATATAAATGACGATGGAATAGAGGATTTTAATCCTGTACATGATCCGACGGTTTGGGCTTCAAGAAGGCAGTGGCGAATCGGATTTGGATTTGAATTTTAGCGACAATTATATTTTATGGAGGTTCCGTATGGTTCGCAAAGGATTTCTTTTAGCAGTATCCATGGTAATATCTTTTACCCTGATTCCTCAAATGGCGTCCGCGAAACCACGAAACAACGATGAAGATTGGATGGGGAAGCTCAAAGAGATAGAAAAGATATGGGTCTATGACGGGTCTGGTATACATAACGTCGGTAATCTTCAGCTGCATGTTACTAATTGGGGTTGTTTCGGTTCTTATCCCGGACGTAACTTTCCCACAGGCGATTATCCCTCAGCTCAATGGCCCGCTAACAGCGGAATTGAGTATCTTTATATAGCGGGGTTGTGGGTTGGTGCGAAAAAGGGAGGACTTGCAGCTGTTTCAACCGCCGCTTATGACACGGAGTTCATGCCTCCGGGCCTAAGTTCTCCGGATGGTGATATAGCTATCATTTATACCGCTAATTCAAGCACGGTCGGGGGTTCGAGATTTCCACGGCCCGCCGATGATGATAAAGACGGCTTAATAGATGAAGATCCCTTAGACGGTAAAGATAATGATGGTGACGGGAAGATCGACGAGGATTTCGCGGGGATCAGCAGCCAGATGTTTTCAACCTGGTATATGGATGATGAAGAAACTGCTACAAGTTTATATCCCGACCATGTTCCTCTGGGACTTTATGTTCATCAGGAGAGTTACCAGTGGGAGGATGAAGATTACAGAAATTTTGTCGGAATTGATTATCAGATAATTCATTATAGCGGGACAACCAGCCTCGATAATGTATACGTCGGGTTTTTCGCCGATGGTGACGCCGGCGATCTGGAAACCGATAACTACTGGAAGGATGATGCTACGGGATTCTATAGAGGAGTTGTCTGTACAAAAAAAGGACAGACTCCCTATCCGGTTTCAGTGGACGCGGCCTATTTCTACGATAAGGATACGGATGAAGGAACTGTGACAGGATATCTCGGGATTGTTTTCCTCGGACATAAAACAGATCCTACCGGTTTTACCGCCCCTAAGACTGTAGGGCTTACTTCCTATCAGGCATTTTCAGGTTCCCAGCCCTTTGAAGACGGCGGAGATCCCTCCAAGGATTCAGAGCGATATCAACTCATGAGCGCTAATCAAAAGGATAAGAATCAGGAAGTACCCAGGGATTACCGTATGATGATGGCAACGGGACCTTTCGACGCGTTAATGCCGGGAGATACTTTGTCGCTCCAGGTAGCTGTAGCAATAGGACCGGGATTACCGGGGCTGCTTAAAGAAGCTGCAAGCGCTGCAGTTACATATGAAGGTAACTGGTTTGATCTTGACGGCGATCCTGAAACAGGTATTGACGGCAGGGAGACCAGGCTGCCGGGGCCTGTAACAATAGATCCTGATACGTGTGACGCGGATGATTCAGAGACAGTCACTGCCGGAAAAGAAGGTTATGTCTGGGTCAACATGGATTGCGGTAAAGAGGAATGGATCTGGAGAGAAGGACAGAGACTGGGTTGTACATCCGGTAATAAGGAAGATTATATGACAGGGACAAGGAGTAAATCGGGGAATGGAAGAGAGTCAAGGATTTCCTGGCTTGTCGGGACAGCTCCTCCTCCACCGAAAATGAGAATCGTTCCGGGTCATAATAAAACAACTCTTTACTGGGATAATTTCAGCGAAGAGGCGCTTGACGTGAGTACTCTTGAAAAAGATTTTGCCGGTTTCCGTATCTGGCGCGCCGACGGATGGAATCGTCCAGTAGGCACTACCGCATCCAGCGGCCCTTCAAAAGAATTGTGGAAGTTGATATTAGAGAGAGACTACGCCGGCGACGGATATGGTCAGGACAGGGAATACCGTATGCCCTATTCGGAAGGCGGGTTGCTATATGAACCACTGCAGGGCTTAGAGAATAAAGAAAAGCTCATTACCATGTTTGAAGAGAATCTCTATTATTTCCCGCTTGATCCGGTTCCATGCCCTCCCGGTTTGTCACAAGTTGAATGTGATACTCTGGAATCTCTCGCAAGATATAATCTCAACTTTAATGACGGAAAAAGATATTATAAATATGTTGATACTGAAGTAACAAACGGACAGTATTATTTTTACTCTGTTACTGCTTTTGACTATACGGATAAGTACGGGGAGGCAACAAGTAACTTCCTTCTTACTTCGCCGGTTTCCAAATACGGTACAGGAGAAAATACCGAGGGCGATGAGATATTCGTTGTACCTAATCCCGTAACGATGGAATCAGTAGATCCCTGGAAGCTCGGGAAAAATATGGATGATCCGTCCGGAATCAAAATTGAATTCCGAAGGCTCCCCGATTGTCCTAACACGATAAGAGTCTACACTTTAGCGGGTGACCTCGTTGAGACAATATTACATAAAGGGGAAAGCGGGACAGCAAGCTGGGATCTTATTTCGAGAAATGGACAGGAAATTACCAGCGGGATTTACCTCTATTCTGTAGAACCTGAAAACACGAATTACGATACATTTGTTGGGAAATTTGTAGTTATCAAATAATAAGTGCCCTTTTAGGAGGTCTGGCGATGAAAGGCAATAAACATTTACTTACCGGGATAGCGTTGATTTTTACTGTTGTGACGGCGTTCCCCCTGGTTGCGTATGGTACTTCACCATTCGAAAAAGTTGGAACATACTCCGCTCAATTTCTAAAAGTTGGAGTATCGGCACGCGCGACCGGTATGGGCAGTGCCTTTACCGCCGTAGCAGATGATGCTTCGGCTCTATATTGGAATCCTGCCGGACTTGTGGAATTGGAACGCACAGAGGTAACTATGAATTCAGTGTCTTGGCCTGCCGACATTGATCTATATTTCGTAGGCACGGTTTTCAGGACACCATACCTTCCCGGAACTTTCGGAATTTCAGCGAGAGCTTTGACTATGGATCCTCAGATAGTCCGAACTATATACAGACCGCTGGGCACTAACAGGTATTTTGATGCAGGATCTCAATCTTACGGCTTATCATGGGCGACTTATTTCACGGACAGGTTTTCCGCCGGCTTTACGGCGCATTTTCTCCATATGGGTCTTGCCGAACGCAGCGTTGAATCACTTTCATTTGACTTCGGACTTCTTTACAGGATAGGTATACGGGGTATGACGTTAGGTATGATGGTTCAGAGCCTGGGCAGTGAATTTACTTACGATGAGCGGTCTTCGAAACTTCCTACCGTATTCAAAGTTGGACTTGCCATGGATCTCTTGAGATTAGGGTCCAATGTTTTGACTGCTTCTTCAGGTTTTTCTCACCCTTCCGACAACGCGGAGAGAATGAATGTGGGATTCGAATATTCATATAATCAGTTTTTCTTCGTCCGCGGAGGGTATAATATCAATTATGACAGTCAGGGGATGGCCTGGGGTGTTGGGTTCAAGATAGATTCAAGCCAGACTTCAGATATCAGCTTTGATTATTCCTGGCAGGATCTTAATTTCCTCGGTTACTCTAACCGGGTATCTCTCGGCTTTAGTTATTAAGAGTTATGGGGAAAGGCTCTGCCGTGTGGGATATTAAAGAGTATAATAGTTTGCTAAATAAGAGTTTAGGCTGTGTTTACGAGAATTAGTTTTTGGTTGACAATGTTTAGTATATAACTTATTTTAAATGAGTTATAAAGGTTTCATGAACCCGGATTCTATGCCGGAACTATGAAGAATTTATAAATAATTGAGATTAGCGGGAAGTAAAATTTCAGTTACTTTGTTAAGTTAGCAACGCTTAGCGCGTCAATTGTAATTTACAGAAGGAGCTAGGAGCATGAGAAGTAAGTGTGTGGTAAAAGTAATGTTGTTTGTTATAATTCCGGTTTTTATGGCTATTGTACCCGTTGCTGCATATTCTCAGCAGGGGCAGGAAGAAGCACAGGCTGAGATAACCATGCAGTCGGAGAATGATTCCCTCGCTACTGCTAAGAATGACTCAGCAGTTGTAGCTCAAGATCTTGCCAATATGGCTGAGCGTGAAAAGCTTGGACCCATTCTTTATAATCTTAAAAATAGCGGAATTGGAGAGAAATACGTCAAAGGGGGCAATTTTATGCATGCCCTGCTTCTGGCTTCGATAGTATTGTTTGTTTTTATAATAGAAAGATTCGTTACTCTTTTGAGAGCTCGCGTCAATGTGCGTAAGCTTATGAATAATGTTATCAAGAGTATGCGTTCTGAAGGTATAGAAGGAGCAATGCGGGTTTGTGAAGGAACAAAGGGTCCCATTGCCGCAGTTTTGCATTCGGGACTCCTGAGAAGTGACCGTGGGCCGGATGCTGTTAAAGAGGCTATAGAGACATCCGGAAGTATCGAGACTTCCTTTCTCGAAAGAGGACTGGTAGTTATCGCAACGGTAGCTCAGGTGGCTCCTCTGCTTGGATTCCTGGGTACCGTATCCGGTATGATCAGCGCTTTTGCCTCAATAGCTGCCGCTGAACAGGTTAGCGCGAAAGTTGTCGCTTCTGGTATTGAAGAGGCGTTAATTACAACAGCAACAGGTCTTATTATTGCTATACCGGCAAGTATCGGCCATTCTTACTTTGTCTCACAGATCGACCGTTTTGTTCTGGAGATGGAGGAAGCATCCGCCGAACTTGTTAACGAACTTATTGAAAGTGGCAGAATAGAAAATTAATCGGAGTTTGATAAGATGATAAAAAAGTCGAGCAAAGTAACTTCAGAATTCAGTACTTCATCGATGTCTGACATTAATTTCCTGCTCCTTATATTCTTCCTTGTCAGTACGATGTTCGCGGTAGACAGAGGATTGCCCATGTCTCTGCCCGGTGAGAGTTCAAGTACGGTTAAGCTTAAAACAGAGGATGTTCTAAAGATAAGGGCCTTTTCAAACGGAGCTATAGAAGCTAAAGGCAAAGGTCCCATAGCTCTGAGTGAAATAGAACCTTTCGTTAGAGCTAAACTTAAAGTGAATCCAGAGTTAGTGATAGTAATCGAAACACATCCGGATGCCGAATACAATATTATGATCGATATCTTAGATGAACTCAGAAATGCTGATGCTAGTAAGATATCTCTAAGAACAATGAAATCCGGATAATAGAGGAGAACCTGCTTTGAAAATATCAAAAAAACAGGGTGTTCAGAATACTATACCAACAGGCTCGATGGCAGACATAATTTTTCTGCTTCTCATTTTCTTTATGGTTACAACGATTTTTAAAATGGAGTCGGGACTCCCTATTACATTGCCGAGGGCGGAATCCGGCGGTGAATTGCAGAGAGAAAGACTCATTACAGTATGGGCTGACCGCTATAACAGGATAAGTATTAACGATAAATTAATGCGTGTTGATGATATAGATAAAGTTGTCGGGGCTAAACTGGAAGAAAACTCCAATCTTATTGTCGCATTTAAAGTTGACCGTATAGCAAAATACCGGCTTGTTTCTGATATTATTGAACAGCTCAAACACGCTAATGCCATTAATGTAACGTTTGTTTCTGTTGCGGAAGAAAGTTAAAGGTACGATCTGTGGCTACTGTAGCATTAGAGAATGTAAAATTCAAGAAGGGTTACAAAAGATATCTTCGCAACTCTCTGTACACTGCGATAGTGCTTCATTTTCTCGGATTTTATTTCAGCCCCCAGTTTGAATTTAAGCCGTATGTACTTGAGGAAAAAGAATTTGTCGCGATTGAGACCACAGAGGAATTTGTTCTTCCTCCTCCTCCTAAAGAGGTAAGTCAGCCCGTTATTCCAATGGCCGCGGAAGAGGGAGAAGAGGCACAGGACGCGGCTGAAGTTGCTGCTACAAGTTTTGACAAAATTGATAATCTTCCGCCTCCGCCGCCTCCGGAGAGTGATAAGGCTAGTAAGTTCTTCGCGTTTGACGAACCGCCGGTTTTAATTAAGAAGGTGGCTCCGAGATATCCGGAGCTGGCCAGGCAGGCCGGTATTGACGGAACTGTCATGTTAAGAGTGCTTGTAAACGAGAAGGGTAAAGTAATAAGAGTATCGGTTCTGCATTCGGATGTTACACCCGCAATGGATCAGGCGGCAATGGAAGCGGTAAAAAAGTTCAGATTCAAACCGGCGAGGCAGAGGATGAAACCGGTAAAGGCTTTTATGGCGATCCCGATTGTTTTCAGGCTGCATTAAAAATCGGACAGGCCCTTTTTATCAGGAATATTTCTATAAACCCGGTCATCATACCGGGTTTTTTTATAGAGTTTGAGTTTCCTCCGCCGGTTATTATTTTATTGTTACAGCTGGCAATATATAATTGATAATTGTATATATTTTAATGTAACTAATTAAGCTTAAGAGGCGTATAACAATATAAGACAGCTTGTTTGGGATTGTTAAAAATGGTGAAATAAGGTAGAAGGGATTTCGCCATTGTTTGTGTAAAAAAAGATAATCTATTTACTCTTTGGCGACTGGTTATGAGATGACTGTGCGTAAGTTATATATCAATTCTAAATACTCAGCCGGAATATTTACATGATAAGATGGAAAGAGGGCGACAATGGATAGAACTTTCTTATTTACAGTAAAAATTTTATTATCAGCTCTTTTAATTCTTGCTTTGCTTTCCGGAGGAACGGAATCTTCTCAAGTTGAACTGTTATCCCTCGAGGAATGCATTAGTATAGCTCTGAAAAACAACCCCGATATTGGTATAAGTTTTCAGTACATTAAAAAGGCGGAGAGTAACCTCCAGGCCCAGTACGGATCCCTTATGCCCGATTTTTCTCTCGGTTTTTACACGGGCCACAACTACTACGGCCCCTCCTCTGTTCAGTATGATTCACAGGGAAGACCGATACAGCGGGACGGTTTTGATTATGAAAATTATACGTTGAGATTATCATCCAGTATGATGCTGTGGCAGGGAGGAGGTAATTACAGCAGGATCAGCTCAGCGAAAAGCGCGAACGACGCAGCAAGGGAGGATTATAATTACAGTAAAGATATCATGATAGCGAAAATTATCAGGGCGTATTACAATCTCTACAGAAACAGAATGCTGTATTCTGTTCAGGTGGAAAGTAAAGAGCAAGCCAGCAAGAACCTGGAAAGAGCAATAGCTCTGCTTGAAGCCGGATCGGCAACAAGGGTTGATAAGCTGAAAGCGCAAGTCAGATATTCTAACACGAAACTCAATGTAATAAAGACGAGAAATTCCATGGAGATGGCAAGGGAAGAATTAAGGAATTTAATGAACAGGGGTGAGGACAGGGCTTTTTCTATCGATACATCAATGACAATCGAATACAGCCAACCTGAATATCAAGATGTGATAGAGTTTGCTTTAAACAACAGAGCGGACCTTAAGAGTGTGAGGTACAATCTGGAAGCGGCCGAATCGAACGTTTCGGCCGCTAAAGCAGGATGGTGGCCTTCTCTGGGAATAGGTTTTGATTATTACTGGAATGACCGCCAATTAGTGGACAATCCTCTGGACATCTTCCGTGAAGAGTATCAGTGGAATGTTACCGGATTTCTTACATTCAATATATTTGACAGGATGTCGACCAGCACTAAGGTTAAATCAGCTAAAGCTGATCGCAGAATAGCCGAGTATGATCTGGAGAAAAGAGCGCTCGAGGCTTCGAAAGAGATCAAAAACCTGATTTTCGGGATGAATGAGGCGCGTGAAAGGATAGCGGTAGCGCGAGAGATTATCCGGCAGGCAAAAGAGGAAGTTAAGCTGGCGGAAGAACGTTACCGTATCGGAGCGGGCACGATGCTTGAAACTATCGACGCCCATGTAGCGCTGACTACCGCTAAGGCAGACTTAATAGAAGCGAAGTGCGACTATCTTATAGCTGAAGCAGATCTCGCTAGAGCGGCGGGGAAAATGAGAGATAAGATATAGAGAGGGAGCATAAGATGTTAATAAGAGTAAAGGGAATAAAGAAGATATATGAGGTTGGAATACAGAAGATAGAAGCGGTGGCAGGAGTTGATTTAGAGATTGGCGAAAATGAATATGTTTCAGTTATGGGACCCTCCGGTTCCGGTAAATCGACATTGATGAATATTCTGGGATGTCTCGATACACCCAGCGAGGGGGAATATTATCTGAATGGAGCGGAAGTAAGCAATCTCAACGACGACAAACTCGCCTATATCCGCAACAGTGAAATAGGATTTGTTTTCCAGACATTCAACCTCCTGCCGCGCGCCAACGCTCTTCAGAACGTTGAACTTCCCCTTGTCTATGCCGGTCTGTCAACAGGCGAGAGAAAAAAGATCGCGATGGAAGCTCTTGACTCGGTCGGTCTCGTCGATAGAGCTACTCATCGTCCGAATGAACTCTCCGGCGGTCAGAGACAGAGAGTAGCTATAGCAAGAGCTCTTGTAAATAAACCTTCGATAATACTGGCGGATGAACCAACCGGAAATTTAGACAGCAAAACGGGCGAGGAGCTTATGGCCGTTTTCAATAAAATTCATAAGTCCGGGAATACCATTATTATGGTCACACACGAAGAAGATGTTGCCAGGCATTCGATGCGTATCCTGAGGCTGCGGGACGGTAAAATAGAGTCTGATAAAAATATAAATTAAAGATGTAAAAAAACGGTGTATTTTTCAGCGGTCTTCAGGCAGAATCTTTCTGAAGTATTGGATGAGACCGTTTGTTTTTATGATAAAGATTTATGGTTAAGGCTGGATTATCAATATGTGTGTTTATATAGCCGGCAAGGCATTTTTATTGTCAGCTTCATTTCGGTTTTAATAATCTGTACGGGGAGGGTATATGAAAAGGAAATACTGGATTCTTACAGGTGTTCTGATAGTTATAGCGGTTCTGATCATAATTAACCTGAAAGCAAATAGAGGTAAATCGATTGATGTTCAGGTTGAGAAAGTTCAGCGCAGGAATTTGAAAATGATTATTACGGCCTCCGGCAGTATAAGACCGAAGAGGAAGATCGATGTAAGCGCCAGCACCATTGGAAAGATTACGAGTGTCTCCGTTAAAGAAGGGGATTATGTTGAGAAGGGACAATTCCTTATGCAGATAGATCCGGAGCAGCTCGAGTCGAGTGTTATGAGGATAGAGGCATCTCTTCAATCGGCAAGAGCGGCGAGTAAAGAGGCAAGATTTAGAATGAAGCAGAGGAAAAATGAACTGGACAGGGTCAAGAGATTGTTCGAAAAGGGGTTTAGAACCGAGGAGGATGTTGAAACAGCTCAGACGGCCTACAATGTCGCGGTTGCCAGCTTAGACGCCAGTATTCAAAGGGTCGCCGAACAGAAAGCCCTGCTTAAGAGCGCTAGACATGATCTGAAAGAGGTTACGATTAATTCGGGGATGAGCGGGGTCGTTACCAGATTGAACGTCGAGGAAGGGGAGACGGCGATAATGGGGACTATCAATAATCCTGGGACTGTTCTTATGACAATTGCCGATCTGTCGAAAATAGAGGCTGAAGTCGAAATTGACGAAACTGAAGTAGTATATATCAAGATAGGGGATGAAGCCGGAGTTACTCTGGATGCCTTCCCGGATACGACTTACAGAGGAGAAGTTACCGAGATAGGAAACAGCCCCGTACTTTCTTCCTCCGTTTCCGGGCAGCAGGGGGTTGATTTCAAAGTGGTAATAACTTTGCACGACACAATTCAGAATGTCCGGCCGGGTTTATCCGCTGACGCGGAAATCGTAGTAGCTGAGCGCGACAGCGCACTTAGTATCCCTATTCAGAGCCTGACGGTAAGGGAGTCAAATGAAATAAATGATTATGAGGTTCCTGACACACTGAGTGCTGAAAGAAAAGATATTGAAGGTGTTTTTGTCATTTCAGAGGATAAGGCAAAGTTCAGAAGGATCGAAGTCGGTATATCGGGAAGTAAATATTTTGAAGTAGTATCGGGTCTTGCCGAGGGTGAACAGGTTGTAAGCGGAAACTACAAAGCTATAAGAGATTTAGAAGATGATCAGAGAGTTGAGATTAAAGGAAAATAAAGCAACAGGATAACAACCTGGTAAGATGACCCGAAAACAGCTGTGGTTTTTTCCGGGAGTATCGAATATGGTTCTAGAGGGTGTTCGAATAGCACTCAAAGCCTTACTTGAGAATAAACTCAGGACTTTTCTGACTCTGTTGGGGAATATAGTCGGGACTATGTCCGTAATAGCTGTAGTGTCTCTTATCGGCGGGATAGATGATTATATAAGAGAGGAAGTCGCAGACGAAGGCAGCAACGTGTTTACGGTGGAAAGAGTTAATTTTCTGGAAGCAATAACAGACCTGGACGAATTTCTGGAAGCTATCGCTAGAAACAAGAGGATTCTTCTCGAAGACGCCGATTATCTCAGGAAAAATATCCCCTCTGCTTCATCTGTAGGGGCCGCCGCTGATAAAAGATCTTCAGTGTCGTACCGGGACAACGGGGTGGACCGTGTTGAAGTGCGGGGGAGGTCGGTCCAGTACCCTGTAATAGAAAATGTACAACTTTTCGCGGGAAGACATCTCTCGCGGCTGGAAATAAAGAGGAGCAATAAAGTAGCAGTAATAGGGTGGGATCTATATAAGAATCTTTTTGACGGCAGAAGTCCGATCGGCAGAACGCTGAAAATAGGAAGGGAACATTTTGAAGTAATCGGTATTGTCGAGGATCAGGGGACTGTATTTGGTGAATCAAGAAACAGGTTTGTTTATATTCCGGTTACAAGATTCCTGAAAATGTACGGATCGAGAGAATCTATTTCGATAAAGATAAAAGCTGCCGATGTAGAGCTGCTGGGCAACGCGGTTGAACAAGCCGAGATAGCTATGAGAATAAGGCACGGGCTTCATCCAACGGAAAGGAACGATTTCAGTATATCGACTTCAAAACAACTCGTTTCTCTCTGGGAAAACATCTCCTCTTCGATATTCAAAGCTCTTATTTTTCTGGTTTCAATAGCTCTTGTAGTCGGAGGGGTAGTATTAATGAACGTGATGCTGGTTTCCGTGACTGAAAGGACAAGAGAGGTTGGCATACGAAAAGCGATCGGAGCAAAAAGGCGGGATATCATCTGGCAGTTTATAGTTGAATCGATAACACTTTCTCTTTTAGGAGGGATTATAGGTATTGTTCTGGGCTTTACTATCGCGGCTGTAATTTCCCTCGTATCACCACTGCCGTATTTGATAGCTCCGTGGTCAATAGCGGCAGGTCTCACGGTAACATTTCTTATTGGTATTATTTTCGGTACATATCCGGCAAGTAAGGCTTCCAGACTTGATCCTGTTGTCGCCCTTCATCACGAGTAGGTGAATATCTTATGAAAGATGGTAAAAGCGATATAAAAAGGGCGGCCGGAGTCAGCTTCCGGCGTTCGGCGGCGAGCGTCTGGTATGAGAATCTGAAACAGGCGGTTGATGTCCTGCTCAGTCATAAGATGCGTTCGGGGCTTCTTATTCTTGGTGTGGCTATCGGCGTAACAACTGTTTTGACTATAGTTACAGTTATGTCAGGTCTCGGGAAGAGGGTCCAGCAGGATATCCTTTCGGTTAACAAACCGTATTTAATGGTCAGCAGGTTTGATCCATTCTCCAATTCACAGGACCGCCGCGATCTGATGAGGCGCAAGAAGTTTACAAGCAGTGACGCCGCAGCGATAGCAGAGGAATGTTCAACGGTAGACAGGGTTGATCTTCAGGTTAATTCAGAGGGGAGTATGAGTGTTCTTCGCTACGGGAATGAGAGGACCAATCTTATCCAGATACTGGGTGCTTCGCGTAATTTCGGGTATATGTTCAGTTTTTCGATCGGCAGGGGAAGATTCTTTACTCAGTTTGAACAGGATCACAAGGCTAGAGTTATTGTTCTCGGCTACGGCCCGGCCAAAGATCTTTTCCCCAACAGGGATCCTATAGGAAAAAAGATCAAGATAGGCGCCAACAGGTACAGGGTTGTCGGCACCATGGAATCAAGAGAGAATATAATGGGAAGTATAAGCGATAATTACGCGGTGATTCCATATACTGTCTATGAAAAGGACCGTTCAAGCAGGTGGGATGAATATCAGATTGCGGTTACAATGCGCTCCGGCTATACACTTGAGGAAGGAAGGGAAGAAATTACCGCCCTGCTCAGGAAAAGAAGAGGGGTTAATCCGGGGGATAAAAACAATTTTCATGTAACCACATCTGAGACATTCAGAGAGATGCTGGGGAATATAACAAAATACATAGGATTGATTCTGGTTGTGATCTCATCGATTGGATTGATGGTCGGCGGAATCGGAGTAATGAATATTATGCTTATCTCAGTTACAGAGCGGACCAGGGAAGTCGGTATAAGAATGGCTATGGGCGCGAATAAGAAGGATATCCTTCAGCAGTTTCTTATTGAAGCGGCTACGCTGACAGGCCTTGGGGGAATTATTGGGATTGTTATGGGGTTGTTCGCGGCGCGGGGAGTAGCGGCGCTGATACGTTTTCCCTACTCGGTCCCTATTATCTGGATAGTTATAGCATTTATTTTCTCAGCGTCGATAGGACTGGTCTTCGGTTTGTATCCAGCTAACAAAGCGGCGAGGATGGACCCTATTAACGCTCTTAGAGTAGAGTGAAAAGGGCGGGTTCAACTGTGAAATTACCTTCTGATAAATAAAATCTGCTTATTGAGACATTAAAGATCCTGCAGAAAAAGGCTGAAAAAACTCCAGTATAAATCTGCTCTTGCTCTCTATGCCGTGCTGGCGCTATACTTGAAATCGATGGACGAATTCAGATGAAAACAGTCTGTTAAGATATGTGTCTATCTTGCAGGTAGATCTGTTCAGAGATAATTTAAGAATGATCCTCTTTCTTTAGAATATAAAATTTTATGATTTCTATTTTGATCAGCAGGAAACTCTTTTTCGCGTGCGCTTCAGCGTTTTTTCTTACCATTATCCCGTGCCGGTTAATAATGGGCGGGGATTACAAAGGTCAGAGGCCCTTTGAGATCTCCGCTTTTTACGCGTATGACGACAGCGCGAAAGTATATCTGGATCTTGGCATCTCCATAGAGTACAGGCGTTTGGTCTTCTTCAAGCAGCAAGACCTGTTTAAAGCGGATTACAGGGTTTATATACAGATCTTCGAAAGGGGCCGGGACAGGTCTGTGTGGGGTGACGTATGGGAGAAAAATGTGAAGCTGCCAACCTACAGGGCTACTAAATCTCCGTCCGGAATAAGCAGAATTGACAGGAGAATATATTTGCGGCCGGGTAGATACAGAGTCGAGACAGCCATAGAAGTAATTGGTACGAATATAAAGTATAAACGTGAAACAGAAATAGAAATACCCGGAGTCTCAGAAGGCGCCGTCAGTTTATCAGAACCCCTTTTATCAATTCCAACAGAGAGCAGAAAGGCGGAAAAACCCCCCGGCGGCGAAATTGAGGTTTTAACTTGCGCGGCTCCCGTAACAAACGGTTTCAAAATCAGCTCCGAGGACACTTACGCTGATTTTAATATGTGGCTCAGAGCCGCCTTTAATCTTTCCGTCTCTTCTTATGATGAAAAGAGCGGAAAATGTTCAGTCTCTATCAGAATATCCGATTACAGAGGCGGGATTATTTTATACAACAGGCAGCAGGTTTATCTCGATGAGACAGGACACACGATCGTTTGTTTTGACTTTAACGTCGATAATTATAATATAGGTGTTTACCGAATGGAAATAAGCGCTGAAATTGAAGAAACCAAGCGCAGAGATCTTGTAAGGAAGGAATTCGCGGTTCTTTTTAACAGAGGATCGCTGCGGCAGTATTTCGAAGATACAAAGGATCTGCTTTTACTCATAGCGTCCGAGGATGAGATAAACTCTATCGTTACAGCCTCCCCGGAGGACAGAATTGATGAGTGGAAAAAATTCTGGAGTGACAGGGGGTCGGCGAGGGGCAGAGGATCTTATAATTATCAGGAATTCCTGAGGAATATCAATTACGTGTTAAAACATTATCCGGATAGTTCCGGCGGATGGAAAACAGATATGGGGAGGATATTTATCAGCAACGGCAGGCCCGACAAAATTGTTACAAGGCGAAACGTGCAATCCGGCGGATATTATCAGTTCTGGTATTATTACTCAAGAAGGGTTATTTATATATTCGCCGATAAGTTCGGAACGGGTGATTACAGATATCTAAGCACAAGGAATTTCTGAATATATGAAAAAGGTATTCTCAGAAGTTGTTTTAGCTTTTCTTTTCCTCCTGTTATTTTCCTGCGCGGACAGGGAAGAGCCGCCCATCCTGAGAATGGCGCTTCAGACAGAGCCGTCGACTCTTGATCCCGCCTACGCCGTTGATTACAGTTCGGGGCTTATAACTTCACTTATACACTCCAATCTTGTCAGAATCGACCCGGAGGGAAAGGTCTGTCCGGACATGGCTGAAAGCTGGGAAGTTATAAACGGCGGGAAAGGATACATCTTTCATCTCGGCCGCGGCTGTTTCTCAAACGGCATGAGAGCAGGAGCAAGCGACGTGCTCTTTTCTTTCAAGCGGCTTCTTTCCCCTTCAACTCTTTCTCCCAGGTGGTGGGTGCTTGCCCCGTTGAAAGGGGCGAGAAAATATCATGAGGGAGGTGAGTGGAACCCGTCATCTGTGGAAGTTATTAATGATTCCACAGTGGCCCTACAGCTTGAAAAAAGAGCCTCGCATTTCCTGAGTCTTCTTTCGATGCCCGCCGCCGGAATCGTCTGCCCCGGGCGGATTAGGGAAGAGGGTAAAAGCTACGGCGCCAAACCCTGCGGAAGCGGGCCCTGGAGCCTTTCGCGGTGGGTCCGGAGTGACAAGATGATCCTCAAACCGAACGATTTCTATGCCGGCGCCAAGGCAGGCATAGAGGGGATATCATTCAGGTTTATTCCGGAAGCGATGACGAGGATAGCTGAATTCGAAGTGGGCAATCTGGATATATTAAAGATACCCCACGCGGAACTTAAAAGGTGGCGCTCCGCAGGGATGAATCTGGAAAAAACAGAAGAGCTCCGTATTGTATATATAGGATTCAACACACAAAGATATCCATTCGACGACATCCGTGTAAGAAGGGCTCTGAATATGGCTGTTGATGTGGAAGCTGTAATAGCGAAAGTACTCTTCGGCGCGGGCAGAAAGGCGGTCGGCGTAATTCCTCCCATGCTCAGAAGCAAGCCCCCCGGGGCTGATATCTACAGATACAATCCACAGAAGGCGGAAAGCCTTCTTTGTGAAGCGGGGCTTGAAAACGGCTTCTCAATGGAAATATGGCAGAGGGAAAGTCCCGAGGGGGGGAGAATCTTAGAATGTGTGCAGGCCTATCTGGGGAATATCGGCGTCGAGGTTGAGCTTGTAACAAGGGATTGGAGTGCTTTCAAGCAGGCTGTGGATCACAAGACCCCGGATGCCTTCTATCTTGACTGGTTTGCAGACTACCCCGACGCGGAAAATTTTATTGCTCCTCTTTTTCATTCTTCCAATACCGGCGGAGGAGGCAACAGAACAGGTTATGTAAATCTTCGGGTGGATTCTCTTATTGACCTGGCTTCCGGTATGCTTGACAGGGATAAGAGAATGGAACTCTACCATGAAGCTGAAGGGATTATCTACTGCGACGCCCCGTGGATATTTTTGTGGTTTCCGGTAAGGTATGAGGCCGTCTCTGACAGACTGAAAGGATATCATATTCCGGTTATATTCAACGGGCAGCGTTTTCTGGATATTTCCTTCTGAGGGGGCGATTCTGATAATATTTAGATTTATAACAAGAAGAGTAATACAGCTTATTCCGATCCTCTTCGGAGTAATAACGGTGACATTTCTTATAATGTATATCATACCCGGCGATCCTGTTCTTTCGCTTGTCGGAGAAAGATACGATGAGGCTACAATAGAGAAAATGAGAGAGGAGTTCGGGCTTGATAAGCCCCTTCCACTCCAATATGCCGATTATATCGGCAGAGTGGCAAGACTGGATTTCGGCAGGTCGTTTATGACAGGACGGCCCGTTATCGAATCTATAAAGGAATATTTTCCCCGCACCCTGGTTTTAGCTTTCACCTCCATGCTGATTGCCGTTGTGGCCGGTGTAGTTATCGGAGCTGTTTCTTCTATGAAGCGGTTCAGGTGGCTGGGGCGGGGCCTTATGACATTTTCTCTCGTTGGTGTATCCATACCGGTATTCTGGCTGGGTCTGCTGCTGATATACCTTTTTTCCATCAAACTTTCAATCCTTCCGCCCTCGGGATACGGGAACGGTTCGCTGAGATATCTGATCCTTCCCGCCGTAACGTTATCTTTTGCCTCTATGGCGACTGTGGCGAGGGTTTCACGCTCAAGTTTTCTTGACATCTCCTCTGAGGAATTTGTAAAGACCGCGAGAGCCAAGGGGCTGAATGAATTTGTTGTTTTCGCGAAACATCTTGTAAGAAACGCGCTTATTCCTGTTATCACTATAGTTGGAACCGATTTCGGGAGTTATCTCGGAGGTTCGGTTCTTACCGAGTCCATTTTCGGATGGCCGGGACTGGGCAGACATATAGTGCAGGCGATCCTGAAGCGTGATTTTCCCGTTATTCAGGGGGCGGTCCTTTTTATGGCCGCGCTTTTCATGCTTGTGAATCTTCTGGTCGATCTAAGTTATGGACTTATAGATCCCAGGGTCAGAGTAGAGGGAAAGAGAGGGTAAAACGCTTCTTTAGTCTATCGGGGTTTTTTGGGGCGGGTGGTGTGAAATATCGAAGGAAAGGCAGTAAATATCTGTAAAATGATATTTGCCGTATTCAGCAGGAAGGAATAAGTGAGTAATCTGAAGGTTTTTTACAGAAGGTTTTACGGTAATCGTATAGCGCTGGTGGCACTTGTTGTCCTGTCGCTTATAATTACAGCCGGATTGCTCTCCGATGTTATAGCTCCGGCAGATACGGTGCGTATAGATCTTGATAACTCTCTTAGGCCGCCGTCGTTAGAGCATCCTATGGGGACCGATTCATTCGGCAGAGATCTTTTCTCCAGGGTTGCCCGCGGTTCACGGGTTTCACTCGGTGTGGGCCTTGCCGCGAGAACTATTTCTCTTTTTATCGGTCTTGTAATGGGTGTAATAGCGGGTATTTACGGGGGCAGAACCGATTCTGTAATTATGCGCCTGGCCGATATCACTTTTGCTTTTCCGACCCTGCTTCTTCTCGTGGCGATTATGGCTGTAGTAGCACCTGGAATTTCCACACTTATTACAGTTCTGGGGATAGTAGGATGGGCCGCGATAGCCAGACTGGTAAGAGCCCAGGTTATGGCTGTGAGAGAAAGGGAGTATGTTCAGGCGGCGCAGTCGTCCGGGGCGGGAAATATATCTCTGGTAATAAAGCATATTCTCCCGCAGTGTTTATCTCC
>CAZKNG010000015.1:0-36702 GCA_964554125.1 uncultured bacterium | reverse complement strand
TTAATTTATACTGCAAGTGCTTCACTGATTTTTGAGATAATAGAAATAACTGCTTATATCAACGAGGAAACCGAAGAATAATTCTTAATGTCAAATGATTCGGAGAGTTTAGATTTTGACTTTAAGAGGATGGAGAAGATGAAGAAAAGAAACTCTCCATTGAAGCTATCAAATGGTTTGCGGAGTAAAAATCCAGTGCGGAATTTGCTGCTCAAACAGTCCATTACCAAATGTCACTGTTACTGCAATATCGCCCTGAAATAAAGCAAAGTCCCGTTTTCAACAGGAATTCTTTCAAAACGGAAACCAACCTCCTTGCATATTTTATCCAGTTCCGCTTCTGAATATAAGTTGCCTCTAATTGTGCTTTTAAGCTTGTTTCGTTCCGGCACGGGAACACTGCATATGAAAATGGCATCTTTTGCCGCAACTCGGCGAACCTCCTTGAGAACATTTCTTATGTCATCGAAAAAATTCAGAGAGAGTATGCAGATGACGACATCAAAAAGTTTATTCCCGAAGGGAAGTTCATTTGCGCTTGTCACGTAAAAAGATGTTTTTTCAAAGCCGGCATTTTCGAAAAGTTTAACCGCTTTTCTTAGAAGACCCGGGCTGATATCGGTTCCTGTATATTGGTTATCGTTCGGCAGGAAATTTACGGCGCTGCCGCTTCCAGCAGCTAATTCAAGAACATTTTTCTCATGAACGCCCTCGAGTTCTTTTCTTAGGATTTCATAATGCCGGTTTATATCTCCACCAAATTTCTTCGGAAAAACAGAGTTCTTCATGATGAAATCATATAGAAATGAAAAGAGGTCTCCAAGCCATGGCTTAAACTTCAAAAGCCCGCCGCCATCTTCAACAATATAATTCAAATCTTTCCTGTTGATAATCTCTATTCCATTTTTCAGCATTTTAGATTCCTTCATAACGCTTTCTCGGTAAGCATCGATCAATAACCGCCTGTTTGATCGAGCAGTCAGGTTAAAGATTTATTCACTTGATCGGACAAAAAGATTTTACTAATCATGACAAAACAGGACTGAAACTTTCATGCCCCAGGGTATTCCGGGCAAAGTCCTCAATATATTTTATTTTTGTATCCGGCGTTTTCTCTTCCTGCTTTTCTCATCCTTCTCCGTTTCAGCTGTTCAGCCGCCACAGCTGCAGGTTGAGAACCAGAGCGAATCCAACCCAGCATACGTACGGAATAAACAGCACCCCCGCGGCTGGTCTCACCCTCCAGAAACTCACCATGGTCAGTACAATGACGATCCACAGGAGAACGATTTCGAAGAATGCCCACATGGGTTGCTGGGCCCCGAAGAACAGATAAGACCAGATCGCATTCAGTACCAGCTGGCCGATAAAAAGCACCAGTGCGGCTTTAGCTCCGGAGAACCCCTCCTTCTTCCAGACCAGCCATGCGGCGACACCCATCAGAATGTAAAGAACCGTCCAGACTGGAGCGAATACAGCGCCCGGCGGATTCCAGGAAGGTTTCACCAGAGAGGCGTACCACTCACCGGGCATGAACCGGGATCCAACCCAGCCTGCCGACAGAGACGCAAGCACCCACAGTACCAGTCCCAATAATTTGGTTTTGATAGTATCATCTCCCTTCCCACCGTCTGAAATACAGCATACAGACCTTCGTAATCAGAGAAAAGTAAAGTATGCCCGAATAGATAAAATAAATAAACCAGATTTATTTGTAATAATTGTCATATTATTTCCACCCAACAGCTCTCCGGATGGGATCGAAAGGAAGCGAAAGTCGACATCGCCTTGATGAAGGGATCCCGCACACAGGTCTCTCATTACCGGGATAATTTGAATTTCTTATTACTGCAGAGCAAAGAAACAACGGATATTTTACAGCTTACGAATTATATTTATTATGTTGCAATAGGCTGCTTTATTGTATTATATCAGGTCAAAGGGGGTATTCAGTTGACAGACGAAAGTTCAGAGATACGGGAGTATATAAGGAAACTTCTGAGAAGTCAGAAGCTGATGGTCCTGGCCTCGGAGGGTCCCGAGTATCCATACTGCAACCTGGTGGGGTTCACTTTCACTGAGGACCTGCGGAATTTCGTTTTTATCACCGGACGGGACAGCCGGAAATACAGGAATATCAAGGCCAACAGCAGGGTTTCCCTTCTTCTGGACAACCGTAAGAACAGTGTGGAGGATTTCAGAAAAGCGGCGGCGGTGAGTGTTTTCGGAGAGGCGGAAGAAGTCGACGGCAGTGATCTGGAGAAGTTCAAAGATCTTTACCTGAAAAGGAATCCTCACCTGCGCGAGTTCGTAAACTCTCCCTATACATCGCTGATAAGGGTAAATGTAAGAAAATATATTCTGGTAAGAAGGTTCCAGGAAGTCGTGGAACTTACCATGGAATAGATTGTTTTTTCCTATTTGCCGATATGGAAACTAAAAAAAATATGATGGATCGATACGTGCTCTCCCTTGAATCAAGGGAAGCTGGAATCAGCTCTCTCTGCGGCAACAAGACAGCCGCGCTCTCCGTTCTTATTAACAGCGGGATATCCGTCCCGCCCGGCTTCTGCGTAACCTCGGAAGCCTACCGGAAGTTTATCCAGTATAACGGGCTAGAAGGGGTTATTGTTATGGAAACTGCTCGAAAGCCGCTGGAGGAGATGCGCTGGGAAGAGATGTGGGATGCTTCACTTCGTATACGCAGCGCCTTCCTCAAGTCTGAAGTGCCGGACGATATTCTGGCCGCTCTGGAGAATAAGATGGGAGACTGGCTCAGGGATAAGGGGTTGGCAGTAAGATCATCTTCCCTTCTCGAGGACACAGCCGGGGGTTCTTTCGCTGGACTTCATGAATCAGTGATTAATGTCCGCGGTTTTGAAGATTTTGTGGAGGCGCTTGTCAGCGTATGGGCTTCTCTCTGGTCGGATGCGGTATTCTCATACGCAAAAGAGCTGGGGATAGAGGAGAAGGATAGTTCAATGGCGGTTGTGGTTCAGGAGATGATCGAGGGGGAACGGTCCGGTGTGGCATTCGGAAGAAATCCCAACAATAGCAATCAGAGTGTGATAGAAGCTGTTTTCGGCCTGAACAAGGGCATGGTCGACGGAGAAGTACAGCCCGACCGGTGGGTGCTGGACAGGCAAACCGGGGGTCTGATCACTCTGGAACGTGCCGAACACAACCGCCGTGTGGTGGCGGCCAGAAGCGGGGTAAGATTCGAACAGATCGATATTGAAGAAGCAGCCATGCTCCCACTTTCGGAAGAGGAGGTGCAGGAGATATTCAGGACTGTCCTGCAGGTTGAGGAGATATTCGGTTCTGCTCAGGATGTCGAGTGGACCATCCGGGGTGATTCCCTTTTTCTTCTTCAATCCAGGCCGATAACCACTGGAGATATCCTTGAAGGGGATGATCGCCGGGCTTTTGATCTGAGTCTGAGGAAAAGCTTCGAAACTCTGAGGAAGATGTCTGATCGAATAGAGAACGATATTGTGCCGGAGATGATATCCGAAGCTGACGAACTCTTTGATACAGATCTTTCCAATCCGGGGGACAGTGAAATTGCCGACGAGATTTCGAGCAGGAATACTCTTTACAGTAAATGGGAAAAGATCTACTGGGACGAATTCATCCCCTTCGCCCACGGTGTACGCCTGTTCGGAAGAGTTTACAACGACCGGCTTAAACCGGATGATCCGTATGAATTCGTGGACCTTCTCTCAGTATCAGAGACGCTGAGCGTAAAGAGGAACAGAATGCTTGAGGAACTGGCAGGAGAGCTGAAAGAGATACCCGGGCTTCGGGATAAAGAACTGGAAGATCTCGGCGGAGGGATAAATGAACGGCTGGAAGAGTTTATCGGCAAATTCGGCAAGCTCTCCTGTGAGGGCGGAAAATGTGACGATGAGAAAAAGTCTCTCCTTGGTTTGATCAGGGAGCTGGCAATTAGCGGCCGTCCGGATAGGAAAACTCGAAAAAGGTTGAAAGATAAGAAGAAAAGGGAACGGTTGGAGGATAAGTTCCTCGAGAGCTTCCCCGAAGAGGAGAAGGGATTCGCCTCAGAGCTCCTTGATATCGCCCGGCACAGCTACCGGCTTAGAGACGATGATAATATATACCTGGGAAGGTTCGAGAGAGCATTAAACCTTGCTGTTGATGAAGCTCGGAGACGCCTGGGAGACCGCTGCAGGGATTTTGCGGCCTGTAGAGACGCGAAGGAGATTGAACGGGCTCTTCGAGATCCGGATTACGTGCCCAATGTAGATTCAGCGGCGGATGAAGATAAGAGAGATAAGGCTGTTACCGCAAGGCAACTCCGGGGACAGCCCGCCGGGGAAGGGATCGCGCGGGGAACTGCGAGAGTTATCGAATCGGCTGAAGATCTTTTCAATGTAAGGGATGGGGAAATACTTGTCTGCGATTCAATAGATCCGAATATGACCTTCGTAATACCCCTGGTCTCCGGCATAGTCGAGAGAAGGGGAGGAATGCTCGTACACGGAGCGATAATTGCTCGGGAGTACGGGCTCCCCTGTGTGACAGGAGTTGCCAACGCTACCGGAGCTGTGCGGACCGGGGACCGATTGACCGTGGACGGATATGACGGCCTTGTAATAATCCACCGCGATTAAGTTATGATTCTATGGAAGGGGAAAGGCTGGAGAAGATTTCATCCATGGAGGCGGAAATATTTCCAGGGATATCTCGCCGCATAATCTCAGCAGTGGAGGAAACTCTGAAGTATGAAAGGTGAAGATCTTTATTTTCAGGCCCGGTAAGCTTTATATTTTTCAATAATATTCCCGCAATGTAATTTTCTGCCTCTCGGAAGTTTATAGAAATCTGCATTATCACCGTTTTTCAGGCTTTGTGCTCACGCCACCTTCTATACCCTTCCACACTGGCCTTTCCACGGGCGTAATCCTCATGCCAGTTTTGTCGGACAGACAAATCACGGTATAGCCTTCTTCGCCAGGCCTCCAGTAAAAGACGGGGTTTTTTCATGAAGTCAGCGGCGCAACACACCCTTTTTCCAGTTTCAGAAGAAATTTGATCCAGCCACTTTATTCCTGCTTCGCTTCTCGCGACGTGATGGTCTATAATCAGAGTATCAATCGACATGGATAATAATATTGCGTTGGAACGGGCACTCTCCCGTTGTTGGCGTGATAACCTGTTGAGATATAGAGGAGGGCCCGAAAGCAGCACTGTGTCGGGCTTCCACTCAATTATTATCTCTATTGATTCCGGGTTGAGCAGCTGAATATCGGAAGCGTGGACAAAAACTTCTCCTTTATCTTCTATTCTTGTCATCATCACATTTCCCATACGACCCTTATTAACGCCGTGAGGTACCGGCTCGGAACAACTGATAATTCCGTCGCTCTTTCCCTCGGAACCGATAAATTCCCGGTCGAGAGCAAAGGCCAGCGCCTCGGCCCTTTGCGCCATCTTTTTCGACAGACCGATTGTACTCCGGTTCCAAAACCGCACCTCCGGCTTTAGACCGGTAACGGCTTCCGCGTCAAGCTGATATGGATTGGCGTTTACAAGGGGGATATGGTCTCCGTGATAATGACTGATAACCACATCAGTGGCTTCGGTGAGAAACCGCAATATTCTCTCTCGAATAGATCTGCCAACAGCTACTTGAAACGGATGAGGCAGTAGTCCGTGCCTCTGATATCCCAGGGCTATTCCGGGATCTATCATGATCACCCGCTCGCCCACTTCTATCCTGCAGGAAAGCCCCCTCACTCCGAGCGATTCCGTTCCTAATATCTCTATGCGCATTGTTAGATCGCCATTCCCGGCAAAAAGTTAAATCTCGATAGCGCCTAGGGAAGTCTATATTTATCGACCTCTCACAAAAGCAAGGTGAGATCAGCCTTCTTTTACGCCCTTCGCAATACGGTCGCCGATCTCCTTGTCGATATTGCGCCAGTATTCGAAAGCTTTCTCAAGGACCGGCTCGGTCACACCGCCCTTAAGGTGACCGACCACGTTGGATACAAGCCGGTCGCGCTGCTCGTCATCCATCACCCTGCGTACCAAGACTCCCGGCTGCACAAAGTCTCCATCATCCTTGCGTTTGGTGTAGGCGGATCTGATAAACTCACCATTGGCACTCCAGATTGCCTGCTCCGGATAGCGCTCGGGATCGGCCTTGGGTCCACCCTTGGAATTCGGCTTGTAAACAGGATCGGAGACATTATCCATTCGCATCGCACCGCCCTTGCTGTAGCTGTGTACAGGGCATTTCGGCCGGTTCACCGGGATCTGCTTGTAGTTGACACCCAGGCGCGCGCGGTGAGCGTCAGAGTAAGAAACCAGGCGGGCAAGCAGCATTTTATCTGGGCTGGGACCGATACCCGGCACAAGGTTGTTCGGCTCGAAAGCCGCCTGTTCGATCTCGGCATGAAAATCGGAAGGATTTCGGTCCAGTATAAGCCGACCCACTTCACGCACCGGATAGTCGCTGTGGGGCCAGACCTTGGTCAGGTCGAACGGATTGAATCTGTAAGTCTGAGCCTCTTCGAACGGCATGATCTGGACTTTCAGAGTCCAGCTGGGATGGTCCCCCCGCTTGATCGCATCAAACAGATCGCGGCGGTGGTAATCGGCGTCCTCACCGGCAATACGGTCGCCCTCCTCCTGCGTAAGGAAGCCGATACCCTGGTCGGTCTTGAAGTGATATTTAACCCAGAAGCGCTCCCCTTCGGCGTTGATCCACATGTAGGTATGGCTCGTGTAGCCGTTCATGTGACGGTAGCTTTTGGGAATGCCGCGATCGCTCATAAGAATGGTTACCTGATGAGCGGATTCAGGAGACAGAGTCCAGAAATCCCACTGCATATCGTTGTCCCGCAGTCCGTTATCCGCACGGCGTTTCTGCGAATGAATGAAGTCCTGGAACTTCATTGGATCCCGTATGAAGAATACCGGCGTGTTGTTGCCAACCATGTCGTAATTGCCCTCGGTGGTGTAGAACTTGAGAGCAAACCCGCGTACATCTCTCCAGGTGTCAGGGCTTCCGCTTTCTCCGGCTACCGTTGAAAACCGGGCCAGAACCTCTGTTTTCACGCCCGGTTGAAACAAGGCCGCCTTCGTATAGGCACTAACGTCGCTGGTTACTTCAAAGTGTCCGAAGGCACCAGATCCCTTCGCGTGGGGCTGGCGGTCAGGAATCATCTCCCTGTTGAAATTGGCCATCTGCTCGACCAGATAATGATCGTGAAGCAGAATGGGACCGTCTGGCCCGACAGTGAGCGAATATTCATCGCTCGACACAGGAATACCCGCATCGTTGGTTGTGGGTTTCCGTTCCTTCTTTTTCATGATAAAACCTCCTTTATTCTTAGATCTCTGGATTATAATTTTCTCCCATCTGACTTACACGCCTGATAGAGCAAATCAACGGCGCGTATTACCGCGCCCTCTGGATTTGGTTTGTTGGGCTTCTTCATCTGTCGTAGAACCTGATCGCCCTCCATAAACTTTTTCTGGGAAATTACCGGTGGCGTATTCAACTGTTCGAATACCGTGCTCGATATCCTCATCCGCGTAAGCGTCGAGCACGTTCGCGATAAAAAGACGTTTGTCACCGGAAACAACGGATTGTGTGACACGGCACTCCATCTGTGCTACGCATTCAGCTATGATTGGCACACTGACATGACGGGCTGGCAGCGGAGTCAATCCTGTTTCTTTGAATTTGTTGACATCTCTTCCTGAATGGAAGCCACAGTAGTATATGTGACGTTTTAATTCCAGCGGAGGAACATTGATTACAAATTCCCGGGTCTGCTGAATGATTTCTCTGGAATAGATCATATGACCGATTGCACAAGCAACCATAGGCGGCTCTTTGGAGACCGGCATGCAGAAACTTACAGCGATGATGTTAACCTGACTGTTGCTGCCGCATGTCACAAGGTAGTGCCGCATTGGCCAGAAGTACTTCAGATAGTCAGTTTTTATCTTATTAATCGCCATCATGCCCAACATATATTATTCAGCCCCGCACAACTGAATAACCGCACTATAAAACCGCTGTCTAACACGAATAGATTTAGTTTATTTATCCCATCAGATTCCCATAAGTAGAAAATACCAGATTAATTCCAGATCCTGCAACCATTAATTTATACTGCAGGTGCTTTGAAGTATAATCCTAAAAACCTTCCGGGGGCTCTTTTGCCGCATAGGGGCTGGAAAGCAGCGGAACTGCAGTCCGGCAAAGCGCCGCGGCACTTATTGAGATCTCCCCTGGTCATAACGCTGAAGGGTATAATAAACAGGTTCGTATCTATTTCACATCCACTTCTTCTTTCTGAAAAAGACAACCATCAGTACAGCCGCAATCGCCATGACACCCCAGACAGCAGGGTATGCCCAGGGGTATTTAAGTTCAGGCATATGCTCAAAGTTCATCCCGTATATACCAGCTATGAAGGTAAGGGGGATGAATATTGTGGCTATGATGGTGAGAACCTTCATCACTTCGTTCATGCTGTTGCTCACACTGGACATATAAACGTCCTGCAGGCCTGAGATCATATCCCTCATCGTCTCTATAGTATCCACCACCTGTATTATATGATCGTATACATCTCTGAGATATATCTTCGTTGATTTGTGAATAATCCCCGGCTCGGCCCTTTCCAGGTTACTTATTACTTCCCTGAGGGGCCAGGCCGATCTTCTGAGAAATATCATCTCCCTTTTTATCGCCCTTATCTGCTGAAGAGTTTCGGGCTCAGGTTTTTCGATCACCAGGTCCTCCATCGTTTCCAGCCGGTCCCCGGTTTTCTCCAGCATATTGAAGTAGTTATCCACAATAATATCTATCAGGGAATAGGCCAGGTAGTCGGCCCCCTGCTTTGTTATCCTCCCCTTCCGGTTCCGGAGCCGTTCCCGGACCGGCCCGAAAAGATCCCCCTCATGCTCCTGAAAAGATATCACGTAGTTCTTTCCCACCAGCAGGCTGACCTGCTCTGTTGTGATCTCGTTATCTTCATCACTGTAATCAAGCATTCTGAGTACTATAAACAGGTGATCCTCGAACTCCTCGAATTTAGGCCTCTGACCGGTACTGAGAATATCCTCCAGCACCAGGGTGTGGAACCCGAAGTGGTTTCCCAGGCTCTCGATCAGTTTCACGTCCCTGAGCCCGTCCACATTTATCCAGGTAACAGAAGAACTGTCCCTGAAAGGAAAAGATTCTTCTATATCTTCAACGACCTTCTCTTCCAATCGTTCCTTGTCGTAATCTATCACCGTAACCCTGGTCTTCCCGGCCTGCTCCTCGCCGTCATAGACAAGTGTGCCTGGCGGAAGACCCAACTTCTTTTTCCTCTTTTTGAATATCTTCTTCATTGGTATTCACCTCCTGAATTTTAGTAGTATTCCTATCCTCTATCCTGTGAAAGAGTCACTGCGCTGTACGGAGCAACATTTGCCGCCCCGCCGCATGGCTGACCGTCCTTTGAGTTCCTGTCCGCGGTTACATCCGGACAATCAAGTCCGGAGAATTCATGGTCGTAGTCTTTGGAATCGCTGTTAAAACGAACCTTTCAGAGAGCTTCTGCCGGCAGGCCTGTCCGGTAATTCCGGAATTCACTACCCGGCATATTCACTGCCACGACCGTACTGTCTTCCGGACCGCCCCTTTCCCAGCTATGATATGCTAGGAACTTGCTCTCATTATTAATGTGAAAAACTTCCGTCTTTATCTGACTCTATAAACAACCATTTTAATTGTAAAGATATTTTATCTATTTGTGTTTCCCCGATTTTTTGAGGTGTAAAAGAGAGCCGGGAAAGAATTTAAGATTGAAGCCGTGTTATGGAAATTCCCGTCTCTGACAGAAAAAAAAGGATTTCTTAGAATTCCCGCAGACAGAAGAGTGAAAATTCGGATAGCCCTGAAAATATAAGTGAATCCCGGGCTTTCATCTTGAAGTCTTATCCCCCGGCAGGTTAAACTTACTGCTGTTTTCTGTCAGATAAGAGGGATGCAAAGTTGAAATTTTTTACTAAAAAAAGAGTATTGGTAAGTGTGGTCATCATTCTGGCGGGACTTCTCGCTTATGTGGGGATCTCATATTATCCTTATCTTAAAAAGGGGCGGGTTGGTTGCGGTTATAAGGCCAAAATCCTCTGTTGTGGAGTTTTTATCTCAAAGAGGAACCCTGAATCGGTTATAGAACAGGACCTTTCTTTTCATCACCTGTTCGATCCGATAAAGACTGAAGTGAATTTAGACAAAAAAGAGGTAGAGGCATCTATCTTTGGACTAGTGAAAGCAAAGGCCATACACATCGATAAACTGGGATCTATTCTTCTGAGCGGAACAGATGAGGAGAATGTCCGTTCCTGGCCGGTTTCCATTCCGGAGCCTGAGCCTGCAAACCCGGATAAGGTGCCCTGGCCTACAGGGGATCTTATTTTTGAGTCAGAACATCTGGATGAAATTGATCTATCCCTGCTGGATAAAGCATTAGACAAAGCCTTCGGAGAACCCGACCCGGAACGGCCGAGGAGAACCAGGGCTGTAGCAGTAGCTTATAAAGGAGACCTTATCGCTGAACGATACGCCCCCGGCTTCACCAAAGATACTCCTTTAATCGGATGGTCTCTGACAAAAAGCATTATTAGTGCCCTTGTGGGTATACGGGTGAAACAGGGAAAGCTGGACATCTATGATCCGGCGCCTGTTCCCGAATGGCAGGATCCGGATGATCTCCGAAGGCAGATCACGCTGGATCATCTGTTAAGGATGAGCAGCGGACTTGAGTTTGATGAAAGTTATGCATCTGATCCTCTATCGGATGTCAACATCATGCTGTTCACCAAGCGGGATATGGGAGCCTTTGCGGCCAGCTTCCCGCTGGTCTCAGAACCCGGAACAGATTGGGCTTATGCCAGCGGCACCACCGCCATCATCGCGCGAATCATACGACATTCTTTTGACGATTATCAGGAATATCTTTCCTTCCCGCGCAGAGAACTATTCAACAAAACCGGTATGAGAAGTACCATCATGCAGCCGGACGCTTCAGGGACATTTGCAGGGCCAGCATACGCAACTGCCAGAGACTGGGTCCGGTTCGGGCTTCTATATCTTAATAACGGTGTCTGGGAGGGAGAAAAAATTCTGCCCTCCGGATGGGTTGAGTACACCGTCACCCCGGCTCCCGCTTCGACCAGGGAACACTACGGCGCCCAATTCTGGCTTAACAAAACCCCCGGAGATCCTCTATATCCCGGGCTTCCCCCGGACGCTTTCTTCTGCCGGGGCTACCAGGGCCAGTCTGTAACCATTATTCCCTCCATGCAGCTGGTAGCAGTCCGGTTGGGCATGACCACCAGAGGAGGATGGGATACGGGGAAATTTGTCTCAGATATCATCGGTTCGATAAAATAAATAAGGATTTCATTTGAAAATGAGCGCCCTCTTCTAACCAGAAAACTATAACGGGGGCGATTCCGCCAACACTGCCATTATCATCGCGTAATATTTTAATTGTTTATTAATTATCCCTTAATATCTCCCTAACATTACCTTCGTATTATATCTCCTGTATAACCTAGTAGTACCTTATTAGTTTCAACAGAGGAGAGGATATGAAGAGATTGTTTCTGATCACCGCTCTGATAGCGGTGACCGCTGCCGGTTCCGTTTCAGCTGGAAGCTGGCAGGACAGAATCAGCCTCGGCGGTGATTTTCGACACCGTTTCGAGGGGATCGATGACGCATCCAAAGATACCGACAGGTTCAGGCAGAGAATCAGGGCGAGAATGGGCCTTGACGCCATGGTGAACGAAGAGTGGTCGGCTCACTTCAGACTGATTACCGGAAGTTCCGACCCGGTATCCGGAAACCAGACCATCGGAGACGGTTTTTCAACCAAGGGTTTTCATCTGGACAGGGGATATTTCAAGTACCAGCCGTCTTATATTCCGGGATTGTCGGTTATCGGCGGAAAGATGGGTAACCCTTTTATACGGATGAGCAAGACGGAGCTTATCTGGGACGGCGACCTGAGTTTCGAGGGCGCGTCCTTAAAATTCAAGAAAGGCGTCAGCGAAAAGGTAGATTTTCACCTCAGGGGCGGAGGTTTCTGCGTCAAGGAAAGAAAGACTGACGATGAAACCATGCTCTTCGCCGGACAGACCGGCCTCGCCGTTGCCGCGGCGGAGGATGTAAAAGTCACATTTGGCGGAGGATATTACAGCTATGACAACGTTATGGGAAATCCCGGGTTCTACGAAGCTGATGATTTCGGAGGAAACAGCAGATCCCGGTTTGAAGTTGCTCCCGGGGATACTATCACCGGATACGCCAATGACTTCAACCTCTTTGAGCTGTTCGGAGAACTCTCTTTCAAGGTTGAAAAGGTCTCATGCAAAATCTTCGGCAATTTCGTTCAGAACGGCGATGCCGACGAAGACAACCAGGGCTGGCTTGCCGGAACCACAATCAAAAAAGGTAAAGGGCTGGGCTCGGTTAAACTTCACGTCAACTACCGTAAACTGGAAAAGGACGCTGTTCTCGGTTTGTTCACAGACAGTGATACCTGGGGCGGAGGAACAGACGGCAAGGGACTTCAGCTCGGCCTCGGAGTAGGCATTGCCGACAACGCGTCACTGGCGTTTACCTATTACCTGGATAAAAAGGACCTGGAAAAGGAGACAGACTATAACCGCTATCAGCTGGACGCTAAAGTCTCCTTCTAAACGCTTTAATATATCATCATAGCGTAAAGGGAACGGGGAGTAATTTCCCGTTCCCTTTTTCTTCAGAAATTTCCAGTCGTATCAGGTCCGGAGAAGGTCACCCGTTTCCCATCCCTTTTCAAAATACCACTGCTCCCCGTTTGCGTGTTTAGCAGGTCAATAATTGATACCCTTCTTATTATCATCAATCTCAGCAGTTTTATTCCCCTGACCCTTCATCTATTACTCTTTCTTCCCCCCCCACCCCTCACAGACACAAAAACTTTTTTAAAGTAGAGAGTGGTTCATGATCTCTCTTCCTACTGCCGTCTTCGGCAAGTAATAATTAATCCTTGCGCATTCAGCCATATTCATGTAAAATTATTTGCCGGGTAAGAATTCTTAACTGGATATAATAATGGCTGATGAATTGAAAGAACAGAAGAAATCCCGATTTCTTATACACAAGAGTATAGGTGAATTCCACCCGTGGAAGGGTTATAAAGCCACCGACCTTCTAAACGGCAACGATTATTTATTGTTTTCCCTGAAGCTTCCGGAAAATATTTCAATCTCTCTTGCTGACCTGAATATGCGCAGCGTTATATTTTCTAATATCAACCGTCTGGTACTTCCGATACTATCTTTGGAGAAAGATAAAAAAGAGATTATTTTTCTGCTGCCGGATCACGAATTTAAGCGTCTGGACGAATACCTTTCAGAATCTTCCAATGTGAAGGCCTTAGAACTTCTAAGAACAATAACAGACGCGATAATCCTGAGCTGGGATACCGGCTTCTACTTCAACAATATCCAGCCTGAATCTATTGTATTAACCGGTGAAACCCCGATTATTCTTCCGCCGGCATACCTTCTTCCCAAGATGCTGACAAACCTGCCGGGAGATAATAAATATAAAAGCGGGGAAGATCCTCTTTTAAAAGATTTAGGCGACCTTGGTCAATTGTTTGATTTCTTTTCCAACCATCTTGATTCTGAGGATTCAGATTTCTGCGCGGAAATCTCAAAAAAACTGCAGCTGGTGTCACAAAATCCAACCCCGGCCGGGATCTTTAATATTATTCGATCAATAAAGTCATATTTGGAAATAAAAGAAGAACTAAAGATCCTGCCCCTGTGCGGAAGCTTTCTGAATCCTCCGCCCGGAGGTATACTAAACGAACTCAAAGAGGCGGCGCTGAGTTGTTCTTCAAACAAAAAACAACTTGTTATTTTGAAGGGAGATAACGGTATCGGAAAAAGCTGTCTGATGGAAATCACACGAAGACTATTTCTCTCTGAAGCAGATATTAAAGGCAGAGTTTTGTCTCATGAAGAGACTTTTTCCGATAAAAGTGATATCGCGGAACTACAGAATGATAATATTGAATCTGTTTTTATCGACAACCACCCGCATGAACCTATCCTTTACGGCCATATCGTCAGCAAAATACTCGATATTATTGAAAAGGGTATAACAGTCATCTGCGTTTCAAGTGAAAACCAGGGTATTATGACTCGCGCGACAAAAGAAGAGTTCGAAAGAAGAGGGCTGCTCGTCAACGAAATCAAGCTTCCTTCTCCGGGCAAAACAGAAAAGGCCGCTTTCTTTTCCGAAAGAGTTGTTTCAGAAAACAGAGTGAAATTTGAAGATCATACAGATTCTGGAAAATCACCGGTAGCGGCAGAACTTCTGCTTCTATCTTCACTGCGCGGGAACAGGAAAGATGAAAAAGCTGATATTTCTACTATTCTCGAGTCTCTTTCCCCTCTTGACAGATCCGTGCTGAATTTTATCTCTGTTTTCAGATTTGAAATTCCGCTTATTATTCTGCAAAAGGTTTATTCTACAACACAGGATGAATTCTACAATTCACTTCAACGTCTTGTTAACCTGGGAATGGTCAGGATTTCGGCCGCAAAATCAAGCCTTTCCAACGGTGATTTCTGCCAGCTTTTCAGTTTAAGAAGCCGAACCCTGTTATACAGAGTTCTCGATTCAATACCCTCTGACAGGAAGAAGCAACTTCATTCTAACATAGCTTCAATACTGAAAGAAAAAAAGAATGTTCCTTCAGCTTATATTCTCTATCATCTTGCCTGCAGCGGCGAAAAGAATGAAACCGCGGCGAGATACTACAGCACTTTCAGGCGCTTTCTGGGAGAAAGACAGAGTGGAGCTTTAACCTGCCTTTACGATAATTTTATCCAGAGAGGATTAGAGGCTTATCTCCCTCTTGAAATGTACTCAAAATTTCTTATAGAAATAGGAAACTTCTACTCTTTATCAGGTCAATTGACCAAAGCTGAAGATTTCTTCAAATCGTGCAGAAACAGGATCGGCGAAGCCGGCCAATCACACAAATTAAGAACTATAGTTGTTGAAGCGATTAGAAAGGAAAGTGAAATATACGAAAAAAGAGGAGAATTTATAAAAGCTTTGAACCTGCTTAAAGAAACTATCGCTGTTCACTCTGAACATATCACGGTAAAAGAACACTCAAAACTCATAAATGATCTCGCCTGGATATATTACCGTCTGGGACAATTCGATGAATCCTGGCAGAACTGCCTCGATGTTCAGAAAATAATCGACAAGAAACAATACCCAAGCGAACTCGCTCAATCATACAACCTTATGGGAACAATAAACTGGAACAGGAGTAAATACGAAGAGGCAATCCTGTGTCACACAAAATGCCTCAACCTCAGAGAAGAAAATAACGACACATCAGGAACAGCTTCCAGCTTTAACAATCTCGGTCTTGTATATCGTTCTACCGGCAGGATTAATAAAGCAATTGAATGTTTTACTAAAAGTATGAAAACAAAACAAAGAAACAACAACCTGCCCGGGCTGGCGGCCACCCACTTGAACATAGCGTTGACATATCTCGATATTGAGGATTTTGAAAAAGCTGACAAAAATTGTGAAGTATCCTGCAAACTTGCCGAAGACACCGACAACCAACAGATACTTGCGGAAACCTACGGTACTATGGGAGATATAAGCTATCTAAAGGGTGATTATGAAAAGGCCGCTAATTGCTACTTCCGCGATCTGCGGATCTGCCAGAAAACGAAGTCCGTTCGTGAAGAAGCGGTTGTACTGCGTCGTCTGGGTCAACTGTTCCTTGCGACAGATGAAATTGAAAAAGCAAAAGAACTTCTAAATGAAGCGAGGAAACTCAATTTAAAGATCGGATCCCATCTTGAAACGGCACTTCTGAACACCCTGGAGGGAAGGTTGAAGGTCAAAACCGGCGAAAGAGATGAAGGGATCGCTAAACTTGAAGGTGTAAGCATAGAACTATCTCTTCTGGGC
This sequence comes from uncultured bacterium, assembly GCA_964554125.1. Classification (GTDB taxonomy): domain Bacteria; phylum Krumholzibacteriota; class Krumholzibacteriia; order Krumholzibacteriales; family WJIX01; genus JAGHBT01. Next base: position 20,654 of record CAZKNG010000015.1, on the reverse strand, counting down.
AGGAAAAACACCGCAGCCAGAATATGCGCTGAACTCGGCGAACTTTATCTCGAAGACAAAAACGAAGCTCTGGCGCGTGAGCATCTTCTGCGTTCAACATCTCTCGCTGATAACAATGAGACTTTATCCAGCCGTATTGGAAGACTGCAGGAAAAACTTGACGCCATCTACGATTCTGAAAATGCTAAAAACGAAAGAGATTCGAAAAATTTCAGAACACTCTGCAGAATTACATCGATGTTCCGGACAATACGCGACCCGGAGAAATTATACAGCACGACTATAAAATCAGCTCTCAAAATAACAGGTTCCAAGAGAGGCTTTATCGCTTTGAGAGACAACATCGCAGAATCATACAGAATTGTAGCTTCATCAGGCGATTTTATTCCTGGAAAACAAGTTGGAGATGCAAATATCGCCTCGATAATAGATATCGTCGGACATCTTGGTTATCCCCTCGATACATTGCAAATAACTATCCCCCTTGACAAAGTCAGCGACGAATTTATTGAAAAACATCCAAGGATTATATCTATTCCCCTCAAACTGGATAATGAAATAAAAGGCTGTCTCTATCTTGATTCCACAAAATCAGTTACACCTCCAAGCGGAGCTGATCGAAATCTTCTGCTCGCTCTGACTCAACAGTTCGCCACTGGACTCGAAAGAGCTCTTCTTGCCGATAATGAATCTTCACCTGAGAAAACAAAAATCAGAAAGAATGTAAAAAAGGTCGGCGGAGGCGCTGACTATGAAAATATCATCAGAAAATCCGCTTCTATGCGCCTGGTGTGTGAGATGATAGACGGAATAAAAGAGATGGATACAACCATTCTCTTAACAGGTGAGAGTGGCACGGGGAAAGATCTGATAGCAAAAACTATTCATTATTCCGGCATGCACGGCGATTCTCCTCTACAAACAATAAATTGTTCAGCGCTGCCCGGTGAACTGCTCGAGAGCGAACTCTTCGGACATGAAAAAGGAGCATTTACCGGAGCTCATAAAAAGAAAATCGGACATTTTGAATCTGCGGGAGAAGGAACTATCTTCCTCAATGAAATAGGAGATCTACCCCTCGCTCTACAACCTAAATTGCTCCATGTTATTGAAGAAAGAACATTCTTCAGGGTAGGAGGCACAAAAAAGATAGAGACAAAAGCAAGAATAATAACCGCTACAAACAAAAACCTTCTTGAACTGGTTAAACAGGGCAAGTTCAGAGAAGACCTCTTCTACCGGATAAATATATTTCCAATTAAGATACCCTCACTCAAGGACAGAAGAGAGGACATAAAGCCTCTGTGCAATCATTTTCTCAGAATGTATTGTAAACTGTACAATATACCTGTCAAAAAATTATCACCGGAAGCTATTCTGTATCTTGAGAAATACTCATGGCCGGGAAATGTGCGGCAGCTCGAGAGTGTGATTATAAGACTGATTATCATATCCGGCTCAGAAACTATTACTGCCGGCGACTTGCCTGATAATATAACGAAATATTCCGATCGGCTGGATGCGGGAATATCATCTACTATAGATGACGCGATAAAGGTTCTACTCGACAATATGAACCTGTCCTCCGAGGATCCTATTCTTCCTAAGATAGAAGGCTCAATCATAAAAAAGATAGTGCAAATCACAAAAGATAAAACAAAAGCCGCTTCAATTCTGGGAATTTCAAAACCCACCCTTTATTCACGTCTGAAAAAATATGAAAAGAAGAACTGAAAAAGAAACTCCCATATTATTAAGAATATCGATGATCGTTTTCATTGTTCTGCTTGCCGTATATATCCCCTTAAGGATTTACATTTCACATTCAGGACCCAGCAGGTTAAAACGGGAAAAGATCGATTTTACAATATTTTTAACACACAATATCTCCTCCCCCGCGGAAACCAGAAAACACGGTTACAATTACGACAGATATCCAGACAGACAAAAAGGAGATGGGTTACTTGTTGAATTATGCGGAATTGGATGCTATACGGCTGAAGATAGATATTCAGATTTTATTGACTTTACCAAAGCAGCTGAAAATCTGAGATATGACGCCGTCGCTGTTGATTTATCCCGGAATATGGATTACTTCCTTAAATTGATTGAATCAGGTTATTCTCACATTCCATTTACTTCCGTGAATATTATCGATGATGACGGAAAGACAATCTTCAGAAGATGGATAATCAAGGAAATAAAAGGAAAGAATCCCGAAACAGATGAAACAGCAGAAGTTAAAACCGGGATCTTCAGCGTTGCATTCGACAGAGAAGATTCTGATTACACAACCGTTAGAAGATACAAAACGATCGATCCCAGGATAGCGTCCCTGGAAGCCACAACCAGAATGGAAAATGAAAATTGTGCTCTGGTAGTAGCACTTTCTCGCGTAAGTTCTGAAAAGAGTATCGACCTGGCAAGATCGGTCCCCGGAATTGATCTTGTTATAAACCTTTCCGAACCAGGCACCCGCGCGCGATTACGTTCCACCGGTAATTCTTACATTTTTGATATCCCCGAAGGCAGCTCCTCTCTTCAAAAGTTAAATATTAAGCTTGATCAGGATTCCTTAAATGTTTTACTATCCCGGCAAAGGTAAATGAAACCGATCAGTGTTTAACAGATAGACAAGGGGTGAACTTTTGCTTCTCGCGACTCTTAAGAATTTCCTAGATGACGAATTGGATATCGATGATTTTACCGATGATGCTTCACTTAACGGCCTCCAGGTAGAAGGTTCGGGGAAGGTTTCAAAAATCACACTCGCAGTTGACGCATGTGATCTGTCTATTAAAAAAGCAGCCAGAGGCAGATCAGATATGCTGATTGTTCATCACGGGCTTTTCTGGGGCGGCAGTGAACCGATAACCGGAATCTTAAAACGGCGAATAGCCCGTCTGCTGAAAAACGGCATATCCCTTTACGCGGCGCACCTCCCTCTTGATTTCCACAGGGAGATCGGAAACAACGCTCAGATAGCCGCCATGTTGAAGATGAATGATATATCTTATTTCGGAAACTATATGGTTAAGGAAATAGGTATTTGCGGGAAACTGCCCCGTCCTGTTTCAACGGGAGGCCTATCAAGAAAAATAAATAGAATACTCAGGACTCAGGTGAAATCAAACCCTTTCGGACCGTCTAGAATAGAAAAACTGGCAATAGTTTCGGGGAGCGGCGCCTCGCTGGCTTCTGAAGCTGTAAAGACAGGATGTGACGCCCTTCTAACCGGCGAATCATCGCACGCCGTATATCATCCATCTCGCGAAGAAGGTATAACACTGCTTTACGCGGGACATTATGCCACTGAAACACCGGGGGTAAAAGCCCTCGGGAAACTGCTGGAGAAGAAATTCAATCTAAAAACAAAGTTTGTAGATATTCCAACCGGACTGTAATCAGCGGGAATCGCGGGAACTATCCAGGCTGAGAATAAATGGTGGGAACTACTGGATTTGAACCAGTGACTTCTACCGTGTGAAGATAGCACTCTAACCACTGAGTTAAGCTCCCACACATTATTTATTCCTTCGCTCTCACTTAGGCATTCTCCTTGTGAATAGAATCACAAAAACACTATAAACTCTTTTAAGTAATCACGCAAGTAATTCCGAAATCGATAGATTCTCCTGTATTTCCATAAACACGTCGCAAAGCTTGCAGCTAATCCTCTTTATACTCTTCAAGCAGTTTGATTGCCTCTTCCAGCTGATCCTCACGGACATATATTCTGACTTTACCCATACCGTCCATTGTGAAGGGGAGAGCGCCGCCGGCTCTGTTCGATTTTACCAGAACATCGATCCCCTCTCCTTTCAGTATTCCAATAATAACATTTTCTTCCATTTCGCCCTGCACAGAAGTAAGTTCAACAAGCTTTGTCTCATTCTCATCAATCATTCATCACCCCTTAAACTGATAATTGTTTTTGCAATTTTACTTTGTAAATTTTATCATCAAAAAGGAAATAGTAAATATAAAAATATTATTAACTCCGAAAGAAAGAAAGTAATGAATCTCGGCTCACATATGTCAATCGCGGGAGGTGTTCACCTCGCCCTCGAAAGAGGCAGGGAAGCCGGCTGTAACGCCGTCCAGCTGTTCGTAAAGAGTCCTAACAGATGGAAGGCAAGACCCCTCAAAGAGAAAGAGATAGAAAGGTTTCATAAAAATAGAAATAACTACAGAGAAAATTTCATAATGGCTCACACAAGCTATCTTATAAATCTGGCTTCACCGGAACCGCAGCAGTCTGAAAAGTCGATTGAGGCTCTTGTAGAGGAAACAGAACGCTGCGAAACTCTCGGAATTCCTTATCTTGTGCTTCATCCCGGAAGCCACAAAGGAACCGGCGAAGAGGAAGGTATTAAAACCATAGCCGGGAATCTTGATCAGGTCTTCTCTGAAACAAGCGGATTCAATACAATGATACTGCTTGAAACTACAGCGGGACAGGGTAATACTATTGGCCACAAATTCGAGCATCTGGCAGAGATAATAAGCAGGCTGAAGGATACGTTACGGGTGGGAGTATGCTATGATACCTGTCATTCTTTTGCCGCGGGATATGATATCAGAAGTGAAGAAACATATAAGAAGACCTTTTCACGGCTCAACAGGATAATTGGATTTGAAAATCTTAAAGCTTTCCACATAAACGATTCAAAGAACGATCTTGGCAGCAGAAAAGACCGTCACGAACATATCGGCAAGGGTAAAATTGGCAAAAAGGCATTTTCGCTGCTGGTAAACGACAGTAGATTCAGAAATATACCAATGATACTAGAAACTCCCAAGGGAAAGGATTTTAAAGAGGACAGGGAAAACCTCGCACTACTGAGGAGTATGAGAAACTGAACTTCCAGATTATTCATGTGCAGAATAAGCTGAACGACAGCACTTAAGGAGGAAAGAATGTACGATGTGGCAATAATAGGTTCCGGGCCCGCTGGTCTTACAGCGGCAATATACACGAGCCGTTCTGAAATGAAGACAGTTGTTTTCGAGGGTATGAGCCCGGGCGGACAGCTCATGATAACAACTGAAGTTGAAAATTTCCCCGGCTTTCCGGAAGGGATCCAGGGACCTGAACTTATGGAAAAGATGAAGGAGCAGGCAGCTAAATTCAAAGCGGAAATAGATCCCGGCTATATTACAGAAGTAGAATTCAACGAATCTCCCTTTGTAATCAAAAGCGGTTCAGATGAAGTTACTGCCAGAACGGTGATTATAGCAACCGGTTCAACAGCCCGCTGGCTTGGAATAGATTCGGAATCAAAACTCAGGGGAAAAGGGGTTTCCGCCTGCGCGACGTGCGACGGCTTCTTCTTCAAGGACAGAGAGATAGCTGTAGTTGGAGGCGGTGACTCAGCCATAGAGGAAGCCGGCTTTCTTACACGTTTCGCGAGTAAAGTTACTATCATACACCGGCGCGATAAACTGAGAGCATCAGAAGCAATGCAGAAGAAGGCCTTTGATAACGAAAAAATCGACTTCGCGTGGAACAGTATTGTCGAGGAAATCCTGGACGTTTCAAAAGACAAAGTAACAGGCGTTAAACTCAAAAACGTAAATACTGATGAAGAGAGAATTTTACCGGTAGAAGGAGTATTCCTCGCCATTGGTTACGATCCCGCGACCGAGATATTCAAAGGTAAAATTGAGTTGGACAAGAAGAATTATATTGTAACAAAAGAAAATACTCAAACATCGGTGCCGGGCGTTTTCGCCGCGGGAGATGTAAGAGATTTTATGTACAGACAGGCTGTTACGGCGGCGGGAGACGGATGTATGGCAGCGATCGACGCCTACAGATGGCTGGGAGGCACCAAATAAAAAGGGGGTGCTGAACTATGAAAAAACATAAAGATAAAAAGGCTCTTATAACGGGAGGCTCAAGAGGGATTGGGCTGGCGATAGCACTCCGCCTGGCTTCTGAAGGAGCGGATATCGCCATAAATTTCAGAAAAGACGTGAAGGCCGCCTCCAAAGCGGCTGAGGAGATTGAAAAACTTGGGCAAAATGCATTTCTTATTAAAGCGGACATTTCGAATCATAAAGAGATCAGGTCCATGTTCAGTAAACTGAGCGAACGGTTCGGGAGCCTTGATTATTTTGTTTCCAACGCCGTCTCAGGCGTTCTGGGTCCTGCTGAGAGGATCGGGCGGTTGGGATGGAAAAAGGCGCTAGATACAAACGCAAGAGCATTTATGCTCTGCTGTCAGGAAACAATCAAGCAGTTTGGCGATTCAATGAAGGCAATAGTAGCAATATCGTCTATAGGAGGACAAACCGTTCTTCCCGGCTATACGGCTGTGGGAGCGAGCAAAGCGGCTCTTGAATCGCTTGTTCGTTATTTCGGACGCGAACTCGCCCCGAGGGGGATAAATGTAAACGCAGTCTCCGGAGGGCCCGTAGATACCGCCTCTCTTGACTATTTCCCGGAGAAAGAACGGATCATCGAAGAATGGAAAAACCGTACCCCTTCAGGTAGAATCGGTAAACCTGAAGATATAGCGCCCGTTGTTTCATTCCTTCTCTCAAGAGAAGCGGGCTGGATTCAGGGACAAACTATAATAATCGACGGAGGGCTTACGCTCTGATCATCACAAACCAGATTCATTTTTTCGTCCTGAAATCTATCATCCTCTCGATGGCTCTCCCGCATGCCGGGCAGAACCCTTTCTCAATCGACCTCGAGAACATAATACAGTCGCGGCTTGAACGGTATAGTCCTTCAGCTGAATAAGCTGCCCCCTCAAAACAACCGGTAATTCCAGCGTATGTAGAGTCATCAGGTGTTGGAACCGGCACATTCGGGCCGATAAGGTCTCCCCATTTGACACAGTCCCCGTTAAGAAGAGCTGTAACATTAGGCTCCCAGGGTTCAACCCCTCTGGGATACATATCATTATAAGTAACCGCTGATGAATAATATTCATCAGCGAGTCCCGCGAAAGCGTGACCGAATTCATGGACAAAAATATACTCTGAATATTCATTATCTGAAACCGAGGCTGAATAGAGATTAAATATTCCTCCGCCTCCGTACTTCTCTTCGTTTGCCAGCAGGATCACCTGATCGTACGGAACTTTGGCGGCGATATCCCTGATACGCCTGTTGTCTGTTGAAAGCATATATCTGTCAATACTAAAAATATCAAATGAAAGTCCAAGAAGGTTATTCCTGTAAACACCCTCTCTCGGATTATCAACTCCTGACTGACCAGAAACAGACTCAACCAGCCTTACGTTAAAATCATCCCTCCTGCTTTTGAACGGCTCAACACTGAAGAGCACTTCAATAAATTTCTCCGCGTCCTCCTTAAGTTTATGTGTTTCATCTTTGCGATAGCCGTCCCCGATAATCACAATATCAACTTTCTCTGCCGGCGGCCCGTTTTTAATCAGAGTTCTTGCTCTGAAATAATCGTACCTGCTTTCTGTAGCTATATGGTAATCGTCAGGATCGACAACGAAGCTGAAGATATTGGTGAAAATATTTTCTCTGTTTCTCTTATCAATCATTATCTGAACAGCTTTTCTTGGAAAAGGCATAATCAGAGACTCATGAAATGTGCCGGTCTTGCCTTCACGCGCTTCATCGGTTGTCATCCATTCCCCAAATATAGAACAATAACCCCGGGAGAAAACCAGATCGTTTGTCTCAAGATCGAAAACACGGAATATATAGAGTCCGAGATTCATCGTATCTACAAGGGCATTGTGATTCCCCCCCCAGTGGGGTTCCTCAATAATTTCATCGATGCTGAAAAGCTCCATACTCTCACACCCGGTATGATACAGATCAACTCTCAGGCAGGAAGAAGTAAAATATCTGTTAAAATCCGGCTGCCCGGCTACCGAGGGTTGCGTCAGGAATAATATCAATACAAATGAAATAAATAATCTTCTCATATCATCCTCCGGATCATATAAATTTCCATACGGTAATCAGTAAATATCAAATATAGCTGTGGCTTTCATACTCGACATAATAATAATGAATAACAGTTGTGTATTCCATAAATTATCACTATAACTAAAAAATCTGCTGCAACTTACCTCGACCTTCCTACTCCCTTCCGTTTGCATAGGTCAGTAATACCGCAGATACTGCAGAACGGTGAGACAGGTCGGCATACCGTCCTTCCAAATATCACAAAAAGATCGTTAATTTCTATCCAGTATTTCCGGTCTAATATCTCGCGGAGCGCGTATTCAGTCTGAGAAGGATTATCTGTTTTTATCAGGCCCAGCCTGTTTACAATTCTATGAACGTGTGTGTCAACACATATTGCCGGTTTACCAAACCCTCTGGCTATAACAAGATTGGCGGTTTTCCTGCCGACCCCCGGCAGTCTGAGAAGTTCTTCTAACGTATCGGGAACTCTTGAATTAAATTCCCTTAAAAGCTGTCTCGAGAGTTTCTTTATTGATTTCGCCTTTATATTATAAAATCCCGCCGGATAAATTGCTTTTGCTATCACCTTCTCGGAAAGAGAAACCATTTCTCCCGGGGAATCCGCCAGAGAGAACAGACGCCGGCTTGATTCAGCTGTTACTTCATCTTTTGTCCTCGCGCTTATTACCGTGGATATTAAAACCTTAAAGGGCGACCTCGTCTTTTGAGCAATAGAGGTAACGGAAGGAATCTCTCCGCCGGTTACTATTTCTCTGACTTCAGGTATCAGCCGTGCTAAAAAAGCGCCGGCTTTCTTTTTACCTGCGGGGAAATTCCTTCTATCAAGACTCATGTAAAAATTTTTCCCTTCCTTCTGAAAAGTTACATAATGGACGTAATTTAATACCGGCAGAATATCACGTTGCATGGCTCACCTTCAACTTTTTTCATTTCCCTTGACACAAGCAGGAGTTGTTTTTATTCTTGCATTTCCTGTTAAGTAAAAAAAACAGCTTTTAGAATTATTATTATAAACTCATAGGTCATTTATTTAATAGAGCTTTTCGTTCTTATATAAACAGGAGGAAAAAATGGAGTGGACATTCACCGATGAACAGAAAATGCTTAAAGATATGGTCAGGAAATTTGTCGATAAAGAATTGAAACCGGCCGCGGAGAAAATTGACCGGGAAAAAGAGATCCCTCAGGAAATTATTGATAAAATTGCAGAATTGGGACTTCTCGGTGTTTCTTTTCCACCAGAATACGGCGGCGCCGGCATGGGAGAAATGGGTTATTGCATAATGCAGGAGGAAATTGGCCGCGGATGTGCCTCTACAGCAACATTTATCGGCGCGCATCAGAGTATAGGAGCTTCCGGGATATACATGTTCGGAACGGAAGAACAGAAACAGAAATATCTGGTGCCGCTGTGCGAGGGAAGCAAGATAGGAGCCTATTCACTTACTGAAGCAAACGCCGGCTCTGACGCCTACAATCCTGAAACAACAGCTGAAGACAAAGGTGACTATTACCTGCTTAACGGACGCAAACTCTTTACTACTAACGGCAGCTTCGCCGATATTTTCACCCTTTTTGCGAAGGTAGTCGACGACAGTAACAGGGGAAAAGTAACGGTTTTCATCGTCGAAAAGGATTTCCCCGGTTTCAGCGTGGGAAAGATTGAAGAGAAAATGGGGATCAGGGGATCAAAAACAGCTGAACTCATCTTAGAAGATGTAAAAGTGCCGAAGGAAAATGTCCTGGGCAGAGTGGGACGTGGATTTTTAGTAGGGATGAAAGTGTTAAACACAGGAAGGCTGGGGCTTGGGGCGGCAGCCCTCGGCGCCGCGAAAGAGGCGCTTGCTCTTTCTACCGCATACGCTAAAGAAAGAGTGCAGTTTGGAAGATCGATATCCAAATTCCAGGGAGTTCAGTGGATGCTGGCTGATATGGCGACAGAAATATTCAATATGGAATCGATACTTTACAGAACAGCGTGGATGTATGACCAGGGTAAAAAGGTTACAAGAGAATCCTCGATGGTAAAACTATACTGTTCTGAAGCTCTGGACAGAATCGTAGATAACGCTATGCAGATATATGGTGGATACGGGTTTATAAACGAATTTCCCATTGAGAGAATGTACCGTGATTCGAGAATCAATAGAATATTCGAGGGGACAAGTGAAATCCAGAGGATGATCATAGCCAGGGATATCCTCCACGACCGCAATCTGTAATGGAGCGTTCTACATCATGAATGAAGAGGGACCGCTTCTTACGGAGAAATCATCATAATAACGATTCAATAAAGTGTGAAGGCCTGTACTGAATCGCCTCACCAATATGAGCAGGCCCTATTACTTTGGTTCCGTCGAGATCGGCAATAGTTCTGGCGACCTGGAGTATATTCTTTCTGCTCCTGGCACTGAAAAGCAGCCTCTTCTGAGCAGATGAGAGAAGATCCAGTGCCCCTCTGTCCAACGGGCAGAACTCTTCGAGCATCGAGAGAGGAACGTCGGCGTTTCTACGAATATTCTTAAATTTACTGTATCTTTCCCTCTGTATGATGTAAGAAGCAAAAATCTTCTTTCTTATTTCTGAAGAAGTTTTAATCTTACCGCCGGCTCTATTTTCAAACCTTTCCGGATCAACAGCTCTGACCATAATATGAATAGCAATGCGATCGAGTATGGGACCGGAAATCCTCGAACGATATCTTCTTATCTGTGCCGGCGCGCAATCGCATTTGCCGGTCCCGCTGCCGTAATAACCGCAGGGGCAGGGATTCATAGCAGCAATGAGCTGAAATTTTGCGGGGAATGTAACTGTGGAATTCGCCCTCGATATTTCAATTTTCCCCTCTTCTATCGGCTGCCTTAAAGTTTCGAGGACATTCCTTCTGAATTCACTGAGCTCGTCTAGAAAAAGCACACCGTTATGCGCCAGAGAGATTTCTCCGGGTGTAATATGTCTTCCGCCGCCAATAAGGCCGGCATAACTCGCAGAGTGATGAGGAGCTCTGAAAGGCCTCTCAAAATTAAGCGCCCCCCCATTAAGTTTACCCGTTACACTCATCACACGTGCGTTTTCCAGAGCTTCATCTTCTTCAAATTGTGTTATTACAGTTGGAAATCGATGGGCAAGCATCGTTTTGCCGGACCCTGGCGGCCCTACCATCATAAGATTATGGCCGCCCGCTGCGGAAACTTCCAGCGCCCTCTTGGCCGCTTCCTGCCCGATAACCTGTGAATAATCGAGTTCATACTTTCTTCTTTCTGTTTTTTCGGGCCCCGGAGAATCGATCATTTTAAAATCCCCGCGCAAGGTAATAACTGCCTCTTCAAGATTATCACAGGGAGCAAACCTTACTCCCCTTACCGCCGCCGCCTCTTTGAAACTCGCTCTGGGAAGGATCACATTCCGACAACCCATCTCTTTCGCGCTCCAGACAACCGGCAGAACACCCCTTACCGGTTTCAGGCGGCCGTCCAAAGCCAGTTCGCCGAAGATAATCGTCTTCTCCTCAAGACAGCTGCGGGCCTGCTCACTAGCCAGAATAATACCAACCGCGATCGGGAGATCAAAAGCCGCCCCCTCCTTTTTTATATCGGCCGGAGCCAGATTTACCGTTACTTTCCTCAAAGGAAATTCATATCCGCTGTTTTTGATAGCTGAAGTAACCCGTTCCCGGCTCTCTCTTACTGCCGCGTTCGGAAGACCTACTATTGTAAATGAAGGAAGTCCTCTGGCAAGATCAATTTCTACCATCACCTCATACCCGTCTATCCCAACAACAGCGCCTGAAAGAATTCTGGAAACCATCCCAACCTCCATTTCACCTGAGCACCATAGTTATCCTGATTCTAAATCAGTCTCTGCATTTTTATATTATTCTCCCCGCGGCCTCAGCGTCAAGACCTTTCTCCCACATTCTGTATTCCGGTCTCATCTACGAATTGACAACACATTTCAACCCTGATATAGTCATAGCTTAAAAGGATTAAAGGCCTGCCAGCCTTACGGTTCAAGTGCTATTGCCGTCTAACCGATTACCATATTCACTCAACCGGCCATAACCGTGTTTGGCGCGGTCTGTTAAATTATTACTGAAGAGGTGTCACAATCCGCAGAACGCATAAAATAACAAAAATATCAGCTGCCGTTTTTCTGTTTTCCCTGACACTTCTATTAAGCACAGCGGCTCGGGCAAAGGATTCTGGAAGAATAGTTACCCTCGAAAATATCTCCCTTCATTTTGATCTCTCATCAACTATTGCTGAAGGAAATTATTCCGCGCGTGATACCCTTCGAATCTTTCTTGATGATTCTCTGCTATCAAGAGATTCCGCTCCCATATTAGCCCAGCGCGGGATTAATCTGAAAGTGAAAGAAGCGGGCAGTCACAAACTCGAAATCACAGGTAATGGAAAATCTGTAACTTTGAAAATCTTTTCAATCAACGGTCTTCTTTCTATTATACCTCCAATAATCGCCATTATTTTCGCGCTTGCATTCAGGCAGGTGGTAGTTGCTCTCTTTGCCGGTGTATGGATCGGATCGTTTATCCTGAGCGGATACCGTCCTATATCTTCATTATTTGATATTATCAGCCATTACATACCACAAACACTTGCCGGTCCGTCGGAAGGTATAGATCATATTTCAATAATAATTTTTACTCTTCTCCTCGGAGGTGTTGTCGGCATCACCTCAAGGATGGGCGGGATGCGCGGAATCGTAAATACCGTCTCAAAACTCGCCACAACTGCCAGACGCGGTCAATTTACAGTATGGCTCATGGGAATTATGATATTTTTCGATGATTACACGAACACCCTTGTTGTTGGAAATTCGACGCGCCCGCTAACAGACAAATTAAAAATTTCAAGAGAAAAGCTCTCCTATATTGTCGACTCGACAGCAGCCCCTATAACATGTCTTGCTGTTATTACCAGCTGGATAGGTTTTCAGATATCGCTTCTCGGCCAGGCCTTCAACTCAATCGATATAGACAGGAATCCTCTAACAGCATTCATATCATCTCTTCCCTACAGTTTCTATCCGATTCTCGCCCTCCTGTTCGTACTCTTTATAATATATACAAAAAGGGATTATTCTCTTATGTACAAAGCGGAAATGAGAGCGAGAAAAACAGGTAAGCTAAGCAGCGATACAGCTCAACCGGCTTCAACGCTGGATTCTGAAAACATCTCTATGGCGGAAAATGCCAGGCCCCTTTTCGCCAACGGAATAATCCCTATAGCAACCGTTATTGCAGTTTCATTTGCCGGTCTTGTTTTAACGGGGAAAGCCTCTCTTGCTGAAGCGGGTTCAGCTTCAAGTAATATCTTTGAGGCTATCAAGGAATCAGACTCATTTACAGCTCTATTATGGGGTTCTTTTTCCGGCTGCGTTACAGCCGCAGCCCTGGCCCTGTCACAGAGGCTATTGACACTGAACGAAACGATTGAAGCTCTCGTAAACGGAATAAAATCGATGATGCCGGCAATTCTCATCCTTGTTCTAGCCTGGTGCATAGGGAAAATATGCTCTGAGCTTCACACCGCCGATTTTCTTGTCAACTCCCTTTCAGAAGTTATTTCCGTGCGGTATCTTCCAATGATAGTATTTATTCTTGCCATGGGGATTTCCTTTTCAACGGGCACATCATGGGGAACTCTCTCTATACTTACACCCATAGTAATTCCCATGGTTTACGGAACGGCGAAAATTGCCGGTTTGGAAGGAGCAGAATTCAACCCCATCCTTTTCTCATCAATCGCCGCTATCCTTTCCGGCGCAATTTTCGGAGATCACTGCTCACCGATCTCCGATACGACGATCATGTCATCTATGGCTTCGGGCGCCGATCATGTAGACCACGTAAAAACCCAGCTTCCTTACGCCCTTACAGTAGGCGCAACATCACTTGTAACCGGCTATCTGCTGGTAGCCCTTGGTGTTCCAATCACAGTTTCTCTTATTATTTCCGCCAGCCTCCTGTTCCTTATTATAAGAATATTCGGAAAACAAACCGATTGATCACAATAGAATAATAGGTTTTCCTGCAGATTATACGGAAGAATACCGCTTGACATATTCTTATATCGTTATATATTCACATAACGAAGGAGAAAAGATGAAAGAGGTTAAAAACAGATCCGCTTACGATATTATGGCTAAACGTCTCAAGGCGCTTGCCGACAGCAACCGCCTTAGAATAATAAACTCCATCTGTGATGGTGAGAAAAATGTCACCTCTCTCACCAACGAAATAGGACTAAACCAGGCAACTATTTCAAAACACCTGAGGATCCTCCGCGAGGAGAACCTCGTCGTATCACGAAGGGAACACAGAATGATATTCTACAGCCTTTCTGACAGCCTTCCTCCAAAAATCTGCAAACTCGTCCTTGAATCACTCAGGAACAGCAATAGAAGCGACAGCAATATTATTGACAATTACAGCTGGAAATCGAAAGAATGAGGTAAATAATGCCGATTTACGAATTTATATGCAATAAATGCGGAAATGAATTTGAAGAACTGGTAAAATCGAGTGAATCAAAGGTAAGATGTCCGCGTTGTAATTCAACTAAGATTGACAAATGCTTTTCAACTTTCAGTTCATCCGGAGGAAGCTGCTCTGCTGATTCCGGCAATCCCTTTGGAGGCGGATGAACACCTATATGATAAAACGGCAGTTTGCCGTTGAAGTAAGAATAGATCAACTTTAAAATCGATAGCCCGAAAGGAAAACCAGAAATCCTTCCGGGCTTATATCTGGTAGCCCCTAGGGGAGTTGAACCCCTGATTCATGGCTGAGAACCATGCGTCCTGACCACTAGACTAAGGGGCCTCATTAAAAAAGTGGCTGGAGAGGGAGGATTCGAACCTCCATCGGCTGAGCCAGAGTCAGCTGTCCTGCCATTAGACGACTCTCCATTAATATAAGGGAAATTAAAAGATTCCGGACAGAAAAGCAATACCATTTATAAAATTATATACTCGAGTACAGTTCGGCGGCATTTCTGAGTCTCTCTACAGTCTTATTCTTACCGAGAAGAATAATAACCCAGAATATATCAGGAGAAACTATCTTGCCCGTAAGAGCCACTCTGCAGGGATGAATAAGCTCTCCCGCGGTTATTTCAAGAGTAAATGCCAGATCTCTCAGGGCTTTTTCAACAGATTCTCTATCAAAATATTTAAGTTTCTCAAATTTATCGGCCAATCTATTCATACGCTCCGGTACTTCACTTCTCAAGAGATGTGTCCTTACAGCTTCCTGATCCACGCTGTAATCATCAGTATAGAAATAACCCATTATATCCGGCACATCTTTCAGTAGCTTAAGGCGGTTGCCCAGAACATTGATAATTGTACCAAGCCGTTTAATTTCTTTATCTGCCATTTTATAATTGCGTATCTTCTCTTCTTTAATTTCGTCTTCATCGGGTACAATTTTAAGATCAACCGGTTTAGTTATATCCACATCAAACTCGGGCGGGATCAATCCCTCTTCATCCAACACATCCTGTACCAGGGAAATTTTTCCCAGAAGAGAGATCTTTTTTAAATGTTCTGAATTAATCCATTCCATCTTGTCATTATCAAATACGGCGGGGTTCTTTGAAACCTTTTTAAGTGAAAATTTATCGATAAGGGCTTTACGTGTAAAGAGTTCCCTTTTACCGTCAAGCGACCATCCCAGAAGAGCCAGGTAATTAAGCAGTCCGTCAGCGAGATAATGGCGTTTTCTGTAGTAAGCTATTGAAGTCGCGCCGTGCCTCTTGCTGAGCCTGGCTCCATCCCTTCCGAGAATCATCGGAAGGTGAGCAAACTTTGGAACTTTATATCCCAGCGCGTTATAAAGACCAACCTGCCTGGGTGTGTTTGAAATGTGATCATCGCCTCTTATAACATGGGAAATCTTCATGTGGGCATCGTCAACAACAACGGCAAAATTATAAGTAGGTTTGCCGTCTGACTTTACAAGAACAAAATCGTCCAGATTCGCGTTATCAAAAGTGAACTTCCCCCTTACAATATCCCTGAAAAATACATTTCCTTCACTCGGCATTTTAAAACGAATGACATGAGGAACCCCTTTTGAAAGCCTTTCCTTTACCTCTGACTCAGGCAGATCCCGGCACCTGCCGTCATATTTAGCTGGAATTTTCTTTTCTTCCATTTCAAATCTCATCTCTTTGAGTCTCTCGGGAGTACAGAAACAATAATAAGCTTTACCGGCATCTAAAAGTTTCCGTACTTCATTATGATACAGCACATTTCTTCCTGATTGTGTATATGGCCCGTAATCACCCCCTGCCAGAGGCCCCTCATCAGATTCGAGCCCCAACCATTCCATCGCGCCGATTATCCCCTTGTAGGATTCCTCGGTTGACCTCTTTACGTCTGTATCTTCAATTCTAAGTATAAATTTGCCCCCTGTCTTGCGGGCGTAGAGATAGTTATAGAGTGCGGTCCTCGCGCCTCCAACATGCAGGTGCCCCGTTGGACTGGGAGCGAATCTAACCCTGATATGACTCTTATCATTATTCATATTACTACTTATCCCATCCCTTCTCGGGCACGGCCTTAAAGTCGTCTATTTTTGATATGAGAGTATTATAATCGATACCGAAAACCTCTTTTGACGCGTCATCAAGTGAGCTTCCTTCTCCCAATTTTTCTATGAAGGTCATTATTTCCTCCATGGAAGAAATATCAATGAGATTTTCTAACATCTGATAAGCTATATAGAATGAAACTCTGGTAAGCCCCATATCCTGAGCAGATTTCAGATAATCATTCAATTCACTCTCCGTTGGCCTAAAACCGGTGAATTCTTCCCTGAACTGAGGTGTTTGAATTTTGAGCACATAACCTTCCCCTGCCAGATAGGAAGCGATCGATTCTCTTAACCAGAGAGGAATTCTGCCGTTGGACTTCTCCCTGAGGGCCATTTGCGCAAATTTCTGAATAAATGCCATTTGAGCAATCGTCTGTTCTGATTTTTTGTCAAATCTCTTGAGCATTATGTCATAAGGTTCAAAATATATCGTATCCCCTTTGATAAAACCGTAATACCACCATTCCTTCCTTGTGAGAAATTTATATTCATCCATATCTTTCGCTCCGATACAGACGACCTTCCCCCGGGCCGGCCTTCCTATCTTTTCCTCAACAAACTTATAGCTGTCAAAGGCAATACCAAACATCTTTCTGGATATAAAATCATATATCTGGCTGGCGGGATAATATAGCACGATATCCTTGTTAGCCATCACCCCGCCTTTTACAGGATGATATTCATCACGGACAAGGCGGAAGCGATCCTTCGGACTGAGGAGAGAATCGGGGATGCGAAATGATTCATCACCCTTATTCTTATCTTCATCCGCTTGATTATTACATCCCGCTGCGGCAACAAAAATTACAGCAGATACTAATACAGCTATCTTAAGATAATGTCTCATTTTTTTCTCCTTTGTTCTGAGCCAGTACCCCACATGCAGTCTTCAGCAAACCTCATTTATTCTCAGGGAACAGGATTCTTATCTCCCTGCCGATTTTTTCGATTAACAACCCGCTTTCTTTCTCGCGGAGCTCAGCTAAAAAATCCCTGTTTGCAGATGATTTCTCCAACCAATCCCGGGCAAACTCACCACTGTCTATGAATTCGAAAAGCCTCTCCATCTTACTGCCAGTTTCCTCGTCAATAAGCTCCTCACCGTAACGCAATCCTCCGTATGCAGCTGTAGCGCTTATTACTTTTCTCATTTCCGAAAAACCGATCCGTGAAAATATGTCGACTAAGATCTTCAGCTCATGCATACACTCAAAATACGCTACTTCGGGACTGAATCCTTTGCTCACCAGTGTATCAAAAGCACGTTTTACAAGTCCCGTAACTCCCCCGCATAGAACAGCTTGCTCTCCGAAAATATCGCTTACGGCTTCCTCCTTGAATGTTGTTTCAAATGCTCCTATCCTGAGACACCCGAGCCCTTCAGCTATTGCAAGACCAACCTGCAGCCCGTCTCCGTAGAGATCATTTTTCACACCTATCAGACAGGGAAGACCGCTTCCTTCCAGATATGCTTCCCTTACTCTCCTGCCCTGTCCCTTCGGAGCAACAAGAACCTGGACATAATCTGAGGTTTCAATTTCTCCAAAAGCAACGGAAAACCCATGGGCGAAACACAGCACGGAGCCGTACTCAAGATTGCCGGCGATCTGATCCAAGAATACGTCCCGCTGTATTTCATCCGGTATCAGCAGAATGAGTACTTGAGCTTCTTTTGCTCCTTCTCCGAGTGTTACCACTCTGAAACCGTCATCAATCGCTCTGTGCCAGCTCTCTCCTCCCCTTCTCGCTGCGACAGAGACTTTCAATCCGCTGTCTCTTAAATTCAAAGCCTGGGGACGACCCTGATTACCATATCCCATAACAACAATATTTCTTTCATCGAGAACAGAACTGTCAGCGTCTTTTGATGAGTAATAATCCATTTTCCACCCGCCACATAAAAAGTTAAATCCCCCTTAAGCATTCAAAAAACTAATGCCCGCGCGATCTCTCTGCTACAAGCGTACAATCTATCTATAACAAACCATTACCGGCGAGAAAAGAAAAATCTATTCACCATTTTCTTTTCACTTGACATTAGTATATTTTATCTTACTATTTTTGAGTGCCCGGCGGTGTAGCTCAGTTGGTTAGAGCAGAGGAATCATAATCCTCGTGCCCGGGGTTCAAGTCCCTGCACCGCCACCAGTTATTTTAATTTACTTTACTCTTTTCCCGCATAAGAAGCTATGAATTGTATCCTTGAAGTTGAGAAATGGATTAAGGAGAAATCTTTAATCAACCCCGGAAGCAGCGTGATCGCGGCTGTATCCGGCGGGGCGGATTCAATGTCTATGCTGACAATTCTCCGCAGTCTGAAAGACAAACTGGAGATCACTCTCCGAGCCGCGCATCTTGATCACGGAATTCGCAAGGAATCAAAGGATGAGAAAAAAGTGGTCGCTGACTACTGTAAAAAAATAAATATTCCACTGATATCTGTTTTAAAAGATACACCGGCGGCAGCGGTTAGAAAGGGGAAAGGCATTGAAGAAACCGCCAGAATTCTTCGTTATGAATTCCTCCGGCAAAGCGCCGAAGAGTTCGGGGCCTCCGTTGTAGCTTTAGGACATAATCAGGATGATCAGTCCGAAACAGTTCTGCATCATATCATCAGGGGGTCAGGGTTAAGAGGTTTAATGGGAATGCCCGAAAAAAGAGGTATATTTATACGGCCGGTTCTTTGCTGCAGGGGAGAGGATCTTGAAAATTTTCTCAAAACTCGAAATATCAGATTTGTTACCGACAAGAGCAACCTTGATATCAGCTACACGCGTAATAGAATTCGACAGCATCTGCTTCCCATGCTTCGCCGTGAGTTTAACCCCTCAATAGATAAATCGCTGATCAAACTGGCTGAAAATATCTCAGAGGGATTTGATATGTTCAGTTCGAGGGTAGAGCGCATCGCTGAAAAATACGGAGAAGAAAACAGAGTTAAAATTCCTTTAGAAGAACTCAAAGGAATAAGCGATTTTGAAATCTATCTTCTGGTAGATACTGTTTTAAAGAATTATTTCGATATACACCAGGATATCGAAAAGTGTCACTTCGACGCAGCAAAATCACTTCTGCGTTCGTGTCAATCGGGCAGGAAAATCGATTTACCTCATGGTGTAACGATAATCCTTGAGCAAAGTTACCTTCGTATTTTAAAAGATGAAGCTGACAATATTTCAATAAGGCGGCCTGAAACAACCATACCCGGGGCAGGACGATACGATCTTCCCTCCTGGAATTTAACCGTCAGTGTAGAAAAGCTGCCCGGAACTGAAAACCTTTTTCCTCTCTCTTCTGATAATGAAGCATACCTCGGCTCAGTCTTTTTCCCGATTAGAATCAGGGAAAGAAAGCAAGGTGACAGAATAAGGCCGTTTGGTATGAGAGGCAGTAAAAAATTAAGCGATATTATGATTGATAAGAAAATTTCTCTGTCTATCAGAAATCATATTCCGGTTTTCGAGGATCAAAAAGGGATAATATGGATACCCGGGGTCACTACAGATGAGAGAATCAGGATATCAGAGAAAACCGAGCAAATCATTCGAATTAAACTTACTAAGCATAATTGATATCTATAACTAATATACTGTTTGATAATAAACATAATGAATTTTTTAAAAACTCTGGATATCATTCAAGTTCAGTGATAGACTTACTCCGTTAGGAATAATACACTGAAAACTGCTTGCAGCGATTACAAATCAGGGGGGCAAAAGCGCTGATGTATACTATATCCTCAGATAAAATACAGATGAGAGTCAGGGAACTCGGGCTTGAAATATCAGAGGATTATAAAGATTCAACACCTGTCTTTATAACCCTTCTAAAAGGCGCTTTTATTTTTCTGGCAGATCTGGTCAGGGAACTTACAATCCCACATGAAATTGATTTTATCACTCTGTCGAGCTACAGAAACGGCCTTCAGAGATGTAAAACCATTGAAATCAATAATCTTATACGAAACAATATAGAGGGAAGAGATATAATAGTAGTTGATGAAATAATCGACACCGGCAACACACTCTCAAAACTGATGAATAATTTACTCGATGCCGGAGCAAAAAGCATAAAGATCTATTATATCTCTTCCCTCTATATTGT
>CAZKNG010000014.1:0-37123 GCA_964554125.1 uncultured bacterium | reverse complement strand
ATGATAAGGACGAGGCGCATTATATATATTCATATATAGGTACGCAGGCGGACAAAATGCCGGAGGCCATGGCCGGGATGTTTGATTTGTTAAATGAATTCCCCGAGTCAGGAAAATGCCTGAGGAGTTCCAAAGAGGCCATTATCAGCAAGATTAGGACTGAAAGAATTACAAAGTCGAATATTTTATCTGAATATGAAGAACGTGAACGTCTCGGGATAGAAGATTATAATATAAGAGGGAATATCTATCGTAAGATGCCTTCTCTTCAGATGAATGATCTGAAGGCCTTCTTTAATCGTTACATCAAGGGTAGAAAATATACCGTTCTCGTCCTTGGGGATATGGATAAACTCGACTATAACACGCTTGCCAAATATGGCAGGGTAAAGCAATTGACCTTAGAAGAGGTCTTTGGATATTGAATGCAGGAGATAAAAGGTTCTCAAGCTTTCGAAGAAGATAACAAGAAACAGTAAAGTGGAAGGTTCTTCTAAATGATTGTACGCGAATAGAAATCTTTCGCGCACGGTAATAAAAGAATCGCTATAATCGGGATAAATGCAAGTCGGGGTTTTTCTATAATACCTCCTGATTACTATTATTCCGCGTTCACTAAATTTCATTACGACTCACACAATCTCTTCATCTATACGCCGCTTTATCTTTTCCACTTCAGCCGCCATCGCGGTGAAATGAGTCCCCTTCCAGTAAACCCTGCCGCATTCGGAGCACTCTAAGAATTCATTGAATTTTCCGGCGATATAGTCCGGCACACGAAGCCGGGCTTCTCTTGCGGGAAGCTCCTTGAGAATCGTGTTGCATTCGAGGCACCGTGTGAATGGTTCTGGCGCCTGTGGTTGTTTCAGAGAGAGGATAAGTTCTGTGATTTGGTCAGATATACCGGCGCTTTCAAGAATCAGCGGGGCGCTGCCCGGTCTGTCTGTTTGACGTTTTGAAAGAGTAACAGCCAGACGGTTTTCCCTGTCGGCATTTATAAGAAAACGTCCCTTTTCAGAGGGCGGGTTAATCCTGGAATCAAATCCAAGGAGTCTCATTTTACGGCATAGTCTGCCGAGCATTCCGTCGAAGAGAAAAGCAGCCGGTCTGTTTATAGTTTTGATAAACCCTCCTTTTTTACTTGACAGTTTATCAAAAAGCTCCGAAGATGAAAAATGTTAAATATAGAGAATGGGAATGGTTGGGATTAACGAGTAGACGGAGGTGAAAGATCCGGAAGGAGCAGATACCGGATTGGGATAATGTCAGACAGGTTTACCGGATGTTTGAAGTGTGAAAAGGGAATACTTCTCCCCCTTTCAGATTATGGAAGAGACGGAGCACCTATTACTTATAAGGCCTGGGTATGTAATAACCCCGACTGCGGCTTCAATATAAGGATAGATAACGGGGAGATCAGTATCGGAAAAGAACTGGGGTTATCAAACAAATAAAGACTTCTTGAAATTATTGCCCTTTAGGGAGCCGAAAGGCTCCCTTTTTGATATACGCCCTGACCGGTTTTCGTTTTCTGATATAGGTGCATGAGAATCCCCGAGTCGAAGCGGAGGACGCGTGAGAAAGGATGATAAAAAGGCTGTTTTCGGCTGGAGCATGTACGATTGGGCGGCTTCCGCTTTTGCCACTACGGTGATCGCGGGGTTTTTCCCGGTATTTTTCAAGAGTTACTGGTGCGGGGATGTAGAGGCCACCGTCAGTACGGCCAGGCTTGGAATGGGTGTCTCACTTGCAAGTATCAGCATTGCTGTTGTGGCGCCTGTTCTGGGGGCGATAGCGGACAGGGGGTCGGCAAGGAAAAGGTTTCTTCTCTTTTTTGGTTTTACGGGGGCGGTATTAACATCCGCTCTCTTTCTTGTCGCCGAGGGTAACTGGAAATTTGCCTTACTGTTCTACACGGTTGCCTCTATTGCCTTCAACGGCGGAAACATTTTTTACGATTCCCTTCTCGGGCTTGTCTCATCAGAGAATAAAATGGAATTTACGTCATCCCTTGGATACGCCCTCGGGTATCTCGGAGGCGGAATCCTGTTCGCTCTGAATATATGGATGACCCTGCGCCCGGCGGATTTCGGCCTCTCCTCTTCAGAGTCAGCTGTTAAATATTCTTTTCTGTCGGTGGGGATCTGGTGGGCTATTTTTACTATTCCGCTGATCCTCTTTGTAAAAGAGCCCCGGAAGAAAGGGGCAGACAGCCCCGGGAAAATAATAAAGTCCGGGTTTTCAGAGCTGAGATCAACGTTCCGGGAGATAAGAAGCTTGAGAACGATTTTCCTCTTTCTTCTCGCGTACTGGTTTTACATAGACGGCGTTGATACAGTTGTCCGGATGGCGGTTGATTACGGTCTGTCGATAGGACTTGAAAGAAACGACTTGATTATAGCGCTTCTTATTACTCAATTTGTGGGATTTCCGTCCGCGATAGCCTTCGGCACCCTCGGCCAGAAGGTGGGAGCCCGAAGGGGGATATTTTTCGCTATAGGAGTGTATCTCTTTGTTTCAGTGTGGGCGGCTTTTATAAGCGGAAGAGAGGAATTCTATTTTTTAGCAATCGTTGTGGGGCTTGTTCAGGGGGGGATCCAGGCCCTGAGCCGTTCTTTTTATGCTAAAATTATACCGAAGGGAAAAGCGGCTGAATATTTCGGGTTCTATAATATGATAGGAAAGTTCGCCGCGATTATAGGGCCGATCCTGATCGGCGGACTCGGCCTCTTTGCAAGAAGAGCCGGTTTCAGCAGTGAAACATCCACCAGGATCGGGATTTCATCGATCTCCCTGCTTTTTATCACAGGGGCCGTGTTGTTATATTTTGTGGATGAAGGAAAAGGGAAGCGGGATATCAGGTCTCGTTTATCTTAGTTTTTCCGTCAGCCATTCTCGTTTCGAAGAGATATATTCCGAGAAAGAAAATTAAAATTGACAGAAGGACCCAGTTTCCGGATGGTGATGCTATTTCACCGCTCTTGATGGCCGCTTCTGACGTGTAATGGAGCCTGACGAGAGAGATGAAATTGTAAAGGGCGTGGGCGGAAAAGGAATAAAAGAGGTTTCCGGTTCTTAAGAATATGTAGCCTAAGATGATCCCCAGAACAGCAATTCCGGGAATAAGGGACAGGTCGAAATGTGACGCGCCGAAGATAACACCTGATAATATTACGGCAAGGGTCTTACGTGTATTTCTCTGCAGAATTCTCTGGATAAACCCCCTGAAAAGAAGTTCTTCGGAGAAAGGGGCCGCGACTGCAACGCCGAAAGCAACGGCAAGAAAACTCACCAGTCCTTTGGGCTTGATTGATATCAGCAAATTGGTATAATCAGCATCGACCGGCCTGTATTGTTCAAAATAGCCGGAGAGCGCTTCGACGGGCAGAATAGCGCTTAACGTGATAAGGATAACAAGCCCGGTTATCGAAGAATCGGGCGGTTTTATTCGATATTCATAGAGGAATCCCGAGGAAAACCTTCTTACAAGGAGGTACAAAGGCAGAACAAAGGAGATCAGCCCGGGCAGGATTATCGAGAGAATAATCCAGTTATTAAAATAGAGGATGCTGGAGACAGAAAAATAGACCATAAAACACGCCGCGGAATAGGAAAGAAGAAGATAGTTGTTGATTTGATCGAAGATGGTAGGTTTTGAATCGGGCAGTTTCTTTTCATCCGGACAGTTCTTTTCATAACGTGGCATAGTATTAGAATATATTGGGATATTGGCGCGCGGCAAGGAGAAAGATATGGTTAAATTGATTATATTTGATCTGGATAACACACTCACGGATTTTGTGAGGATGAAGAAGTCCGCCATAGAGGCGGCTGTCAAGGCTATGGTTGACGCGGGGCTTGACTTTTCCAATGAAAGGATAGAGGAAGAAATATTTAAAATATACGAAGAAGAGGGGATAGAACATCAGAAAGTGTTCAACAAACTTCTGGTAAAACTCATAGGCAAGGTCAATTATAAAATTATGGCGGCGGGGATAGTAGCTTACAGAAGAGCCAGGGAAGCCTCTTTAGTTCTCTATCCGCATGTAAACAGCACGTTGATAGAACTCTTAAAGCGCGGGTTCAAGCTCGCGGTGGTCTCCGACGCTCCGCGCGAGGAAGCATGGCTCAGGTTGTGTTATCTTAAGCTTCATCATATGTTTGATGTCGCCCTTGCCTTTGAAGATACAGGAGAGCATAAGCCAAGCCCTGTCCCGTTCAAAACCGTTCTGGACGAACTTGGTTTAAAGCCGGAGGAAGCGCTTATGATCGGGGATTGGCCCGAGAGGGATATCGTGGGTGCTTCAGAACTTGGAATGAAGACTGTGTTTGCAAGATACGGGGACACATTTGGCGTCGAGTCCTCGGGCGCGGATTACGAAATTGATGATATATCGAGTCTTCTCGGAATTATTGATGAACTCAACGGGAGGGGGGAGTGAAATGCGTGTCGTAACTGCCGGCCAGATGAAAAAAATCGACCAGGCCACTATCAGAGGCGGTGTTAAGGGGTTGACCCTTATGGAAAGAGCCGGACGGGGAATATTTGACTTGATCGTAAGTTCCTATGAAGTGCCGGAAGATCTTCATGTGTCGATCTTTCTCGGAAAGGGGAATAACACCGGGGACGGTCTCGTTGTTGCAAGACTGCTTGCCGAAACGGGGGCGGAAGTAGTGTTATATTATCTTCACAGAGCTGAAGAATTTTCTCCAGACGCCTCCGAAAATTATTCCCGGCTTCAATCTTTGAGAGAAAAGAAGGGAATAAAGGAAATATTACTTTACAGATCCGGATGGAAAGGATTGGCGGCGAAGGAGCTTGAAAAGAGTGATCTGATCATCGACGCCCTTCTGGGGACGGGAATAAACAGTCCTGTAAGGGACAACTATTTAGAAATAATAGAGATTATAAACAGTTCTTCTCTGCCGGTTCTTTCCGTGGATATCCCCTCCGGAGTTAACGGAACAACAGCTGAAATTATGGGCTCCGCTGTAAAAGCTGATTTAACAGCTACAATGGCTCTGCCCAAGTTCGCGGCGCTGTTTAATCCGGGGAAGAGTAATACCGGAGGTCTGGAAGTTATAGACATAGGGGTGCCTGAAAGTGTAATTGAAGAGAGTGAGCTGAAAGTTCATATGCTTGACGCTTCTCTTGCCGCCGCTGATTTTCCTCTTCGGCCCCCTCAAGCTCACAAATTCGAATGCGGCTCTCTTCTCGTTGTAGCGGGAAGCAGGAGATACTCCGGAGCCGCGCAGCTCAGCGCCCTCAGCGCGCTTAAGACGGGATGCGGAATAGTATACATGGCCGGTCCGGAATCGATTCGCGGGTCGGTTCAATCGGCGGCACCGGAGATAATCTTTGTGTCTCTGCCTGAAACACCGGATGGCTCTGTTTCAAAGGACGCTCTCGGAGTATTAAGCGGAAAGATCAGGTATGACGCCGCCGCTATCGGGCCGGGACTTACCAGGGATGAAGAAACAGTTGAATTTATTAAAGATTTTGTTTTCAGCTGCAGGGTTCCGGTTCTTTTAGATGCCGATGCCATCAATTCTTTCGAAGGGGATTATGAAACACTTTTGAATTTATCAAGGGATAAAGAGATTGTTCTGACTCCACATTCGGGAGAGCTCAGAAGGCTTGCTGGAAAAAAGATTCCGGAAATCCCCGAAGATAGAATAGAAGCGGTAACCTCTTTGATAGAAGGAAGCGGGATTACGCTTGTTCACAAAGGTTCTCCTACTCTCGCGGTGTTACCTGACGGCAATGTATATGTAAATCTTCCGGGGCACCCGGGGCAGGCAACTGCCGGAAGCGGAGATGTTTTAACCGGAACGATCGGAGGATTTCTTGCTCAGAGCTG
This sequence comes from uncultured bacterium, assembly GCA_964554125.1. GTDB lineage: Bacteria > Krumholzibacteriota > Krumholzibacteriia > Krumholzibacteriales > WJIX01 > JAGHBT01. The sequence goes on along the minus strand of CAZKNG010000014.1, from coordinate 31,262 downwards.
CAGCGGAGAGTCGGCTTCGAGGCTGGGTGTATATATTCACTCCCGGGCGGCAGATATAGCGGCCTTTGATTATGGAGAGCGTTCGATGATAGCGGGTGATTGTTTGAGAGCGGTTCCGCGCGCGGTAAAAGAGATTGAAAATATTGCCGGCTGCAGCCCGTGATTACATTTGAGAAAAACACGCGGTTTTTTTGCCGCTTCCGGACAGATATGAATACGGGGTTTATTAACAACTCGACCGGCCGCTTTTAACTCTCTCATGGAGAAAAGATGAAAGAGAGCACTGTTATAGAAACACTCAAAAGAAATTTCCCGGAAGCTCAGATCGGAGATGACGCGGCTTTGCTGACTTCCGGCAGGGGAGAAATAGTTCTCGCCGCCGATGCTATAGTAGAGGGTGTGCATTACGATCTTTCTTTTTCGACTTTGTCTCAGGCGGTACAAAAACTGATTTCTTCGAATGTTTCCGATATATTCGCAATGGGGGCAAAACCGAGGGCCATTCTTGTAACAGCCGGTTTGATAAAGGGGTGTAAGCAGGAAGAACTGGATGAAATTGTGAAGGGGCTTAAGCTGGGTTGTGATTTTTACGGCATAGATCTCGCGGGAGGTGACACGGTATACAGCCCGGGCGGAGGGTTCTTTAATGTTGCTATCACGGGAGAAGTTTCCGCGGGAAAAGCGGTAAGAAGGAAAGGAGCCGCTCCCGGCGATCTGGTAGTGATGACAGGGGAGTGCGGAGGTTCTCTTTCGGGTATGAGGCTTGTAAAAGATCTTTTTGAGATTCATAAGGGGGATAATCTTGCCGGCGCGGTCCTTCCTTCAGATCTTAATACAAGAAAAATGCTGAGAGATTTTGTCTCTGAAATGGATCTCTTCACCGAAAATGAAGAGACAAAACGATTCTGCGCCAGCAGAGGTATCCCTTCTGTTGTATGTGGAGGATTGGGTTTAATAAGACAATATCTTGTTCCACGGACCCGTCCCCTGGATATAACGGAGATTGACAGTAAAGGTATAGAAATCACCTCTATGATAGATATCAGTGACGGGGTCGGGAAAGATCTTGCCGCTTTGTGCTCCGAGAGCGGTGTTGGAGCTTTGATTGATGAGGAAAATTTTCCTGTGCCCCCTGTTCTATTGGATTTACCGGAAATCGGCAGGGATTTAATTATTTCTCTGGCCTTAAGAAGCGGTGAAGAATATTGTCAAATCGCCACGCTCAAAGGCGCGGGAGAGGATTTTAAAACAGATGGGGTTTTCCCGATAGGAAAGATAACTGATGATGAGGGAAAGGTTTTTTTGAGAGATAAAAAAGGACAGCAGAGAGAGATAGGACAGTCAGGGTATGAACATATATTCTAAGCGGCAAGGCTCCGGGAGGCTGAATCGAGTAATAGTAATAACAGGATTCAGCGCAGGCAATTTAAGTCAGGTGTATCTTAATAGATACGGAGAAAGTTATTGAGGAGAGCTTGATATAATGCTTCTTTATTTTATAAGACACGGACAGACAGACTGGAACAGGGAAAAAAGAGTTATGGGCAGGCTCGATGTACCCGTGAATAAAATCGGCGGGGAAGAGGTGCGAAGAACCGCCGAATTTCTTTCAGATGAAGGGATCGAAATAATATATTCCGGTACTCTGAAGAGAACCATGCAAACCGCCGATATATTATCGGATGTGCTGGGGGTTAATATACGGGAAGATCCAAGGCTGGATGAATCATCTTTCGAGAATTGGGTGGGCAAAACGTACAAAGATCTTAAGGATGACCCTGATTTCAAAAGCTATACCGAGAAGCCTACCCGCTCTGATTTCTCCGAAGCCGAAGATATCGAAGGGGTCAGGAAACGGGCCGTCGATTTTATAGATGATCTTTCGCTGAAAGAGGAAGAAAAGGCAGCCATAATATCTCACAGTGATATTATAAAACCGGCCATTACAACTTTCCTTGAGATGGATCTTGATAGAATGCACAGAATTACAATAACTAACGCTTCAGTGACACTTGTCGATAAACGGAAAGAGCCCCGAATCATATACATGAATCTGACTCCCTGGAGAATAGTGTAGAGAAGAGGTTTAGAGATGGAGAAATTGTACCTCGGGATAGAAACTTCCTGCGATGACACGGCATGCGCTCTTTATTCTGACCGCCGGGGTGTTGTTGTTCACAAAACCTCTGCTCAGCTTGCTCACGAAAAATACGGAGGTGTTGTTCCTGAAATCGCTTCAAGGTCGCACATGAAGACTCTTTTGCCCCTCTATGAGAATGTGATGGAAACCGGGGGAGTTGATCTTGCCGATCTGGCGGGAATATGCGTAACAAAAGGCCCGGGGCTTACAGGTTCTCTCCTCGTTGGGCTCTCTTTCGCGAAAGGGCTTTCTTATGGAAGCGGTGTTCCGCTGATCGGGGTGCATCACCTTGAAGGGCATATTATGGCAAATGATCTGGAAGATAATTTCAGAACTCCATCTCTGGCGATGGTGGTTTCCGGGGGGCATACACAGCTTATATACGTAAAGAAAATAGGGGCGTATGAGTTTTTGGGGGGGACCAGGGATGACGCCGCGGGGGAAGCGTTTGATAAAATCGGAAAACTTCTTAGGCTGCCCTATCCCGGGGGGCCGGCAGTTGAAAAGGCTGCTCTGGAGGGCGATCCGGAATCGTTCAATTTCCCGAGAGGACTTAAAAATTCAGGTGAATGTGACTATTCTTTCTCCGGTTTAAAAACAGCGGTGAGACTCAAGGTAGAATCGCTGGGGAGGTTATCCCCTTCTATAGTAAGTGATGTAGCGGCGTCGGCACAGGAGGCTATAGCAGATGTGCTTGTTTTGAAAGCTGTTATCGCGGCAGGCAGGAAAAATGTCAGCAGGTTCTATCTCGCGGGCGGGGTGGCGGCAAACGGGCGGCTTAGAGAACTGGCAGCCGAAAGGCTTGGAGCTATGGGTGTTGATCTATTTTTCCCACCTGTTAAGTACTGTACGGATAATGCCGCTATGATAGCATGTGCCGGCATGTACAAGATTAAATCGGGAATAACAGACGGTATAGATCTCAACACATTTTCACGCGGAATGCTCAAATCCTGGAGCTGACCTGCTCTATAGTAAATTCTCATTTTCATAATCGGAATTTCATGTGCAAAAAGCACTGTATTAATTACCGAATCAAGCCCTTTAACAATAAAGATATATAAGTGTAACGGTCTGTATTGGTTATGATTACAGCCTGTTCCATAGAGCTATGCCGGCCTCCCCTTTTTTAAATAGACTTGGCATGTAAATTGCGGAAATCCAATAGTTGAATTGGCTTATCTTTTGTCCGACTTTGTCTGACATAAATGGCTGTAATGCACCAATGAATAACAACTTGTGGAGACTCGATGAAACATACAGATAGAGAAATGCCTGAAATATTAGTAGTAGATGACGAAGAACATATACGCAGGATTCTAAAGTTTCAGCTTGAAAGAAACGGATACAGAGTCGTATGCGCGGAAAATGGCAGAAAGGCTTTGCGTGAGGCGCGAGGCAGAATACCCGATCTTATTATTCTTGACCTTATGATGCCTTTAATGGACGGATTTGAAGTGTGCGCCAAGCTGAAAGAAGAAGTCAGAACCAGTCAGATTCCCGTGATAATGCTGACGGCTAAAAGTGAGATGCCGGATAAGATTCAGGGACTTAAAAATGGGGCGAATGATTACCTGATAAAACCTTACTCGAACGATGAACTCCTTCTCAGAGTCAATAATGTTCTTGACTGGGGGCAAAAGCAGAAAGACGCGAATCCACTTACGGGGTTTTCAGGCAATAAGGTCATCAGGCAGAAATTAGAAGGTTTAATTGGAAAATCGGAGTCCTTCGCCTTCTTGTATGTGGACATTGATAACTTCAAAGCATACAACGACTATTACGGTTACCAGAGAGGGGATGAAACGATTCTCTTCCTGGCTGATATCATAAATGAATCGGTTTATTCGGCCGGGAACAAAAAGGATTTTATCGGTCATATAGGGGGAGACGATTTTGTTGTGATTACATCGGTGAGCAGGGCTGAGATTATCGCGAGACGCATCATTGACGAGTTTGACAATGGATTTTCTGTGCTGATGGATGAAGAGGATATCTGCAAGGGGTATCTGGAAATCCGTGACAGGAAGGGAGAAATAAGCAAAGTGCCGCTTATGTCTCTGACAATCGCGCTTGTAGAGAATAATAATGGACGGCTCAAACACTACGCGCACGTAAGTGATATAACTTCTGAACTTAAGAAATTTGGCAAGAATATGGATGGAAGCGTCTTAGTAAGGGAGAGGCGTAAGAGAAGTGTCGGGAAAAGTGAGATAGAGATGTGATCTGTACTGACTGTCTCCGGAGGTTATCGTTTATAGATATCCCCGTGTAATTAATGTCAGAAATGGAAGCGCTTAATGAAGGTTATAAATAAAGAAGAGATGCCCCAATCTTCAACTTCCCCGGAGTTAGAGGAAAAGCTGAAAACTCTTCAGAAAAAAATAGATAACTATCAATTTAGATTCGATTCCGCTCTTTCGGTTGTAGGGAGCGAATTTATCAGGCCTCTGACTTCGATAAAAGGGTATGCGGGACTTCTTGAATCCGGTTTTCCTGAAATGGGAAGTAAGGAAAAAAGATATTTTTCGAAAATAGAGGAGGCCGTAAATGATATTGAGTCTCTGGTTGAGATCTACATTCGAATGCTCAGCGTTAAAAAATCCGCGCAGCTGGTTGGTGAGATGAAGAAAGTAAGATTCTGTGATTTTGTAGATCAGGTGATAGGCAGGTATTGTGAAAATCCGGAAAAAATCGTAAATGAAGTAGACAGGAATATTCCCCCGGTAACCCTGAGGAAAAAATATCTTGAGGTCGCGCTCGGCAATCTCGTTTCAAATGCTGAAAAATTCGGAGGAAATTCCACGCCCCCGGGAGTAACGGCCGCGCTTTCCGGTGATGATAAAACCGGTAATAATGAAAAAATTCTTATAATAAATGTTTATGATTACGGTGCGGGAATTCCCCGGGATATGAAGGAGAAGGTTTTTCTTCCCTTCTATCGTGTTGACCCTTCAGATAGCAAATGCGGGTTGGGCCTGGGGCTTTCTATGGCAGCAGATGCCGTTTCCTTTATCAACGGCAAGATAGATCTGCAAAGTGTTCCGGGAGTCGGCACGACTTTGGTCCTCTCTGTGCCGGTGGTGGTTCAGGATACTCCGGCAGATTAAAAAACGGTGTGATAGGTATATGTTTGAAGAAATCGCAAGAAAAAACAAACTACAGGAACTGACGAACGCGATAAACATCAGAATGATAGAGCTGGTGGCTATTTTCTGCATAGTATACCTTGCCAGAGAATTAGCGGGGTTTACTTACAGAACAGATCTTGTAGTGTTTTTATTTATGGGGGCTGCTTTACTTAATTTTATTGTTGCCGGGCTTGAAGGATTCGTTTTAAAAGATAACGAAAAAGGGATCAATCTTCTAAATTGGCTGGCAATAGGGGTGGATCTGGCAACTGTACTCTCTCTCGTATATCTGACCGGTTCTGCGTGGAGTCCGTTTCTGTTTTTAGTAATTCTGCCGTTGTTCTTTTCAAGCAGGCTTATTCCTTCCATATCCACGGGGATCATTCTAACTTTAGTAACGGTTACTATTATAGGTGCGCTCAGTCTTCTTGAAATAAACGGTTCAATTGCTCATTTTTCCTGCTACCAGGGTGATTATTCTTCAATTATGAACGAACACTTTCTAACCGGCACTTTGCTGGCTCTAGCCGGTTTCATGGGGCTTATGATTTTCCTTTTCAACACGTATCATGAGAAATTCAGGGTCTATTTCCGCAGCGCTGAAAAGAAAATAGAGCAGTCCAGGAAGAGAATACTCGAATTAACGAGGTTGTATGATATAAGCCTGGGAATAAATTCGGTTATAAGCCTGGAAACATTGATGAAAATGGTTTGCAAGGAGACAACACTTCTTCTTAGAAGGCCGTGGGCCGGGGCTGTTTTACTTACTGAAAAACATGAAGTATTCAAATATATTGAACTCGATGTAAATGATGGCAGTAGCGTAAAACAAACCCCTGAAATGAAAGAGGATCCTTTAATTAAAGAAGTAGTTGAGTTGAAGGAAGGTCTCTTAATTAACAGTATCAAAGATCATCCTTCAGGCTCTGCGTCAAGACTGCTTAAGGGGAATAAACTCAAATCTCTCCTGGCTATACCTGTCATTTCAAATGATACCAGTCTGGGGATAATAATGGTTGGTGATGTAACAGGGGAAGCCTTTACGGAAGAAGATTTGAAGCTTCTTACAATTCTAAGCGGTCAGGTCGCCGGAGCTATTGAGAAAAGCAAACTACACGAAGTTATGAACAGACGGATAGATAAACTTGAAACGGACAATGAAAATCTGGAGAGCTCGAATAAATTGAAGATGGGATATATTTCACATCTTTCCCACGAGCTTAAGACCCCTTTGACATCTATCAAGGCCTATGTTGAATCTCTGCTGGAGCATATGGCTGATTCTGATTTCAAAGAACGGGAAGAATTTCTGGGTGTTATTTCGAATGAGACGGAAAGACTCATCCGAATGGTTAATAAGGTTCTTGATGTTTCCAAGATAAAATTCGGGCGGAAGGCTCTGAAGAGAAAAGTTTTCCATCTGAAGGAATTGATTCAGAATGTGGAATCTTCAATGCAGCCGTATTTTAAGGATAAAGATCTCAGGCTGATTGTGAATATTTCAGACGAAATTCCGGGGGTTGACGGCGATGAAGACTTGATAAAGCAGGTGTTTATAAATCTGGTAGGGAATGCTATAAAGTTCTCGCCCGCGAGAGGAAAAATATATATTGAAGCCGCAGAAGATGCTGTATCGATAAGAGTTTCTGTCAGGGATGAAGGAAAAGGGATATCTAAAAATAAGTTAAAAAATGTTTTTAAACGATTCTATCAGGCTCATGCCGGGTTTAACGAAGGGGTCGGGCTTGGCCTCGCTATAGTAAAAAATATTGTCGAGCAGCATGGCGGTTATATCAAAGTAACGAGCGAAATCGACGAAGGAACAGAGTTTATTTTTACTCTTCCCAAGGAACATAACTTTAATAATCTACTTGGCTTCCTTATAGACGCGACAGATTCCAGAAATGAAATAAACGAAATGTTCGAACTTTCAGTCCGTGTAGTAGCTGAGGTCCTTTCGGCGAAAATAGTATCCATTATGCTTCTCGATGAGGAAAGAAAAGAATTGTTCATTAAAGATGCTTACGGACTGAACAGAGAAATAGTCAGAAACGCGAGAGTAAAAGTAGGCAGCAGTGTGGCCGGCAAAGTTGCCGAGAGCGGCAAACCCCTGCTTATTGAAAACATTGAAGAAGTTGGGGTCACCGACGGAAACAGAAAATCTCAATACGAGACAAAATCCTTGATTAGTGTCCCTCTTGTGATCGGCTCTACTATTCTGGGTGTAATAAATGTGAATAATAAGATATCGGGCAAATCTTTTAATGAAGATGACCTGGATTTACTTAAAAGCCTCAGCATGAGAATTTCGAAAGTTATTGAAAGAATGAGAATGTCACAGGACTTTAACGCTTTTCTCAATGAGACGATACATTCGCTACGCTCTTTACTCGAAATATTTGAGAGGGATAAATCAGGTTTAAGGCAGGAATCGGTTGATTGGACCGTTAAAGTTGCCAAGAAGCTCGACCTTGAAAGAAAAGAGATAAGAGTAATTCAATTTGTCTCCAGCGTGCATGATATAGGTATGTCATGTGTAAGTGAAGATATCCTTAATAAAACGTTGTCTCTTTCATCAAAAGATATAAACAAGATAAGAAGTCATCCCCAACGGGGAACTGACCTGCTCAGGCCCTTTGAATTTGTGGAAAAAGTAAGTAAGATCGTCCTCTTTCATCATGAGCATTTTGACGGCAAAGGTTATCCGATGGGTCTTAAGGGGGATCAGATACCGATAGGCTCAAGGATATTAGCTGTTATTGACGCTTATGTCGCTATGGTAAGCAAAAAGCCTTACAGGGAAGAATTGACAGTGATAGAAGCTGTCGAGGAGTTGATGAAAAATTCGGGCACCCAGTTTGACGCGGCAATCGTAAGCGCGTTTATAGATGTTCTGATGGATGAAGGGCATATGGAAGTAGAAGAGTATTTGAATATAACTGACAGGATGAAAGCTAAATTAAGCAATAGAATTCTTCATTGAGTCGGGAGAAGTTTTGTTTGGAGCAGGAATAGAAGGAATATTCACGGGGTATTCGGCATCGGTGACATACCTTGCTGTTTTCTTGCTTATGGCTGTAACAGCTGTAGCAGTCGGTTTTGCCGCGTGGGATAACTCCAGGAGCTGGAAGTTCTTGTCAGGCCTTGTTCTTATCTTCTTTTCGAGATGGATTTTTATCAGCCCCCTTTCAGGAAGCGGATCTTTTCTGCCGATTGTTTCTTTTACTGCCGGGCAGGCGGGACTCTATATTTTATTGGTATCTTTCCTTAAGCCCGCCGAAAGAAAACTTGGAATTACGCGGAACAGAAATATTCTTTCAGCCGGGTTGGCTGGCGGTGTGCTTCTGGCGGTTCTGAGCTTCTCGTTATCTCTGGCCGGTTTTTCTTTATCTAACCTTATATTACTAACCTCGGCCTTTGCGTCACTTGGTTTCTGGGCGGCGTTTCTCAAGGAATTAAGGAAAGAGGATTCTCTAAACGCTGTTATGTGGAGCGCTGCAGCGGCAATGCTCAGCATTGCCGCATTAGTTGAAGGTTTATCCCTGTCAGGAATAATGCCGCGGGGAATATTGGACAGACAATTTGTTTTCCTTGCTGATATGGGCGGCCTCGCGATTCTTACTGTCTCTATAGCCGGCAGTTCGATAGTACGCCGGGAAAAAATTGTTGAAAACAGGGTGTATGAAAATTTTCTCAGGTTGCGGGAAAAAACCCTGCTGGAACGGGAAGATTCCGATAACTACCAGGAAATTGCCGAATCGGTTTATGAAGAATCCGGAGCGGATTTCGTGTTATTAAGAACTCAGAAATACAAAGATGATCAATTTTATCTGAGAGGATGCGCCGGAGAGACTGTTTCTCCGGAGATGGGGATTTCCTATCCCAAAGATAAATATACTGAATATTTCGACGATAGGTTTAAAGAGGGAGAGGGATATAAATTCAACCGCGAAGATCTCGGGGGTGACAGCATTATCTTTGTTCCCGGATCGATTACGTGGAAGAAAGATAACATCTTCATATATCCGATAATTGAGGGGACCAGGAATGTCGGATCGTTTATAATAGGCTTTTTCGACGAGGCAATCAATGTCGATCATATTTTTCTGAGTTTATGCTCCGGGCTGGCCGCACAGTTGATTCGCGAAGAAACACTCAAGGAAAATTGTTACAGGAAAGAAGCCGAACTGTCAAAGTGTAATGATGAACTTGAAAACGCCAATCAATTAAAAACTAATTTCATGTCGATAGTATCACATGAACTCAGAACTCCTCTTACTTCGATAAAAGCATACACTGAAACTATTATTGAAAATATAGTTTCAATAAAGCGGGATACAATAAAGGATTTCCTGGGTGTGATGGCGGAGGAGAATAACAGGGTAATTAATCTTGTCGATGATATACTTGATTATTCAACGATGGAAAGCGGCCAGCTGAAGTGCAAAAAAGAGAAGTGCAATATTAATAAGATCATCCAGGAAGTTTATGGTGATCTTGAAAACGAAATATCTTCCGCGGGAATTAACTGCAATCTTCATCTGCCGAAATTGTCCGTTGTAATGAAGGCTGACAGGGAAATGATATATCAATTGATTGATAATCTTATGAAAAACGCCTTGAAATTTACACCGGATAAGGGAGAAATATCAATCTCCCTCGACGAGGAAGCTTCCGCGGTCAGAATAGTAGTTCAGGATACGGGGAAGGGTATCCCGGAACATCAGCTGGAAAAGGTTTTTGAAAGATTCTACCAGGTTGATAACAGCAATACCAGAGAATACGGCGGGTCCGGTTTGGGCCTCGCTATATGCAAAGATATTGTTAAGTGGCATGAGGGACGGATATGGGTCGAAAACTTAAAACGCGCGGGAGCCAAATTTGTTGTGTTGCTTCCCGTGCGGGATGATATAATGATTCGCAGGCGCAATAGCTCAGAGGTTTTTGGGACGACGGGACATCAGAGGGAAAGATTCTTATCCCTCCTCGTGGAGATGATGGCCGGTTTTCTGCAGGCGAGAAAGGCGTCAATTATGAGGCTGGATGAAGATGAAAACGCCCTCAGGGTTGTCGCGGCCAAGGGAATGGACCCCGAATTTGTTCAGAACACTAAGGTGAAGGTTGGTGAAAGAATAGCAGGACGTGTTTTTCAGGAGGGAAGGGCAATATATATAAAGAATATCGAAGAGAACACAAATTTTAAACGTTCTAATAATTCTGCTTATTACGGCACCAGTTCCTTTATTTCAGTTCCATTAAAGGAAAACGGGAAAGTGACGGGGGTGCTCAACGTAAGTGACCATGTAGAGGGGAAAAGGTTTTCGGGCCCGGAAAAAGAGGTGCTGGAGGTATTGAGCGGGATCATAAGCGCGATGCTGAGCAAGCTTGAAGCATATGAAGTTATTTCCACAAACTTTGCCGATTTAAAAGAGGCGATGAGGGGTATTCTCGATTTCAGAGAAAGTGTTGGAAGCAAAAACCTGTCTCTGTATTCCAGGCTGGCCGTCCAGACGGGAAAACGTCTTGATATTGAAAAAAGCAGCCTGGCGGCTCTCTATCTCGGGATGAATCTCTATGATGTCGGGATGATGAAAATAGAGGGATATATAAGGGGTAAAAGGGAGAGTCTCTCGGAAGAAGAGTGGGAAAAACTGAAGAAACATACCGATATCGGGTATTTGCTTCTTTCTCCTATGGCGCTTGACGAGAAAGTAATGAAGATGGTACGTAATCATCATGAAAGTTATGACGGAACGGGGTATCCGGATGGTATCAAGTCTACTGAAACAGATATGGGAACAAGAATAATAACTGTAATAGATTCTTTCAGAGCCCTTGTTACTCACGGTCCCTACAGAAGAGGTTATACTCTGGATGAAGCCGCTGAGGAGATTTCCAGGAACGCCGGGAAGAAATTCGACCCGGAAATTGTAGAGGCTTTTCTGGAAGTGCTCGATGAGTTAAGAGGGTTTGAAGAAATTGAAGACCTTGAAGACTATTTTTACGCGCCTGAATTCAGCAGGGAAATCGAAAGCATTAATGAAGAAACAGAAAAAGTGGAGGAGGAAGTATGACTGAAAGAAAAGTTCTGGTTGTTGATGATGAAGCAAATATTACTCAGATACTGGAATTCAGTATTGAGGCTGAAGGATACCAGGTGGTATCCGCGTCTAATGGCGAAGAAGCTATAGAAAAAGCCCGTAAAGAACAGCCTAATTTGATAATACTTGATATAATGATGCCCAAAGTTGACGGGTATGAGGCTTGCCGCGCTCTCAAATCTAATCCGCTGACAAAGAAAATCCCTGTTATTTTACTGACCGCGAAGGGCAGGGAAATAGATAAGAGGCTTGGTTATGAAGTTGGAGCCACAGATTACATTGTAAAACCTTTCAGCCCGAGCAAGCTTATAGAAAAAGTGAATCAATACCTTTACACCAGAAAATAATATTTAGGATTGCCCCGAGGCAGCTTTCATAATATACTCCTGTCTGCTATGGAAGCTGAAGATCTTAAAAAAAAATATGTCAACGTTGTTTTGCCGGTTCCGGTTAAAAGGGTTTTTACTTACAGGGTTCCGCATGATATGGCGGAATTGGTTAATCCGGGCTGCAGGGTTAAGGTGAAGTTTGGGAAAAGGCGTCTGACGGGCTATATTCTTTCATTTTGCGGTAAACCCCGGGGAAATTTCAGAATACGGGAGCTTTCAGCCCTCGTAGACAAAACCCCTTTGATAAATGAAGAGTTGCTTGATTTAGCGGGGTGGATGGCTGATTATTATCTTCATCCGATAGGTGAAATTCTAAAAGTTATGCTACCCGCGGGGATTACAGGTAAACAGCGGTCCAGCCCGGGAGAAATTTCACAAAGAAGTTTCCCCCGGGAAATAAGCTCACCGGAACTTAATGATGAACAGAAAAAAGTCTTCGAGGTTGTAACAGAAGGGATGAAAGACGGGAAACATCTGAGTGTTATGCTGCATGGGGTTACGGGAAGCGGCAAAACAGAGGTGTATATGCGGTGTATTGAGGAGGCGTTTAAATACGGAAAAAGAGCAATACTGTTAATACCGGAAATAGCTTTAATCCCTCAGATTACAGTAAGGTTTAAAAGACGCTTCGGAGATAGAGTGGCGGTACTGCACAGCAGGCTGACAGGCGCTCAAAGATACGCGATATGGAAAAGGGCTTCCACGGGGAATCTTGACGTTGTGATAGGCCCCAGGTCAGCCGTCTTTGTTCCTATGAAAGAGCTTGGAATATTTGTTGTCGACGAGGAACAGGACTCATCTTATAAACAGCAGGAAAAGCCTCACTACAACGCTGTTGACCTGGCTTTCTACAGGGCCAGGAAGGAAAACGCGGTTTTGCTGATGGGTTCAGCCACACCTTCTCTTACAAGATATTTTCAATTCAAAAATTCAGGAGATTATTATTTCCAGCTGCGGACCAGGCCGACGGGGGGCGAGATGCCGCCTGTAGAAATAGTCGATATGCGCGGGAGCAGACAGGTTTTTTCCGATAAACTCCTCGATCTTATTGCGAAGAGCCGCGCGGCCGGGGAACAGTCTATTCTGTTGCTTAACAGGCGCGGACACGCGAATTTCGTTCAATGTCGGAAATGCGGTTGGATAGCCGCGTGTCCTAACTGTTCCATTTCGCTGACATATCACACGCGCGGAGCTGGTTTGATCTGTCATTATTGCGGATACAGAGATGATTATCCGGAGAAATGTCCAACTTGCGGGTCATATAAGATATCTCATGCGGGAGTCGGCACACAGCGGGTGGAGGTGGAATTGTCAAATATTATGCCGGGATTGAGAATTGCCAGAATGGATTTTGACACGACATCCAAACGGGATAGTCACAGCGAAATACTGGAAAGATTTGCCAGGGGAGATGCCGATCTGCTTCTGGGCACGCAGATGGTCGCGAAGGGACACCATTATCCGAATGTTACCACGGTGGGGATTCTGTCAGCTGATTCCGGACTCAATTTCCCGGATTTTATGGCAGCAGAAAGGACATTTCAGTTACTTTCTCAGGCAGCGGGCAGGACAGGAAGGGGAGAGAAGGGAGGGAAGGTCCTGGTTCAGACTTACGCTCCAGAGCATTATCTTTTCAATTATCTGATAAATCATGACTTTGAAGGTTTTGCGGAAACTGAACTTTCTTTGAGGAGGGAGTTGAATTATCCTCCTGTAACAGACCTGATATTATTTACTGTAATGTCAACTTCTGAAAATAGAGCGAGAGATGCCTCAGACAAAGTCTATGAAATTCTGAGTGATCTTGATCTGGAGAGAGACCTTACTTTTCTCGGCCCTACTCCCGCCCGGATTGCCAGGTTAAGAGGCAAATACAGATTTCAGATACTGATTAAGGGCGGGTTTGATTCGGAATTGAAGAGAACCTTGATAGAGACGGCCCGGAAAGGTGTGTCAAATTTCAGGATGACGGAGATTCGTTGGGATGTTGACCCTGTAACTTTCTTCTAAGCGGGAATCCAACACCCTGAAATCCTGATTCAAGAAGCCGGAAAGAGACTTGACAGGAAACCGGCGGCGTACTAATTTAACGGTAATCAAGTGTGTTTCAGATTTTCATTTTACAATTGGAATAATTTGTTGAAGCAGAATCTCAAGAAGCCACCTTTATTTTAAAAGATTGTGATCCTGTTATTTGTCAAACGTGAGGGTTAATCAGCTTTACTAAGGTTTAAAAAGGAGGATCAGTTCCGATGAGAAAGTTATTATTTTTAGTTGCCGCTGTCCTTATTGTGATTGGCGGCCTATACGGCTGTAAGAGCGTAGAGACGACAAGCGCTATGCTGCATAATCAGACTCAAAGTTACGATAAAGCTATAGAGAGCGCTAAACTTGGTCTGGAGAAAAATCCGAATGACGCTGAAGCGTATTATCAGCTTGGATATTCTTATAGTAAGAAGGACAGCATGAGTCTGGCCTATGAAAATTTCAGAAAAGCGGCGTTGCTTGATCCAAACAGAGAAAAGCTTGTGGAAGATAATATAAAATCTAATTGGGCCGGCCATTATAATAACGGATTGAGTGAACAGCAGCTTGGTAATTTGAAAGGTGCTGTTGAAGAATTCGATAAAGCTACTAAAGCTGATCCGAGAAGGTTAAAGAGTTGGCTGAGGCTTGTAAGGATTGCCTTTACACTTGCTGATGAGGATTCTGTTTATCTCGAGAAAACCTATCAGGCAACTGATTCGTTACGGCTTCGCCTGGATAAAGAGCATGAGAGTTATACGACCGCCCTTTCCATTATTGGAAGGATAGAAGCTTATCGGGGGAATATTGCCAGGGCAGTCGAAAGTTTCGAAGCTCTCATTGACGAGGATCCGACCAAGGTTAAAAGTATCGAGAGTACCGCAGAGGATTTCCGCGCAAAAGGAGAATGGGCGAACGCGGCTAAGTTTTATGAAATTGCCATTGACGCGTATGAAAGGAGCGGCGAGGAAAATTTCGCGGTTTACCATAATCTCGGTCTTGTCTATCGCCAGCAGAATAAGTATCATAAGGCTATCGTAGCTTACGAGAGTGCTCACAGGATCAAGCCGGAAGATAAAGTGGCTGCTTACAGTCTTCTGGTAACGTACTATCAGGCGAAGTTGTTTGATCAGGCTATAATGTTTGGAGAAGAGTATACGCAAAAGATAGCGCCGGAAGATCCGAGAGGATGGCAGGTTCTAAGTGCCTCATATAAGGAAAAAGGGTTCAAGATAAAAGCGGAAGAAGCCTATAAAAAATATCTTGATGTCCAGAAATAAGAATAACAGGAATTACTTAAACCGCCTGATCAATTCAATAGATTGATTGAATATTAAGAACGCCTTAAGTATGTCCGGCAATCTTATTAAATAGCGGTGAAAATGCTTGCATGAAGAATTCTTGCTCCAATTTTACTTGACATGGGGGTTATGTTAGGGTAGTATAAACACAGATTTGAATGTCGTTTCATTACCGTTCTTGATTCTCCTTCAGATAATTGTAGAAATGATTAGATTCGTCTGAATGCAAGAGGATTAGAATAGAAGTATTTACCGCTGATTTAAAATGATTCCATAGAGATCTCATGTGACAGTTAATTGATAATTTCTTTTCGCTTTGAAGCTGCCTCGCTTACGGGATATCTCTTAGAATTCGTTTTACAAAGTAAATGGACAGCTTTTATTTGACAGGAACAAGAGATTTTGCTTCTCAACTTAAATAAGTATAAGGATTAACGCAAAAGGGGCTAAAGCTGATGGATATAGTAGAACTGAAAAGCAAGAAGATTGAAGAATTAATGAAGATTGCCGAAGATCTGGAGATAAGTGAAGCCAGCAGTCTTCGCCGACAGGAAATAATGTTCAAAATTCTTGCCGCTCAAGCTAAACAGAACGGACATATTTTTAATGAAGGAGTGCTGCAGGTTCTACCTGAAAAGTATGGTTTTCTCAGATCCCCTTCGTACAATTATCTTCCCGGTCCTGATGACATATACGTTTCACCCTCACAGATAAAAAAGTTTTCCCTCCGTACCGGAGACACTATCTACGGACAGGTCAGACCCCCGAAAGATTCTGAAAGATATTTTGCTTTATTGAGAGTCGAAGCTGTAAACGGAGAAGAACCCAAACAAAATAAAAAGAAGACACTCTTTGATAATTTAACGCCGCTTTATCCCGAGGAGATGATTAACCTCGAATATGATCCCAAGGATCTTTCCGCTCGACTTATGAATCTTCTTACTCCAATAGGGAAAGGGCAGAGGGCTCTTATCGTAGCGCCTCCCAGAACGGGAAAGACGATACTGCTCCAGAAAATCGCCCATGCCATAACGGCAAACCATCCTGAGATTGTTTTGATTGTTCTGTTGATTGACGAACGTCCCGAAGAGGTAACAGATATGAAACGCTCTGTTGACGGAGAAGTGGTCAGTTCAACCTTTGATGAACCGGCGGACAGACATGTTCATGTAGCGGATATGGTTATTCAGAAATCAAAATGCCTCGTTGAACACGGGAAAGATGTTGTTATTCTGCTCGATAGTATTACCAGGCTGGCCAGAGCGCATAATACGGTCGTTCCGCACTCCGGAAAGATATTATCCGGGGGTGTTGATTCGAACGCGCTGCAGAGACCAAAACGCTTCTTCGGCGCCGCGAGAAACACAGAGGAACAGGGAAGCCTGACTATCATCGCCACAGCTCTTATTGAAACCGGAAGCAGGATGGACGAAGTTATTTTTGAAGAGTTTAAAGGAACCGGTAATCTTGAGATACAGCTTGACAGAAGGCTGGCTGACAAGAGGGTTTGGCCCGCGATAGATATTTTCCGTTCGGGAACAAGAAAAGAGGAACTGCTTCTTGACGATAAAGTAATAAACAAGGTTTATATATTAAGGAAATTCCTGAGCGATAAAACCTGCGTTGAAGCTATGGAGTTTCTCCTTGAAAAGATAAAGAAAACAAAAACCAATGCCGGATTCCTTAAATCGATGAACACTTAATAAAATCATTTATACGCGGCGGTTCTGGTGATTGTCATATTAAGGATGTTTAGAATAGCGGAATGACCCTCTGCTGTATAAGGGGGAAAAAATAAAAATGCAAATATTGTTTGTATATTGGATAAAGTCTCATTAGATTTAATGTACCTATGAAGTTGAATTGTAATAAAAACTCTGGAGCTGAAAATGAAAAAAGGTATTCACCCTGACTATAAGAAAACTACGATTACCTGTGTTTGCGGTAATGTTATCGAGACACGTTCTACAAAAGAAGATATACATGTGGAAATCTGCTCATCCTGTCATCCCTTTTTCACAGGGAAGCAGAAACTTGTAGATACGGCGGGACGTGTAGAGAGATTTCACCGTAAATATGGCGATTACAGAAAAAAACAGGCGGACGGCAAGAAGAAATAAGTTCAACTTCCTTCCTTGAATTCGCATTCCGCGGGCGCTTTCGCTGTGTCGATTGATTGACGTATATCCTAATTGCTATTACAGCCGGGGCTTATCAATGCTGAATGTGATAATAATTTTACATTTTTCTGGAATAAAGCGCCAAAATTCTTTAGAGTGATCTGTAGCTGAAACCTTTTTAAGGACAGGGTTAGAATTGCTCTGCAGAGTCTTATGGAGGCATAGCAGATGAACAACAAAAAAAGGTACGACACTATATTAAAGCGTTTCGATCAGATAACACGGCAGATGGCTGATCCGGAAGTAATAAGAAATCAGTCGGTTTACCGCGATCTGGCCGTGGAAAGAAGCGCCCTGGAAGAAGCTGTTGCTGAGATAAAGAACTATTTTGAGCTTGAAAAAAGAATGAAAGAAGATAAAGAAGTAGTTGAAAATTCTGACGATGCAGAACTTGTTGAATTCGCTAAGATGGAAATAGTTGAAATTAAAGAGGATCTGAAGAAAATTGAAAAGGAGATCAATTTACTGCTTATACCTAAGGATCCTGATGATTCAAGAAACACTATTTTCGAGATAAGAGCCGGCACGGGAGGTAATGAAGCGGCGATTTTTGCCGGAGACCTCGCGAGGATGTATCGTTTGTACGCTGAGAAACATAAATGGAAACTCGATCTTCTGGGGAGCCACCCTTCGGAAGCGGGTGGTTTCAAGGAAATGATTTTCATGCTGAGCGGCAGACAGGCATTCGGAAAGCTGAAATTCGAGAGCGGTGTGCATAGGGTGCAGAGAGTTCCCGAAACAGAATCAGGGGGCCGGATACACACTTCGGCTGTTACAGTGGCGGTTCTGCCGGAGGCAAAGGAAATAGATATTAAAATTGATCAGAAAGATTTGAAGATAGATGTCTTCAGAGCGAGCGGCCCTGGAGGACAGAGTGTCAATATGACCGATTCAGCGGTAAGGATTACCCATATCCCTTCAGGGCTGGTTGTCAGTTGCCAGGACGAAAAGTCACAGCATAAAAACAGAGACAAGGCTTTGAAGGTTCTAAGAGCAAGACTTTTCGAGGCGGCGAAAAAGGAACGGGATAGAAAAAGAGCTCAAAAGCGAAAGAGTATGGTCGGATCCGGAGACAGAAGCGCAAAAATAAGAACTTACAATTATCCTCAGGGGAGAGTAAGTGATCACAGGATCAACTTCACTACACATAATCTGAAAGGTGTAATGGATGGAGATCTTGATGAAATAATAGAAGCGTTATTATTAGCGGAAAGAGAAAAGAAATTAAGTGAAGAGATAGAAAAAGCTCGCGGAAAGAGTTCGAAGTAGTATTCGAAAGGAGTGTAAGTGAAGAAGGGGCGGCTTAAAGACAGCCTGCCGCCGAAGGTGATAGACGCGGTCAAGCTATCTGAGGAATATCTTGCCAGGCGCGGCATAGAATCACCTCGATTGAGTGCCGAATATCTTCTGGCTAAAGCCAGGGGCTGTACAAGAATGGATCTGTATCTTGATTTTGACTCCGTTCTTGATCAAAGAGAGCTGAAGATTTACCGCGCGGATCTATTAAAAAGGTCGAAACATTATCCGCTTCAATACATTCTCGGTGAAACTGAATTCTTCTCTATTCCATTCCGTGTGCGTGAAGGGGTATTTATACCGAGGCCGGAAACAGAATTGCTGATAGAACGGACCGAAGAGATGCTGGGGGATAAATCCTCTGTCCGTTTTCTTGAATTTGGGATTGGAACAGGAGTAATATCCGGGACTCTGGCCCGGAGGCACGAGGGCTGGCGGGGTGTCGGGTTTGATCTTTCCCGCCGGGCAGTTGAATTGGCAAGGGAGAATTTCGATCTCCTGGGAGTTTCCGGTCGGATAAAACCCTTCGTTGCCTCAACATTCGACTCTCTGGGTGAGAGCCGTAAATTTGATCTTCTGATATCTAACCCTCCATATATACCAACGGATGAGATCGATTCCCTTCAGAGGGAAGTATCCTGCTATGAAAACAGAACCGCTCTCGATGGCGGGAATGAAGGAAAGGATTTCTATCCCGTTTTAATCAATGCCGGACTTTCCCATTTAAATCCCGGAGCGGTTTTAGCCGTAGAGATAGGCAGTAGTCAGGCCGCTTACGTCGAGAGTGTTTGTGAGATATCAGGCTACGAAAGAATTGAAACAGTCAAAGATTTTAACGGGCTTGACCGTATAGTAACAGCGGTATATCCCGGCAGTTAGAGGGGAAACAGTATGGATAGTTTTGTTATAAGAGGACCAAGCAGACTTGAAGGGGGCGTGGATGTGAGCGGGGCTAAGAACGCCATGCTTCCCCTTATGGCCGCCACGATTTTAACAGGGGGCAGATGTGTACTGGAAAATGTTCCTGATCTTCGGGATACCGCGACTATGTCAGAACTTCTTGAGGGATTAGGAGTAGATATTGATTTTAAGGGATCAAAACTTATTATAGATGCCTCGGAAATTGAATCTGAGGAAGCGCCCTATAAGGTAGTCAGAACTATGAGAGCATCTATATATGTGCTGGCGCCTTTAGTCGCGCGATGCGGGCACGCAAGAGTTTCTCTTCCCGGAGGGTGCGCCTGGGGCCCCAGGCCGATTGATCTGCATCTTAAAGGACTTATGGCTCTCGGGACAAAGATAGAGATAGATCACGGTTATATCGAAGCTTACACTGAAGAGCTTCACGGGGCGGATATTGTGCTTTCTGTTCCGAGCGTGGGAGCTACGGTGAACATTATGATGGCGGCGGTTCTTGCCCGGGGAACGACGACAATAGAGAACGCGGCCCGCGAACCGGAAATAGTCAATCTTGCCGAAGCCCTGAAAAAGTCCGGAGCAAAAATCGGTGGTGAAGGAACTTCCAGGATCGAAATAGAAGGTGTCGAGGATTTATCTCCGTTTAACTGCAGGGTGATTCCAGACAGGATTGAAGCGGGAACATTCGCGGCTGCCGCGGTAGTGACCGGAGGGAGAATAGAGATTAGAAAGTGTAATCCGGATCATATGCACGCGATTCTTGATAAACTCTCTGAATGCGGGGCCGATATTGATATTTACGAAAACAGGATTGTAGTTGAAGCGCCCGAAAAGATCAGGCCGGTTGAACTGGAGACGGGTTTCTATCCTTCATTTCCAACGGATATGCAGGCGCAGATGATGTCTGCTCTCTGTCTCGCGGACGGAGCGAGTTCAGTAGTTGAACATATTTATCCGGACAGATTCACTCATGTGCCTGAGCTTAGAAGGCTGGGTGCGGATATAAATATTGACGGCAGAGTCGCGATTGTAAACGGAGCCAGAGAACTCGCGGGCGCGCCCGTAATGGCCACGGATATAAGGGCAAGTTCCGCTTTGATTCTCGCGGGGATGGCCGCCCGGGGTAAAACAAAGGTGTTGAGGATATATCATATTGACAGGGGATACGAAAGGATAGAAGAGAAGCTCGCGTCGCTGGGAGCGGATATTACCAGGGTAAGCGATTGACAATTCAGGGGGATAAGGTTCTAAATTGAAGAATATTATAATCGGAACAGCCGGGCATGTGGACCACGGCAAGACAGAGATAGTAAGGGCTCTGACCGGGAGAGAAACCGATCGTCTCAGAGAAGAAAAATCAAGGGGTATTTCGATTGTGCTCGGTTTCGCGCCGATTGATCTGGGTGAGGGGATAAGGGCCGGCATAATTGATGTTCCGGGACACGAGAAATTTATCAAGAATATGGTCTCGGGCGCAGTGGGAGTGGACCTTGTCATATTTGTTATCGCCGCGGATGAAGGGGTGATGCTTCAGACAAAAGAACATTTTGAAGTGTTGAGGATGCTCGGTGTTGAAAACGGCATAGTCGTTATTACGAAAGTTGATTTAGCCGATCCTGAGCTTATCGGGATAGTTGAAAGTGAAGCATCAGATCTTATAAAAAACACACCTCTTGAAAATTCTCCCATCATCCGCGCCTCTATTGTTTCGGGTGAGGGGCTGGATGAATTGAAACAGGCGCTGATTGATAAAACCAGAGGGATTAAAAAAAAGAGAAGAGGCGCTTTCTTTCGAATGCCGGTCGACAGGTCGTTTTCAAAAGCGGGTATCGGCACCATAGTAACCGGGAGCGCCTGGAGCGGGAGAGCGGCTCTGGGAGATGAGCTTGTAGTTGAGCCGCCGGGGAAGAAGGTCAGAGTCAGGGAAGTTCAGAGTTTCGACAATTCCCTAGAGGAAAGCAGCAGCGGTATGCGGGTGGCGCTGGCTCTCCACGGTGTTAAATCAAATGAAATTTCAATAGGAAATCAGATCCTGACACCCGGGAAATTGAAAGTATCCAGCATGGTTAACGCGTCTGTCGAAGTCGGCATGATAAGAGCTTCGAAAATAAAGAACCGGCAGCGGCTGAGATTTCATCACGCCGCGGGCGAGATAATGTGCAGGGCTGTTCTGCTTGACAGGGAAGAGTTGGGAAAGGGCGCCGAAGGGTTTGTTCAGCTCAGACTCGAGAAGCCCACGGCGGCAATGAGGGGAGACCGGTTTGTTCTGAGAACATATTCACCTATGCGCGTAGTTGGGGGCGGGATGATTCTTGATCCTCTGCCGGCTAAAACAAAGGGCTTCAGCGGCGATCTTATAGAGGAATTAAAGATATTAAGGGCTGGAAGTAATAAGGAAATAGTAGAGATGCTGATTAACAGAGAGGGAAAAAGCGGGATCCTGCCGGAAAGTATCGAAAAATTCGGAATCGGCCCCAGGGAGATTGAAGCGATTACGGAAGAACTTGAAGGAAAAGGAAATATATATAGAATCGGGCCGCTCCTTATAAGCTCCCGTGATGTGATGGAGAAGGAAAATGAACTTAAAACTGTTCTTGAAAGCTTTATGAAGGTAAATAATTTAATATGGGGTATGGATAAAGAAGGGCTTAGAGCGAGACTTAGGTTGGACGGAAATCAGCTCTTTGATTTTATTTTGGAAAAAGGCCGGAATGAGGGGTGGCTGTTTTCCAGGGAAGGGCTCTTAAGATACGGCAGCGCCGAGAGAGCTTTGGCGTCAGATGAAGAAAATTCCCTTCTGAAGTTAGAGGAGCTGATTCTGGCCGGAGGTTTTGAATTTCCGTCCGAGAATGAGCTCGCCGGAGAATATAAAAGAGAATTGCTGACCGGGTATTTACATATTCTCCGGGAGAGAAAATCGGTAGTCAGGATCAAAGAGGCCGGATACATACACTCTGAATATATTAGTAAAATTACCGGTATTCTAAGAGATTATTTCGCGGATGAGAATGAACTCGATATAGGCAAGTTCAAGAAAATGCTGGGAGTTTCCCGTAAATTCGCAGTACCTATTCTTGAGCATCTTGATGGAATTGGATATACAAAAAGAGTCGGGAACAGAAGAATCGCGGGGCCTGAGCTCGCGGGAGCGGAAGAATAATGAATAAAGGGTCAGTGCCGGACAGAATTACAGCGGAAAGAAGAAAAACCAGAAAGGTATATTACGGAAATGTCCCCGTTGGAGGGGGCGCTCCCATCTCTATTCAATCGATGAGCACCCGTGCTGCCAGCGATAGGGAAGCCGTATTGAAGGAATTTAACGAACTTGCCTCAGCTGGATGCGAAATTGCGCGTGTGTCTGTCAAAGATCAGAACGACATAGAGGTTATAGGGGATATATGTAAGCAGAGCCCCATTCCGGTCATTGCCGATATTCATTTTGATTTCAGGCTTGCCGTGCGGTCAGCCGGGAAGGGGGTTGCCGGGCTGAGGATCAATCCAGGCAATATAGGTGGAAGAGAGAAGGTCAGAGAGGTCGCCCGCGCCGCGGAAGATGCGGGGATTCCTATAAGAATAGGGGTTAATTCGGGGAGTCTGCAGAAAAACCTGCTGTCCCTCTACAGGACAGATCCGGCAAGGGCTTTGTATGAAAGTGCGGCAGGGTCTCTTGAAATGATGGAAAGCATCGGATTTGAAAACCTCCTTTTCAGTATAAAATCATCGGATCCGATGATTAATGTCGACGCGAACAGACTCTTTGCATCAGCTTGCGACTACCCCATCCATATAGGAGTGACTGAAGCGGGGCCTGTTCTTAGCGGCGCCACAAGATCGGCTGTTTCATTGACTCTGCTTCTCTCTGAAGGGATAGGGGATACCTTGAGAGTTTCTCTTTCGGGTGATCCCGTAAATGAAGTAATAGTAGCTTCAGCTCTGCTTTCCTCTCTACGGCTCAGGGAGGACAGTTCTGAGGTAATATCCTGTCCAACATGCGGAAGGGCTCATCTGGATGTTTTAAAGATCGCGAGCCTTCTCGAAAGAGAGATGCTTTCGAGGCGGGGCCCGATAACTGTAGCCGTGATGGGGTGTGAGGTTAACGGCCCCGGAGAGGCGAAAGAGGCGGATGTTGGTATAGCGGGTACTGCCGGCGGAGCTGTGCTTTTTGCCAAGGGAAAGAAACAAAAGGTTTTAAAGGGAAATTATTTAGCCGCCCTTCTTCAGGAGATAGATAAGGTGATAAATGACCGGGATAAAGGGAAGCGGTGAAAATAAGTAAAACCTGAAACAGAAAAAAGCGATTTTTCTCTTAGCACAAAATTAAAAGCGGAATAGACTAATCTCGGGTTTGGAAATATCCTGCAAAAACTTTGGGGGCGCTATGAAGAATATAAATAGATCAGGTCTGATAATATCCCTTGTATTTGCTTTTCTTTTCACCACATGTTTTATATCTGCAGACATTGAGAGATATCGGTAGAAAGATCTTGGCTGAGTAATGCTTTTAAGCAGAAAATAAGCTGTCGATTTAATAGGGTTTTTAAAATAAGGAGGAAAACAGGGATGAAGAATAGGGTTGTTGTTCTGTGGATAATTGTTATTCAAATAGCTATGGTTACATCTCTTTCATGCTCAGCTGGAGTGATAAAAGAGGTGCCGGAGGAACTGCTTCCTACCGCTGAGAAAATATTATCGGAAAGATTTAGTGCAGATCCTCAGTGGTATGTGGAAGGTATGTCCTATTTCAGAGCAGGAGATAATCTTATGGATTTTAGACTAGGTGAGCCGTATCCAAAATACGCACTAGACGGATTAAAAATATACAGATTAGAAGACAACACAGAGTTTTTAGAAACGCTTGAATTTCTAAGTTGGAGGCTTCCCATCTATCTTGATGATGAAAAAGAGCCAAGAACTGTACTCAGTGTAAAGAAGAACGGGGATGATAATTGGGTCTATACGGGAATGGGAGGGAATGCCCAAAATATGTTTGAAACAAGAAAACTTTGGCCCGCTGAAAAAGGCTACCGTCAAGCGATGGTATTAGTGTCTGGTTTAAAGGTGCCGCTGATAATGCTGGAAAAGGACAACAAGCTGCAATTTTATTATTTTCGTTCTAATGATTGGGCGGAAAGACTATTTGGTATTTACAGAAACAGTGATGGATACTATCCGCTTTTTTCAAAGGATCATCTAATTGAAAAAATAAAGGGTAACAAAGAAAGATTCGAAGAGAGGGAAGGGCTAAGATTTTAATAAAAAAGATCGGAGACTAAATAATCTTTGTATCACATCCGTCGGAGGGAAAAATGAGAAAAAATAAACTAAGGATTTTATTATTAATAGGAATCACAACTCTAATAGCTGTAAATACTTTTGCGTATATTCCTATAGAAAATACACCAGGCGGAAATCTTGAATATGTCTGTCTCGTGGGCGGCGCATGTATAGCCGGGCCTCCTGAAGATCCGGGACTTGATATAACCCCGTATAATATAATCCCGATTGATAGTTATGATAACGGTGTGCCGATAGACCGATAGGCTAAATTAGGGGAAAGTTTGTTTCAGAGAAAGGGAATAGCAATGGGTATTAGAAAAGTCATGATAGTAGTGATGTTTTTATCAGGAATCATATTTGGTCCAGGAATTGATTCTCTGCAATGTCAGGAGAAAACACTTGCCGGATCGAAGGAACCCGTGTCTGAAAATTTGGAATACCCGGCAATATCAGCGGATATACCCGAAGAAGTATATAAAGTTGCTGAGGAAATATATAAAAATAATAAAAATAAATGGTTAAATATGCTAAAAGACAGCACTGTAGATTTTGGAAGTATTCATTTATCAAGGAAACCTGTTAAACAATCATATATATCATCAAGTAAAATGCTGAAATGTAGTTCAGGGGCTGACATTTTATCTAAAATCAAATTTTGGCATTATCTGTTCAATGTATTAAATGAAGAAAAAATTATTGGTGTACTTGGAGTAGCGAAACATGATGTATGGAAATTCGGCTTACTTTTTAGAACTGATGATGATCATTATGGAATTTTTTCCAAACTCAGAAAGGATTATCCTGAGTCTGAAGGATACCAGGTTGACCTCATATCTATAGTAAAGACCGGATGGTTTATTATGATCAGCAATCCAACGATTGGTGAATACTGGATTACTTCTAATGATAAGACTTTTATTCGTGAGTATGATTTTAAAGAAGTTACCAATGGAAAGCGGAATATTGTATCACTGGAAACCATGTTGCCTAAGTTTGTAGAAAAAGCTGAAAAGATGGTAGAACAAATGGAAAAAGACAAAAGACGTGGACATCCTGTTTATAGATAAATTGTAGGTAAGAATTAATATTGTCGGAGGGAAAGATATGCAAAAGTTAAAGATGATATTTTGTTTATTTATTTTTATGTTAGTATTTTCGACTGGGATTTACGCAGATGACTCTAAATGTGGGAACACACCACAGAGGTAGCTTCGTGGTGGCCTTCAGAGGAATGGCTCCGAAACAACACTCTCGCCTTCCTCCCGGAATCTTCGAAATGTAACAGGAGGGGGATATCCGTCTGAAAAAAACGGCTAAAGCAGAAAAAAGCAGTTTTTCTCTTGGCACGAAATTGAAAGCGGAATAGACTAATCTCGGGTTTGGAAATATCCTGCAAAAACTTTGGGCGCGCTATGAAGAATATAAATAGATCAGGCCTGATAATATTCCTTGTATTTGCTTTTCTTTTCACCATATGTTTTATATCTGCAGACATTGAGAAATATCGGTAGAAAGATGCTACCTGTAAAGAAGAGTAAATGGACTCTTGTTGAGTAAAAAAGTAATCAAAAAATGCTTGACTAAATTTGAGACGTGTATCTATAGTCTTACTTGGACAGCAAGCGGCTAATTTAAAACACGTATTGAATACACAACCAACGTCGGGTGAGATTTCTTCTCGAATTAAAAGAGGAGTGAGATCACTGTGAAAGATCTTGGTTCCGTGATGCTTTTGAGCAGAAAATAAGTTGTCGATTTAATGGAGTTTTTAAAATAAGGAGGAAACAGGGATGAAGAATAGGGTTGTTGTTCTGTGGATAATTGTTATTCAAATAGCTATGGTTACATCTCTTTCATGCTCAGCTGGAGTGATAAAAGAGGTGCCGGAGGATCTGCTTCCTGCCGCTGAGAAAATATTGTCGGAAAGATTTAGTGCATATCCTCAGTGGTACTTGGACTTTCAACCCTATTTCCATCATGGAGACAGCTTGATGGATTTCAGATTGGGAGAACCATATCCTTGCTATCAGTTTAAGATGAAAGATATTTACTATTTAAAAGAAAAAGAAGATTTTAAAAATATCGTAAAATTCCGTATATGGTCTATCCCGATATATCTTAGTAATGAAGAAGAGCCGAGAACAAAATTTAATGTGAAAAAGAATAGTGATGGGAAATGGCGTTGGGCAGGAATAGGAGGTAACCCAAAGCCAATACTTGAGGCGAGAGAGAGATGGCTTCACAAAAAAGGTTATAGGTGTGCACCTTTCTATGCTAGAAGAGGTCCCCGCAAATTAATTATAATTGAGAATGCAGATACATTGCGTTTCTATATTTACAGTCAAAATTCAAAAACAGCTGAAATTTTAGGTATTTCTAAAAATAGTGAAGGTTACTATCCGCCACTTTCTCTGGATAGCCTAATTGGATATGTAAAGAATAATAAAAAATATAGTAGAGACAAAGTAGGGTTGGATTAAAAAAATAAAAATTAAATTACTATAAAAAATATCATTCTTAAGGAAGGAAAAATGAGAAAAAATAAACTAAGGATTTTATTAATAATAGGAATCACAACTTTAATAGCTGTAAATGCTTTTGCGTATATTCCTATAGAAAGAACCGAAGCGGGGGCTTCCTCGTGGTGCTGGGCTGCTTCGATTCGTTGTATAACAGTATATTATGCTTCCACACATTATTCCCAATGTGAAATAGTTACTACAGTCTGTCATTATGATAACGCATTTGGAGGAATGTATTATTTATCGGACAATGTATATTTATGTCCATGTTGTAACGGTTTATGTGACGATTTAGCCCCCGGCAATTTTGAACAATTTGAAAATATATTAAATGATTGGACATTAGAACACGAAACACCACAAGTTGTTAGTATACAAGATTTGGACAGTTTAACATCTTTTGATCCCGTGATCGCTGGATTTCAAGATGGCACTCTTGGCCATGTGGTAGTGATTTATGATGCAAATAGCTACGCGGATGAAATTAGATATATGGACCCATATGATGGCGAGAAGTACACAGATAGTTATGCTGATTTTTTATCTGGTACCACTGGTATTAAGGATCACGGCGAATGGATAGTAACATATTTCATGACCTATTTTACTCCAGGATCGTTAAGTAGCAACACTCTCGCCTTCCTCTTCTATTTCACTCCCTATCTTAATGGCAGCGGAGTAACGGTTGATTTTGAGACGACTCTTGAGAAAGACACGAGTCATTTCCTGCTTCAGCGCTCATCAGAGGGACTTGATGATTTTGTAACAATAGGCGAGATAGTGGCGCAAGGTGCTGGAACAGAATACAAATATACAGACGCTGATGGATCTATTGGAGATTTCTACCGATTGATGGAAGTGGAAAATAACGGAACTCGCCATCTTTTAGAGTTTTCGAGGGTGTTTGATCGGGCGCCGGACTTTGAATATACTGACACGAAACCGGCAAGACGTGACATTGATTCTATAAGAGATGAGACAAAGAGTATTATTCAGAGAAAAGCGGGATTACTGAAAGCACCCGCTGCACCCTCAGATCCGAGTGGCGAATGGTTGGCTATATATCCTGACTCCTTTGAAAGCGATGTGGAGGATTTAATAACATGGCGAAGCATAAATGGGTTATCCGCACACGGAAAAAGTCTTGAGGATATAAGCAGCAATTACGGAAGCATAAAAGATTTTATTCAGTATTTTTGGAATACACATGGCGATGATTTTGAATATATCTGTCTCGTGGGCGGCGCATGTATAGCGGGTCCTCCGGAAGATCCGGGGTTTGATATAACCCCGTATAATATAATTCCGATAGATATTTATGATGACGGTGTGCCCTATATTGACGATTCACTTTATACTTCGGATTTTGAAGTGGGGGATATAAACAGTGACGGCTATCCGGATATATCTGTGGGGAGGATACCGGCTGAGACTGTTTATGATGTGGCGAGTTATGTGAACAAGGTATTAACTTACGAAACTACATTGCCGGGTGGCGCCTGGGAGGATGAAGCTACATACTTTATTGACGCCGCGAATCATAACTCGTGCTCTGGTATTATGGCAAATAACTTTTCCGAACAATTTAAGGGGTATCTTCCGGTAGACTATGATCTCCATTATATGTTTTCAAATGACAGCACCTATACAGACTCACTTAATTTTCCACCCGAGGGGCTTTCATATTGCGAGACACCGCTAAAAGCGATAGAGGAATTTAATGAAGGACGCTCTTTAGTGCTGGCATTTGGAAATGCCGGGAATCCATGGAATGCTGCAGATTGGATGATTGGTCATATCCATAGCAGCTGTGAAGGTTATTTCAGTATTGATTCTTTAGCAACAAACGAGAAGTTCCCTTTCTTTATAGGAGCCGCATGTGGGATTGGCGATTTGGTTCACCTGCGCAACGACGTACCCAGACCGTTAGTAAAGGAACTGATGTTTGACAGTCAAAGGGGCATCATAGGGGCATTCGGACCTTCTGGAGGATCATTGCTTACTGGGAATTACGAGATTTCAAAATATACACTTCAGCAACTGTATGACTTTGGCGCAAAATCAGCCGGTTATGCCTGCATGAACGCTCAGAAGATGGTGATGGAAGAAGGGGACATATATGATTCTACTGCCCGAGCTTATATTTATTTTGGTGACCCCGCGATAAAACTTAACTTCAGCTCTATTCCCGGCTGTGATTCAATATCATTAGTTGATAATGAACTGACTGTATGTCCTGCCGGCGACGCTGATTCAATTGTGGTGCATATTGATTTTATAGACAGTGTAATGACTGCAAATATCGACAAGAGCGAGTTGTGGCTTATAAAACCCTCTGATGATATAAATTTCTTTGTCGGTGACACTATATATGCCGATTCTTCTGCAACAAGTGCTAACGGCTGGCATACAACAATTACAAAAGGTACTATTGGAGGCCATTGTCAAGACACCTTGCTTGTGGGGCTAAATGAGAATGTTTTAGAAAGCTTTTTAGTAACTATCAAGAGTCCGGATTATAATGCTGACGGGCAAGTTAGCTTAGCGGATTATGGAACATTCGCGAACACTTATGGTAAGTGTAAAGGGGACAGTCTTTATGATGAATGGTGTAATTTTGACGCGGATAGTTGTGTGGATTTGAGTGATTTTGGTACTTTTGCAAATCATTACGGACATGAATACGCAAATCCTCTTGGAGCTATGCTCGCTGGAGCCGACATTGTTTCAGACATGGAAGTGGAACTGAATTTCAGCGGCAATGGAATAAATGGCACAGTAGAAGCTGAAGTAGTTATTAAAAATAGAAGTGATTATTCTGCTTTAGCTATAATCCTGCAGGTAAATAACGAAGACCTTCAATTTATACAGTGGCAGCCGGAAGAAAGATATGCTGAAAAAACAGCTGCTGTTCCAGTAAATCGAGGGGGGAAGAAATGTATATTTATTGCTGATTTTGGTACTACTAAAGGGAGTGGCAGTAGTAGTTCCTGTAAAATAGGCGCCTTGGCTTTTAAAGTACTCTCTGCTGATAAGAAAGTAGTAACAAAGGAAGACATATCCGTTCTTATTTGTGAGTTTTTAACTAAAGATGGAAAGACAGCAATATTAAAAGGGATGAATATAAGTTCCGGGAAGGATATAACATATACGGATAGATTAGAGAGCAATTTCCCCAATCCATTTAATCCTGTTACAACGATTGAATTCTCTATTTCCAGGGATTCTCATGTTGATCTAATCATCTATGATGTTAGCGGACGGTTGATAAGAACCTTGTTAGACGATTTTAAGAAAATGGGTAACTATAGTATTAAATGGAATGGAAGGGACAAAAGGAACCGGCCTGTCGCAAGCGGGGTATATTTCTACAGATTGAAAACTGGTAATTTTACAAAATCCAAGAAAATGGTGCTGCTGAGATGAGCGCCCGGGGAAGGGGGTATCTTTTCTAGCCGGCTGAGAGGAGCCGGCCGGGGTAACTGTCTGTCAGCCCCGTAGCGAGGGGCCGGGTGCATGCCGGTAACGGATGCATCCAAGCGGCCCGACAAAGTCTCTATAAGGAGGCGACGCGAACCGGCAGGTCGTAATGTGAATGAACCTGCAAGTAGCCTCGTAAAGACCAAGATGAGGAGGGCGACCCGATATCTCAGCGGGGAAGCCAGCATTCCGGGATGTAGGACAGATGAAGCCGCCCGGGACTCCTCCGGGGTATCAGGGGCGACATGCCGGGAAAGAGGACACCTCAACCGGGGAGGCCCTCTTGTGCCCTCGCCGATAAGGGCG
The DNA here is from genome assembly GCA_964554125.1 of uncultured bacterium. Taxonomy (GTDB): domain Bacteria; phylum Krumholzibacteriota; class Krumholzibacteriia; order Krumholzibacteriales; family WJIX01; genus JAGHBT01. The sequence continues at coordinate 196 of CAZKNG010000014.1, read as the reverse complement.
AGGAGGAGACATCCGGTATAAGGCGGTTGCCGAAGGCCGGATGAGTGCGGGAGGGAGTCGGATGGCGTAATAGTACCGGTGAGGCCGGAGACAACATAACTCCGTCTGAGGGAAGTACGCCTGCTGCGAGTGTTTCGGAAGAAGGAAAGGACTGAAGGCGTATTGCGAGAGCTAACAAGCGCGAGAAAGAAGGTTC
>CAZKNG010000013.1:0-41989 GCA_964554125.1 uncultured bacterium | reverse complement strand
CTCTTTGATCTCCAGTGGACGACCCCCTCCGGATGGGAGGTTGTAATAGGAGACTCATCTTCCGTTATGAGAGAGGTTCCGTCAGGAGTTTACACTCTGGAAGTCAGGATCCCCCCCTCCTGCTCCGAAGGGACATTCGACATAATTGTTGACGGATTAAAAACTGATAAAAGATATCTTGTTGACAGCATCAAGGGAAGCGTGATCGTTTCCCGTCCCCATAATATAGACGCTCTTGTCGACGGCAACGGAGATGAAATATTCGGTACTCCCGGAACGGGAGACGGAGGGCAGTCGATTCAAAGCACTATAGGGGGACAGCGTGTTAATTTTACCCTTGAGCTTCAGAATCAGGGAAGCGAAGCGGAGAGCTATTATGTTTCATGGAACGCTTTTTCCGGATGGAGCGCTTCTGTCGAAGGCGCGTCCTCCGGATATACTACCCCGGAAATTATGCCGGGGGGAGCGGGCCTCTATAGATTTGAAGTGATTATTCCGGCCTCAGCGGGAGAAGGTGATTATAATTACGTTATTGATGTTGAATCGGCAGTTGATTCAACAAACACGGAGAGTGTAACCGCCGGCGTGCATATTAATCAGCCGCCCCGCGTGGACCTTGTAATAGAAGGGGAAGGAAACTATCTCTACGGTATCGAGGGCTCTGGGGACGGAGGTTCTGCTCTTTGTTACGGAGAGACCGGCTCTGTTGTAACAGCATCGCTCGAGATAGTAAACAGGGGAGGATTTCCCGACTCCTTTGCAATAACCTGGAGTCCGCCCGCAGGCTGGCCTTCGGGGTCTGTCGTGCTGTCAGACGGAACGGATGATTATTCTTCTCCCTTTGTAACACAGATTCTCAATCCCGGCAGTTCTGTAATTTATACTGTGAAAGCTGCTGTTCCGGCTAATGTTGATCTTAGAAACAGGCAGATAATTAACGCGGAAGGTTTATCGTTTGATCGTGAAGACAGCATTCTGTTTGAGATAGGAACCGGATCTATATTTACCGGCAGAGTGTATGAAGACTCCAATCATGATGGAATATACGGAATTGATGAAAAAGGTTTGCAAGGGGTTGAAGTGATCCTAAGCGATCCGGGCGGAGAGCTGAAGACACTTACGGAAGCCGGCGGGAATTTTCTCTTCGAAAAACCTTCAGGTGTCAGCAGGGATATTATCGAGAAAACCCCCGCCGGAATGATATCTCTTACTCCGGATACTGTCAGTACGGCCGTTCCCGGGGCCGGAGACACAATACGGATATTTTTCGGCGATGTGAGCCTGTCTTCAATAATGCCGGCGAGCAGCCATAGCGCGACCGCGGGAGGGGTGGTCGATATAGCGCACACAATAACGGCGGGCACGGCCGGGCAGGCGTCTCTCGAGGCTGCAGCTCCCGCGAGCTGGACGGCGGTATTCTATAGGGATCAGAATCAGGACGGCATACTGGACAGCGGTGACACAAGGCTTACCAGCGCGGATCTCGCGCTGGATCCGGCAGTACCCGGAAGTGATATAGTGCCGGTGATAACGAGGATATTTGTACCTTCCTCGGCTCCGGCCGGAAACAGTTTTGAGATCGAATTTATTCTAAGGCAGACTCTGAGCGGAACCTCTTTTGTTTCTGAATCAAGTGTCACAAGCAATGTTATGATACTGGCCAGCGCGACAGGCATGATGAGTCTGCTCAAAGAAGTGGATCTGGCGCAGGCGAGACCGGGTGAAATCGTAACATACACTATAATTCTTTCCAATCCGGGGACAGAAGGCGTCAGAGATATAGAAATAGTTGATCCTATTTCAGAATCTGTCGATTTTGTTACAGATGCTTACGGCGCGGGGCGGGACATTGCCTGGACAAGCGGCGGTGCCACGGTTTATTTCACGGCAGATCCTATGGACGCGGACGAGGGGATGTACGATTTATCAGATAGACAGCTTCGGGTTATACTTTCCAGACAAAACCCGTTTACACTCGAAAGCGGCCAGGAGGGGATAATAGAATACAAAGTACGAATAAAATAAAAATCAGAGATTATTAATAATATCTTCTACCGATTCAATCACATATTCGATTTCTTCGTCCTTCAATTTGGGATAGAAGGGGAGGCTTATTGTCCGGGCGCCGATCTCTTCCGCTGCCGGAAACATTCCGCGCCTGTATCCGAACCTTTTTCTGTAATAGGTCATAAGGTGAAGTGGGTGAAAATTGATAGATACTCCCACTCCCCGGTTCTGAAGTTCACCGAGCACTTTATCGCGTATCCCGGGGTCGACAAGAATTGTTATGAGATGGAAGGCGTGGTCAGCTTCAGGTTTTACCGTGTGAAGCTCAATTCCATCTATCTTACTGAAGGCGTCATGATATTTTTTGTAGATAGCAGCCCTGCGTTTATGCATTGTGTCGATCTTTTTTAATTGTTCGATGAGTATTGCCGCGTGGATATTATCCATGTTGTATTTCCATCCCAGTATATCTACGTCGTACTGCTTGAAATAGTCGGTGTATCTGTCCGCGGCGGTTTTGTCAAATCCGTGAAGACGCAGTTTTTTAAGCAGTTCGTATTGTTCTTCGCTTTTGACAGAGATTGCTCCCCCTTCGCCGCTCGTGATATTTTTTGTCGCGTAGAAACTAAAGCAGGCGTAGTCTCCCCACGCTCCTGAATGTTTTCCCATCCATCTGCCCTCAAGCGAATGAGCCGCGTCCTCTATTACTGCAAGCCCGTGTCTGTCGGCTATCTTTCTTATTTTCTCCATATCACAGAGTTGACCGTAGAGATGAACCGGAAGAATGGCTTTTGTCCTGGGGGTAACGGCGTTTTCAACAGCGTCGGGGTTTATATTGCCCGTTGATCTTTCCGCGTCGGCAAGAACGGGGGTCGCGCCAGACATAAGAATACTGTTAGCTGTGCCGATGAAGGTGAGGGGTGTTGTTATAACTTCATCGCCGGGACCTATTCCGGCCGCGAGAAGAGACAGATGCATCGCGGCTGTTCCGCTTGTCAATCCAACTGTATAAGGAACTTGAAGATATTCAGCTAGACTTTCCTCAAATTCCGAAACTTCATCCCCGGTTGTGATAAAGATCGAGCGTAAAACATTCTTAACCCGTCTGATCTCTTCTTCGCCGATATTGTGCTTGAAAAATTCTATTTTTTTCAATATATCCCCTTCTTAAAAAAGGCGGCATCACATAGGATGCCGCCCTTTGTTCTGTTTTTTCTGATTCAGATAAGATTCGTTCATATTAATATTCCATGATACTGAATCAAGTATCTACCAGGCAGGTTACCGCAGATAAATTATCTTCCTGCTCTGCGTGAACTTGCTTATTTTGATCCGGCAGAAATAAACCCCCGAAGAAGTCGCGCGTCCTGATTCATCTTTGCCGTTCCAGATGACTGAGTAATTGCCCGGTGTTCGTGTTTTATTCTCAAGAACACGGACAAGGCGGCCGGCGGTATCGAAGATGCGCAGATCAACATTGCCGGACTCCGCTACAGAATATGTAATTGTCGTTGTTCCGTTAAACGGATTGGGATAGTTCTGCTGAAGAGCGTTGACGAAATTCGGAGTGTCATTACCTCCATCTTCTCCTCCCTCAATCGCTGTCGTGTTCTTAATAGAAAACAGGCTGTCGCTTGTGTCGGCCCCTGTTAAAAGAGATGGGTCGTAGGCGATTACTCTTACGAGACAGGAATCAGAAAGGGTGGAAGGCACTATCCATTTATATAATGAATCGTTCGGTTCTGAGTTTGAAATCGCCGAATAATCCCCGCCGCCGTTTGTTGAATAGAATATGTTTACAGAATCCACCCCGACGTTGTCAGTGGCGATCCACTGCAGATCGAGTGTGTCGCCGACCTCCGCTGTTTCCGACCCGTTGGGATATATCACTGTAACATCGGGAGGAATGAGATCTTCACCGGAAGCGCACGCTTCACTCTGTTCTGAATATCCTCCCGCGTATCCTGATCCATTTACACCCGATACACGGTAGTACCAGCAGTCTTCCACAGGGTGGTGAGACCAGCTGGATGTTCCGGCCGGCACCGAACCGAGAAATACGGACGCTGTGGGCAGAAATCCGCCTGAGGTATCGCCGTAAACGGCGTAGTAATCGAGGCCGCCTCCGGAAAGTTCATCCCAGCTGAGTGAGATAGTAGTATCGCCTGCCGAACTCGCGGTGAGATTCTTGACATATTCTGGAGACGCGCTAATAGCGTTTGGCCCGCCGTATAATCCCTGATCCGCCCTGGAGCCGTCAGGATCGAAGATGTACGGATCGCCCGCGTCTATTGAGCCTGAATGCAGCGCGAGATGATAGTCGGCGCCTGATGTGTCGGCATAAACCGGATCTCTGCTGACATTTGTAGAATCCGGAGACAGTGACACGACATCTTCCGGGGTGTTTCCGAAAGAGTTGTTATACTGAAACGTCAGGCTGTCCGTATTGCTGAAGAATATTCCGTTTTGCGAACCGTACGAAATAATATTGTTCTTTATTTCCAGATCGACCGGCGTGGTTATGGAGATGTTTCCTCCGTTATAAGCTGCCGAATTGCGGTCAAATGAACTGTTTGTTATATCTCCGCCTATAGAAGAAGCGTAAATACCTCCGCCCATTATGCCACTTTCATTCAGATAGAAGAGAGAATTTTCGATATGGCATATTCCCTCTTGAAAGTAGACTCCTCCGCCCAGAGAAGCGGCGTTGTTCTCCGCGATAACAGAATTAACTGCTGTTATCGGTGAATCATCCGAATATACCGCTCCTCCTGAACCTCCGCATTCATTCGACATTATAGTATCTCCAGAGAGGGTAATCGGAGCGAATTCTGAATATATTCCGCCTCCGTCGATATACCCCGTGTTGCCGCCTATAAAGTTGCCGCTTAAATCAATTGAAGAATAGGAAGCGTAAATTCCGCCGCCTTTCTTTGTGCCGCTGAATGACAGATCCGGAAGAGATCCCGTGATTCTGTTTCCGTTTATTACGGCGTCGGACTGGTAGAGGAAAATTCCTCCTCCGCTCTGCGCCTTGCTTGAGGAGATAACGTTACCAGCTATCATGACAGAGTCTGTGTTTACGCAGGCAACGGCGCCGCCTCCCGAAAAGTTTGTCCCGTTTGTGTATCCGCAGCCGGAAAAGGTATTATTTTTTACTACGCAGTAGGGAGCATTGTAAAACAGAATTCCCCCTCCGTAATTTCCGCTTTGCGGAGTTGCAAGCGCTGTCCCTGATCCGCCGCTTAGAGTGAAACCTTCCACGCCGCAGGTTCCCGGTGAGATCGAGGAGAAAAGAATAAGGCTTCCCGTTGAATTGAGCGATGTAACATATGTGGAAGGATCGTTGAATTCGAAACCGCTGTCCCATCCGCCGTATATATAAACGGGCGCGGGCGCGGATAGCGAGCTGCCGTATGTTCCTTCTGCAACAAGTACTGTGTCTCCGCTGTTTGCCGCGTCCAGGGCGTCCGGAATTGAATGGGCCGCCCAGACGGGGAGTGAATACGGGTATGTGTTACTTCCCGATGAAGAAACATATCTTCTCGGGAGCCCTGAGATTGTAAAATCAGCGTTACTGTGATCGTAGCCGCCGACATCTCCTCCGTAATAAGCTACTACCTTAAGGCGGGCCGTTTCAACCGGAAGATTTGAAACATTCCACATATAGGATGTGCTCGAACCGGCAAGACCGGAGACGACAGTTTCAGTATAGCTGTCTCCGCTGTCGAGGCTGAGCAGAATAGTTATAGAATCGGGAACCGAACGGCTGGTCTCCCAGTTTATCTGATACCCGGTGTCTACATCGAGTGTTTCGCCACCATTTGGATTCTGAACATTGACAAAGACGTTGCTTGGAATGTAATCGATAGTGTACGTTCCGCTTCCTATACTGCATACTCCATATTGAATTCTGCCGAAACCGTTGCTTCCCCAGCCTTCGCCCCAGCTGTTCTTTATTATCCATGCTCCGTTTCCCGCGCATCCACTGTCATCCCATCCTACGATTAAAATGGCGTGGTTTGGGCTGTCCGGGTAATCCGCGTTGTAGCAGCCGCTTGAGTAGCTGCTTAAATTATCATGCGCGTAAATAGAAGTATATACAGGACCGTCATTATAGATTGCGGTTTTGATAGCTGTTGGTGAATTAGAAACGCTCGAATAATTAGACATCTTAGCAAGAGATTCACATGATGTCTGAGTGCAGGGGTGAGGACTGCTGGCCAGATACGGCACGCATGATTCAGCGACCGCTCCGTAATCCATGAAAACGCTGTACGCGCTAGCGGCCCATCCTCCACCGCATCCCTGATCCCATGGGTTACAATCCATTACCGCCTGCTCGGAATAGTCTTCTATGCGGCCGTCGTATATATATGTATGAGCTTCCAGCTGTCCTGCAGCCGCGAAGGACCAGCAGGCACCGCAGGAGCCTTGATTTTTAGCGGGTGTCGTTCCGTTTTGATCTCTCCAGTCAAAAGATTCCGGCAGCGCGACGGGTTCCGAGGGAGCGTAAAGGGGGATTCTGCTCTTCATGTTATCGGGCATCGGCAGGAGGCCTCTCATTTTCTGGTTTTCTTCGTGTGAAAGCCCCGACAAACCGGTTTTACCCGCTTTCCAGAGCCATCCCTTCTCTTCTATCTCCCGGTTCAGGCGGGCTATCTTTTCTTCCGCCGTCTCTTCGGCTTTCGCTGCGGAAGAAAGCGTGAAAATTGCAAAAAGATTTATTACAATCAGAGTCAATATAACTATTCGGTTTTTCATGGATTGTTCAACTCCTCTGTGGTGTTCCGTTCTTTTGATGCTTATCGCTTAAAAGCGGAAAATCTTTCAGGTTGTTTTAACGCAAATAACATACCTGTTTACATTTTCTGACTATTAAACAGGTTACAACCCCTTTTTTCTTAAAAAAGAGCGCTTTTCAAGCGGCGGTAAATTTAAGTAGATGCTGATAACTTCTTCTTATGAATATAGCACTTTTAAAGCTATTCTTCAAGACAGCGGGAGGAAAATAATTTGTATCAGTACTTGATAAGAGGTTGCTCTTATATATCGGTTGACAATTCTCTCAGTCAAATTATATTTCGTTAAAGATCAAAGGAGCTGGAGAATATGAGAGAAAAAGTAGAGAAGATAATAGAACAGATAAGACCTAACCTTCAGGCCGATGGAGGGGATATTGAGCTCGTCGGCATAGAGGATTCTGTAGTAAAGGTCAGGCTCAAAGGTGCCTGCGCGGGCTGCCCCATGTCTCAAATAACACTTGCTATGGGAGTGGAAAAGGTATTAAAAGAGAATATTCCGGAGATTAAAAAGGTTGAATCTGTATAATATTTGATTAGATACGATCCTTAAGCTGGAATATTCGTTCATCAAACAGAAGGGGCGTATTTATATTTCCCCGTTTTTAATTGAACGAGACTCCCACCGGCTCTTTTACAGCGCGTTTCATCTTAAGAACTTTCAAAGGGACACTAAAAGAAAAAACAGGAGTGTAGTATCTCTCGCCGTTTATAGTAAATAAACGGTTATTAACTAGAAGTGTCACGTTTTTTGCACGCATTAGATTCGGAAATAATTTGAATTTATCCTTACTCTTCAGAGAGTGCATGATGCGATGTTCAGGAGGAGTTATATTGAAGTTTGCAAATCTTGCCGTTAAAGTCAAAAACGCCTGCAAATTTATCAGGAGAAAAACCGGAATACGCGGGTTTACTCTGTTAGAGCTTTTTATCGTTATTGAAATAATAGGATTTCTGTCCACAATTATATTGTCCAATTATTACCGTTCAAAGAAGGCGGCCGAAGTGGCTGTGTTCGTCCAGAATGTAAAGCACGTGCAAACAGCGCTGGCTTCTTATTACGCGATAGAAACCGAATACCCGGCGTCGCTTAATACGATATGGCTTCAGTTCTATAACGGGAAAACAATAGAGGATCTGGATTATATAGGAGGGTCTACGGCGGATCAGCAGGGGGGATGGAGCTTTTTCGCCAGTAACAGCACGGATATACAGATGGCGGGGCCTACAAGTGATCAATATGCTATCAGGAGCACCGGAAACCTTCTGCCGTATGCCAGATATGTTTACGGTGATCCTATAACCTCGGCTAAAATAGTCCACTAGATTTTACGCGTCCGTGTCCGCGATATCGTTTTTCCACCTGTTTATATTCTCTTCTTCAGTGTCTCTGAAGCGGCCTTGGGAGATTTGCCGTAAGCATAGAGTGAAAACCCAAAACCAGCCTGTAATGATATGCATTTAAATCACTATATATCTTCTGATAAAAAGTGACATTTAGATACACTAATCCCTGACAATGATGTAGCATCATTCCGAGTGAAGTAAGAATTACAGGAACAGAGGGGCTGATTATCATGGAAGATGGAAAATTCAGACCTGTTTTTGACGGACATTGCGATACGGCCACGAGAATAGCAGCCGAGGCAAATTTCGATATTGGAAAAAGACACTCCGGCGGGCATATTGATATTCCGCGCATGAAAGAGGGTGGACTCAATGCCCAGATATTCGCGGTTCACACGGACCCCGATTATCCGGAGAAATTGTGGGAAGAGAAAACGTTCAGGGCTGTAGATATCTTCAAAAGAGCTGTTGAAGCGAACAATGAAGAGATGAAGATCGCTTTGCGGGGCGGTGATATAACGGGAATCATAGGCGGGGGAAGGATCGCGGCCGTGATCGGTGTTGAGGGTGGGCATGTTGTTTCATCGATTGATGTTCTAAAGAGATTGTACGAAGAGGGGGTGAGGTGTTTGACGATAACCTGGAAAAATACAAACACTATAGCGGATTCGTCGGAGGACAGAAAGAGGTGGGGAGGATTGAGCGGTTTCGGGTGTGAGATTATTGAAATGATGGATAGACTCGGAATGATAATAGATTGTTCTCACGCTTCCCGCGAAGCTTTTTTTGATGTGCTGGAGCGCTCGTCTAATCCGGTTATACTTTCGCATTCCTGTATGAGCGCGATCTGCGATATCCCGAGAAACACCGACGACAGCCAGCTTCTGGCCCTTGCTGAGAACGGCGGTGTTGTTTGTGTTAATTATTTCCCCGCTTTTTTAGAAGAGAAGAGCCACAGGGATATAATGAAGATATGGAGTGTTTACAGGAATAAAAAGAGTATTCTTTCCCGCCGGTACGGGGGAGATCCGGATAGAGCGAGCAATGAATTGCGCCCGGCCGCCGTAAGAAAACTGCGGGAACTGACTATGCCGAACCTTTCTCTTGTAGCAGATCATATCGACCACGCGGTCGGCGTAGCGGGAGTTGATCATGTAGGGATTGGATCTGATTTTGACGGAATTCCCCTTACTCCGAAAGGGCTAGGCGATATTTCTTTCCTGCCCGACCTTGACCGTGAACTCAGAAGAAGGGGTTATTCAGCCGCCGATACGGGAAAGATTATGGGCGGCAACCTGCTCAGGGTTACAAGCGCGGTGTGCGGATAAGCCCTGTCAAAATAGAGATAATCAGTTGAATTGAAATGCTTTGTAATGGCAAGAATCAAGCGGCGGGAATACTGCGGGTTTCCCGCCGCCTGTAATTTCGATCCTCTTATCTGTTTTCCATCCGGTGAGCATATTCCTTGATTGCCTTCCACTGCCCTTCAGGGTGAAGGTCGGCTTCTTCGAATACCTTGTGGGCCTTACCGCTCCCCAGGTAGTGTCCGTGTTTGAAAGCGTGGATGCTGTGGCTTCTGCCTTCACGTGATGTAACCCAGCGGTATAATGTCGGCAGAGTAAGCCCGGTTATACCCATTGCTTCACTCGCGAGCTCGTCAGGATAAATTTCCGACTGTTCTTTTTCGGAAAGTCTTGAAAAGAGTTCAGCGCTGCTCACGTAGAAAACATTCATATTCAGCCCGGCTTCATCTATTCTGGGCAGAACGCCGCTTACAAAGGTGTTCGTGATTCCGCTGCCCTGTAGAATAAGCGTGCCGTGATAGGGTTCTTTTGAGGGGTCCGCTTTTCTCATAGCGTAGACTCCCTTCACAGCGGCTGTGACAGGCGGCAGATCAAGAGCTTTTCTGTCTATGATTTTCTCCTTCGGGCGTGTCACGAATGGAGCCAGAACAGCCGGACGCATCTTAAGGGCGGCGACAACCATGGGATACATTTCGTTCGGGTCCCAGGGTGTAAGAGTGATCATAACGTCGCGGGGAAAGTTTTCCTGAATTGCCTGCAGGCATTGAGGGTCGGCGTGTGTCGGGCCGTCCTCGCCGGTTTTCAGCCCGGCGTGCGCGTTTACGATTATAAAGGTATTATACGGAAGGCCCAGGTATGCCTTCTTTGCCTGCTGTCCGATTCCATGCAGTCTGGCCGTTATATGCTCGAGCGATGTAATAAAAGCGCCGTAGGAAGATCCCGCGCCGATCGCCTTGCCGAAAGTGGATATTCCGGCCATAAGCCCGCCCATACAATCTTCGCAGATTCCGCCTGCGGCAATAAGTCTGGAGTCGGGGTTCGAGACCGAGTTGTAATATCCGTCCGGGAAATGGGCGTTCAGTTTGTTTATACTGGTAGAACCCAGCAGATCCGCGGAGGCGCCTATGAAAGCGCCGGATGTCTTCTTGTTGAGATATCCCAGAGTTTCCCCTAGAGCCGCGCGAAGAGTCTGAGCTGATCCCGGTTCGTAGCTGCAATCGGAAGGGGGTTTATCATATTTGATTTCATCGGAATAGACAAGATCGAGGTCAACCTTGTCATTGCGCCGCTTTCTGTTAATGCTCGAAAGCCGTTTGTCAGCTTCGGCGAGACGGGTTGAGAAAAATTCCGCGATTTCATTGTTCTCTTCGAGAATATTTCTGAAGACGAGCAAAGTGTCCCAGAAGTTTTTCTCAATATTAGTCTGAGTCTGTTCCCCCTCGAATTTCGGGAATTTTACTCCAAAGCGTTCTTCGACCGGCTTGATGGTCTCGTAATAAGCGTCTGAGCAGAAGTCATGACCCGCGCCGTGGGATTTTCTCCCCTCTATACCGTATTCCCAGCCCTTTATCGTGCGGTAGACAATCGCGGTAGGCTGATCGTTGCGGCGTTTTCCGGCCAACTCCAGGGCGGCGTGAATCTGCCTGAAATCCTTACCGTCTTCTACGGAAATAACATTCCAGTCATGGAGATAACAGAACTCCGCCGGCGTCCACTGGACATAATCTCCGGGCACAGATCCTTCGCGGCAGACTTTATCGGAATCGATTGAAGACTGATTCCAGTCGACATGAAGAACGGTGTTCCAGAGTTGAGCGCTGGCAGCCGCCGCTAATCCTTCAGAAACGCGGCCCGGGGTCATTCCCCCTTCACCTTCGATAACATGAATAAAGGGTGAGTCTTTCCCGTAATAGTCCATAGCGCCGAACCCCAGACCGAAACTCGTCGGGATACCGACGCCTGAGGCTCCCGTTGAAAGCTTGACAAAAGGTGTCATCGGTGTTGGATGTCCGTCTAAAGGTTTAGCCTTGAATTTATCAAATAGCGGTGTCTCCTGAGTAGGATTCCTCCTGAAACCGAGCATATCTTCCATTCTCAGCTGGAATTTCGGTTTGGGAAGGAGGTCGGGATTGCCGACTCTGGCCGTTTCATTTCTAAGCGCCCACATGGCGTAGAGCCCCATTGCTTTGTGTCCCGCGGCGTATGATATAATATCCGCTTCAAGGCATTCAGGGTCACCTATTCTATAATTCATCATGGAAAAAAGAACACTTTCAACTATCCTTCCGGACGAAATGCTTCCGCCGGGATGTCCCGACTTGGGGACGAAATTGTATAAAATTCCGCATAGAGTGCGGTATAGCAAATCGTAGTCTTCGAATGCGGCAGACGCATCTTCTGAAAAATCAGACGGTGCCGCGTCTGGACCTATTTCAGCGTAGTAACCGCGTCTGGGGCCGAAATCCATTTTCTTGATAGATGAGTCAGCAGCCAAGATACTCCTCCGTTGTTGAAGTTGCGGGTAAATAACTTAATGTGTAAAGATGTTAAATTGTATCTGTCAAATCTCTTTGTCCTGAAACAATAATATAAATCATATAAATAGTAATTGTCAACCGTGATGCTTTGGTTTTGCTTAAGGGCTTTATCATCGGGGGCTGTGAGGCTTGATCTTTACAGTTTAACTTACCGGAGTAAGGTGCTATACTTTCATTTGCCGCGGGAGGAGCAGAAGGCAGCTCCGCTTTAAAAAAAGATAAGATCATCATTTATTAATAGCGGGTTTTCCCCGGGGAAGGACCGGGGACTTAAAATTCCGGTTAAATAAGAGGCGATTTTTTTAACCGGCAACAACCGGGGATCTATAAAAGGAAGGGATTTGCCGTTTTATGATAGGTGCGATAGCGGGTGATATAATAGGTTCTGTGTATGAGCACAGCCCGATTAAAATAAAGGATTTCCCCCTGTTCAGCGAGGAATCCCGTTTTACAGACGATTCTGTTCTTTCAGTTGCCGTAGCGCACGCTATTACGGCAAAATCTTCATATAAGAAGGCTGTCAGGGAGATCGGAAACCGTTACCCTGAAGCCGGATACGGAAGCACATTTATACTCTGGCTTTTTTCACTTATTGAAGATTCATACAACAGTTGGGGGAATGGGGCTGCGATGCGTGTTTCGCCGGTGGGCTTTGCTTTCAAAACTAAAGCGAAGGTTTTAAAGGAAGCGGAGAGAACGGCAGAAATAACGCATAATCACCCTGAAGGTATAAAGGGCGCTTGCGCTGCCGCGCTCGCGGTATTTCTGGCGAAAAACGGAGCGGACAAGGAAGTCATTGAAAGTGAAATCGAGCGGGAGTTCGGTTATGATCTCGATAGAACGGTGCTCGATATAAGGCCGGATTACAGCTGGGAATCATCATGCCAGAAGACTGTGCCCGAGGCTATTGTCTCTTTTCTCGATTCTGTTTCCTACGAAGACGCTGTCAGAAACGCCGTGTCTCTTGGAGGGGACAGCGACACGCTGGCCTGTATCGCCGGGGCGATAGCTGAAGCGTATTACAGAGATATACCTGAGGAGATCTTACTGGAAGTCAGGAATCGCCTTCCTGATGACTTATGGAAAGAATTGAGGCGTTTTTATATAGAATATGGAATAAATGAAATTGCAGGGCGGCTAAAAAAAGCAAGGATGTTATGAAATATATATCAGCGGCGTCAAGCCATGTTATATTAGAATAGAAGTGATCGCCCGGTTTAATTTGCCGCCGTAAGATGTTAAAATTGGAATGATTATGAAAAATGTTCTTGTAGTACATAACAGCGCGTCCGGAAATCATAAAGTGCCCCGTTTGAAGAATGCCCTCGACAGGCATTTCAGCGCGCCCGGGTTCAATTACAAATTGCATGAAGTAACCGGCGGAGAATTAATTGAAAATATTGTGCGAGATCACGTCAAAAAGGGTTACGATTTGGTTATCGCCGCGGGCGGCGACGGAACGATCTCGGCAGTTGCGGGAGGACTTGTCGGCGGGAAGGTTCCTCTGGGCATCATACCTGTCGGCACGGGCAATATGATAGCGAGGGAGCTGCGGATACCGCTTAACATAAAGCGTTCAGCGGAGGTAATATCTTCGAGGCACACCATAAAAACAATAGACGCGATGCGGCTCGACAACCGGACCTTTATACTTACCATAGGGGTGGGGATAAGTTCCCTGGCCGTTAGAGACCTGACCAGGAAAGACAAAAGCCGTTTCGGGCTTCTTGCCTACGTCGGTTCCGCTTTGAAACAAATCGTCAAGTTCAAGCCGCACGCCTTCACCCTGACAGTGGACGGAGAGAGGATGAAAATCAGGTCGCCTGAAGTCTCTGTTTCCAACGGAGGTATAATCAGCGACATGATACTTCCTAAGGGGCTGGATATACAGATTGACGACGGGGCCGTAGATGTCTGCTACGTAAAGGCGAATTCAGTTAAAGACTACCCCGCGCTCATGCTTAATGTTCTCGGCAGAAAACCGGCCGGTTCGAGGATATGCTGCATCAAGGCGCGCAAAAAGATCACAATAGACGCCGAAAAGGAAATAACCGTTCAGGCGGACGGTGAAGTGACAGGAGAAACTCCGATTACCGTAGAAGTTATTCCGGGTGCTTTCCGTGTTATCGTTCCGGATAATGCGGGGGATCACAGAGTTTAGCGCTGCCCCTTAAAAAGGCAGTAAGAGCGTGCGATTTCCCTGGATGGAGAGATCGCGGGCGGTTTTTGAAAGATACAAGAGCCGGACCCTGACAGGCCGGATTAAACAGGAGGAAACGCCGCTTCCGATGCAGATTGATCTATGTAAAGATCAGTGATACGGCTGCCGCGGCGGCAAGACAGATCAGGGTTATTGGAAGAAGCTTCTTATAGAAATATTTAAGGGTGGAATCAAAAAATTCAAGTGAAACGGAAACGCAGGGATGAATCGGTGATATTATGTATCCCATAAAAACGGAGATAAAGATGCAGCTGAATATGATATATCCAACATTCCCCGCCCCCGTTATTGAAAGATAGATCGGCAGTATGATCGCGACCGGTATTTGAACGCGTCCTGTAACAAACCCCAGAAACGCGCCTACAATGATAACCAGGAAATGGCGGGATGAAACGGCGTCTGCTATAATCGCTGAAATATTTGAAGCTACAAAGGTGTTTAGAAAAAGAAACATCCCGATAATAATCATGAAATATTTCCAGGGTTTCATTTCTTTTATTACCGGCGCCATCGTTCTCAAAGGAAGTTTGCCGATAGTAACCGCGAGGGAAAGGCTGCATACAACTCCTATTATAAGCGGTATTTCCTGAATTATAGAGGGAAAGATAGACATCAGGGAAACGTGAATAACGGGGGCCGCTAAAATAATAACTATTGGGCTTAGCGTCTTTCTCGGGTTTATGGTTTTTGCTCCCGGCATCTTTCCGTCTATTCCCCGGAGGAGAAAGACCCAGCCGAGGATGATCATAAGAATAAATCCCGGCAGGAGGAACAACACCTCTTTGTAAAGGTTAAGGTGGGCGATTTTGGTCGTTACAAGAAGGGGGCCGAGAGGGTAAATAAGGACCAGCACGTGCCGGAACCAGATATTTATCGAGGCGAGCTGCTCGTCGGTTATATCATCCCCCGCGCGCCTGACCAGCGGCGCCGAAAGCAGGGCTCCGCCGGGCATGGGCAGCATCCCCAAGAAAGCGGGCCCGAATATCAGAAAGAGTTTTCTTTTCAGTTTCAGATTTGCGACCAGGGTGTCCATCAAACCCGATTTTTCGAGCACTCCCCCAATAAGTGGAATAGTCCCCACGGAAAAAGCGAGAAGGAGTATTGAAGGGTCCGTTAAAGTTTGCGAGAATTCATTGTATATCTCTCTTGCCGAAAGGTTGAAAGCTCCAAGCACAATTGCCCCGGCTATAAAGCCGAGAGGCAGGTTCTTCCTGGCCACGCCGATCATCACTATCAGAGATAGAATGAATCCCGCCCATATAGTTATATTCATTGACCTTATCCTTCAGTCCGGATATTCAAGTAATAGATAAAAGTTCACTCTCGTTATTCCCATAATTCTTTTCTGATTTCGCGCCAGATCCCTCTCATTGCTTCTCCGGCAGCACCCTTGTCGTATTCAATCACGGTTTTCCCGGCCATCAGGGCGTCGTTCACGTTCCGGTCAAAGGGAATCCTGCCGATTATACGCGAGCCCCTCTCCCCGGCTATTTTTCTGATTCTTTCAGCCTGTTCTTCGTTGAGGTCGTACTTGTTGATTATGATTCTCGCGGGGGTTCTAAAGTGTTCGGCGAGGTCCAGCACGCGCCCCATGTCGTGGACTCCGGAAACAGTGGGCTCTGTAACTATAACGACAAGGTCTGTCCCGGAAACGGAAGCTATGACCGGGCAGCCGGTACCGGGCGGGCCGTCGCCGAGAATGTGTTTCTTCTTTAATTCGCCGGCAAATTCCGCGCTCCGCTTTCTCACTCTGGTAACAAGCCGGCCTGAGTTTTCTTCGGCAATACCCAGCTTGGCATGCACCATCGGACCGTAGTCAGTGGCAGAGACATACCAGCGCCCCGTTATGTTATCTTCCACGGAGATAGCATTCTCGGGACATACCAGCGGACACAGGCCGCATCCTTCGCACATCAGTTCATCTATCCTGTAGGTGGCTTCAGTTTTATCGTTGGGAGGGCCGTCTCCCCGTATTGAATCGAAATGGCAGGCCTCGGCGCATATCCCGCATCCGGTACATTTATCTGTTTCTATTACCGCTCTTATTCCGCCGGCAAAGTCGTGTTCTTCATAGACGGTAGGAGAGAGAAGAAGATGAAGGTCAGCGGCGTCCACATCGTTGTCGGCAAGGACCTTATCTTCGACTAATTGGGCAAGAGAGCCGGCGACAGTAGTTTTTCCCGTCCCCCCTTTACCGCTGATAATCGTTATCTCCCTGTATTGTTCCGAGGTGCCTTTAGAGAACGGGGCCGGTTTGCCCAGGGCGAGTTCGAAGAGATCTTCGTCCGGAATGGGAGGGGTCGCTGTTTTGAGATCGTCGTAAATTCCAAGAAGGTTCTCTCTGAGCTCCGGAAAGGATTCCGCGAGCACCTCTCCCTTTGAATAGCCCTCCGCGTATTTACGGTCGAAGGGGATTCGTCCAGCTATAGGGATTCCGGTTTTTTCCGCGTATTCTGTTATTATACTGTCTTCTCCGTAGGATCTGTTGATGATAATGCCTGTGGGAACCCCAACCTTCAGAGTAAGCCCGACCGCCAGTTTCAGATCGTTGAGGCCGAAGGGGGTGGGTTCTGTAACGAGAAGAGCGGCGTCCGCTCCTTCAACAGCTTCTACAACCGGGCAGGCCGTTCCCGGAGAAGCGTCTATTATATTAATCGCGTCAGGATCGATATGTTCTTTCACGCCCCGTACTACGTTAGGGGCAAGTGCTTCTCCGACATTCAGCAGTCCGTGGGCGAAGTAGAATGGTTTATTATCCGGCGCCGCCTGTACTGTTCCAACCGGGGTCTCTACTTCTGTAAGGGCGTTTTCCGGGCAGACGGTTGAACAAACTCCGCATGAATGGCAAAGTTCATTGAAGATCATAACTTTATCATTTATAACGGCGATGGCGTTGTAGTTGCATGCCTCGGCGCACTTTCCGCATCCGGTGCATCTTGCCCTATCCCAGACCGGTTTGGGGACTGTAACTTTCTCTTCTTCGGTAAAATCAGGTTCAACAAATAGATGGTCATTCGGTTCTTCCACGTCGCAGTCCAGTAGCCGCACATTTTCCCCCCTGCTGGCCAGCGCGTGAGAGAGGTTTACGGCAAAAGTCGTTTTCCCGGTACCGCCTTTTCCGCTTGCTATCGTGATAATCATAGAAGCATCCCTCCATTCCGGAGCTGTTTTCAGGCAAAAAATTTTTTAGAATAAAGTTTATTCTGCTGTTATTTTTTAACTAAACACTTTTGATTATAAAATTCCAATAATAAATTATTTTTAGCGGGATTTAGTGTTAAAACAGGTTTTTCAGGATGGAATTTCCGTCAACCTGTTATTCTCCGGGCGTACCTCCTGCCGCTTTAAAGAAGAGCTTGTCTTCAGACCGTTAATCCCCTTTCGAAAAGATAATAACATCTTTTCCGCTGAAAACGATCTTCGCCTGCCATCCGGCAGCCAGCCATTCAAATGTCGTCTTTGAAAAAAATGAGACGTGCGTGAGATCTTTCCTGTAGTGAGAGTCCGCGAAGTCACCGGGGCCCGGAGTGAACTTTGTCATTATACCCAATTTTCCTCCGGGCTTGAGGCACCCCCATAATCTGCTCAGTTCTTCTCCGGGTCTATGCAGGTGTTCGGCAACCTCTGTTGCCGTGATAAAATCGTACTCTTTCTTCAGAACGGATTGATCGGGGGAGTAAAAACAGTCGTACACACTCATTGGATGTCCCGCTTCTTCGAACATCAGAGACAGTGTCGGCCCCGGCCCTGAACCGAAATCCAGCCCGGCCGCTCCAGGAGTCAGGATATCTCTCATCGGAATAAAGAGGCGGCCTAAAAAACGCCTGTAGCTGATATCATCCGGCAGGTTCCTGTGAAGGTCGTATCTTGCTTTTTCATCTTCCGGGGATAAAAACTGCCGTGAAGGGACGAAGACAAGATTACACCTGCGGCATCGAAAGTAATCGCGGGTTTTATCCCGATAAAACCCTTTTGCTTCAGACTCGCCGCATAAGGGACAGATTCTGTCGCGGGTGTTTAATTCCATCTACGTGACTCCGGTGAAACTAAAAACAACAACACTACTATATTCATTATAAATTCAGCGGGGTAAGTAAAGCCCTCTGTTTGTTAAACAGGACACGACGCGCGCGTAGCGGGAAAGCAAAGGAGGAAAATTATTATGTTGACATCGATTCGATTTAACCGTTAAAAGAAAGACACATATTCCGGAGCCCCGGGGGCCAAAGCAATTCCAGCTCCTCGCGAGAGCTCCGGCGTTTATATCTGCGAACTGTTTCCCTGAATCAAAGGGTCAGGCCGCAAAGGAGCAAAACCTTGAAAACGAAGAATAATAGCGCGGCGCGTCTCTTCTCGGGGCATTTTCAGTTGGGATTCGAAGAACCCGAACTTGAAATGCTGAAAAAGGTAATTTCGGAATATTCTAAAATACCCTATGAAAATCTGACCAAGATCATAAATAAATTCTCAGAGGATGATTTCTCGAGCAGAATGAGAACCCCCGAAAGGGTTATGAAAGAATATATCAGCAGTAATACCGGCGGCACCTGCTTCTCCCTTACTTTCTGCCTCGGTTCGATACTTTCCGACGCCGGGTTCTGTTGTTATCCCGTTATGGCGGACATGAAAAAGCCGAACATACATTGCGCTCTTGTTGTTTGTATAGGCGACAGGAAGTACGTGGTAGATCCCGGATATCTTCTCGGAGAACCGGTTGAACTGATAAAGTCGGTCGTCAAGATATCAACCCCCTTCGGATTCGCGGAATTAAGACCCAGGGGTAAAACGGGATATGATCTTTACACAGTTACGGGATCGGAAAGAAAATGGAGATACAGACTCAAGGATATTCCGGTATCGAAGGGGCGGTTTATGGGTTACTGGAAGGATTCTTTTTCTCAGCCGATGATGAATTCACTTCAGCTTACGAGGCTTTCTGGGAAGGGACATCTGTATATCAGGGATCATCATTTGAGATTCAGAAGCGGAAACCGGAAGGTAAATGAGAATATAAGGAATAATATGGAGGTCAGGATAGAATCGGAGTTTGGAATACCCGGCGAAATAACCGCCAGGGCCAGGGAGCATATTGAGAGGATGAAAGAGTCATGGCGAAAGAGGAATCCTTAGCCAGGCGTAATGTACCAGTGAAATTCTTCGCTGCCGTGCTTTTCAGCGGGGGGTTTGATCCCGGCGAGAGTTTCTACGGCGAGCTTGAAGATAAACTGGGAACGGTTGATTATTCCGGAGAAGACCATCCCTTTGACTTAACAGATTATTATAATAATGAAATGGGAGGGGGACTTAAGAGAAGAATTGTTTCTTTCGCCGGCCTCGGCCCGGCGGAGGACCTTCCGGCCAGAAAGATGATCTCAGCCCGAATTGAAAAAATTTTTGAGGGCGAGAGGGGAAGAAAGGTCAATCTCGATCCGGGTTATGTAGATTACTACAAGGTGGTCCTCGCTTCATTCAAAGAAGCCCCGCAGAAGATATATCTGTCCAGCGGTGTTTTTGCCGATACGGTTCTTCTCTTCCGGGACGGGGTTTTCAGATCACTTCCATGGACCTTCCCAGATATTGAATCGGGACTCTATACAGATGATTTCACCTGGATTCGCGCGAAATACAAAGAGGAACGCAGGAACACCCGAAGGTGACCTTCCTTGTCTCAAGCTCTTCCATTCAATAATCGCCCTTTCGGTTATATACCGCCCCAAAGAGATAACCAGGGGCTAAGCCTTATATGGAAGATTGCCTGCTTGTCTTATAACTTCATATAATTTCTTGCAATTTCGGATAGAAAAAAGTATACTCGGTTTCTGCTTTGACTTTTTTTAGGTTATTTTAAAAGCTGCTTGGGTTAACGGTTTAGAATAGGGGGCAGTTAAGTGCTTTTAACGCTTGGCATTGATATTGGTACTGTAAGTGTGAAATGGGTGCTTGCCGGCCCTGGCGGCACAATAGAAAAATTGGCCGAGTCAGGCGGTAACGGACTGGAAAAAATCATTGAAATTCCCGGGGAATCTTCCGTCGCCTTTGCCATTTCAGAATACAGGAGGGTCGGGGGAAACCCTGTTACCGCGGTTAAGGAAACTGTCAGAAGGGTCAGCGAAAAAGTCGGCTGGGAGAATATTGGAGGTATAGTTCTTACCGGTTCTTCAAGCGGGGTTATCGGGGAAAAACTCAGCATTCCTGTTGAAAACGAATTCAAGACCGTTGCAAAAGCTGTGTCGGTTCTCTATCCCGATGTTGTCAATATATTCGAAATGGGTGGAGAAAATTCCAAATTCATAAAGATTTCCAGGGTAGACGGTGTTACCGGGATAGAGGATTATGAAACAAACGGAGATTGCGCGGCGGGTACGGGATCCTTCATGGACCAGCAGGCAAACAGGCTGCAGTTCGACATCGACAAAGTAGGCGATGTCGTAATGAAGGCGGAACGTTCTCCGAAAATAGCCGGAAGGTGCAGCGTTTTCGCTAAATCCGATATGATACACGCTCAGCAGAAGGGGTATAAACCGGATGAGATCCTGAAAGGGCTGTCCGAGGCGGTAGCGAGAAATTTCAAGAGCAATATCGCTAAGGGAAAAGATGTAACGGGTAAGACGGTTTTTGTGGGGGGCGTAGCGCTGAACGCCGGGGTCGCGAGAGCGGTGAGAGAAGTCTTCAAGCTCGATGAAGATGATTTTTTTGTTCCCGATGTGTGTGTTCATCTTGGAGCTATAGGAGCAGCTCTTTTTGGTTTAAACGGTACAGGCGGTTCTACCAACCTTATTCGCAGGGCCGTAGGGCCGGGTTCAGAGGAAGAGGACAGCTTGTTCCCTTCCCTGCCGAAGCTTTCTAAGAAAAATGTCAAATTTATGCGGGATAAAACAGATCTATACTCCTTTGAGGATAATAATATTATCGACGCCTTCCTGGGGATAGATGTCGGATCTGTAAGTACCAATCTCGCTCTTATAGACACTCAGGGATCTGTTATTAAGGAGATCTATCTACGAACAAGAGCCAGACCGATAGAGGTTGTAGATCAGGGTCTTACTGAAATCAAAAGAGAGCTCGACGACAGGGTCCGGGTCCGCGGAGTTGGAACGACGGGGTCGGGGAGAGAACTTATAGGAAAACTTGTCGGAGCTGACACGATCAACGATGAAATAACGGCTCATAAGACGGGGGCTTCATTTGTGGCAGCGCGCCTTCTGGGTACTGAGGTTGATACGATCTTCGAAATAGGCGGACAGGATTCGAAATTCATATCTATTGAAGATGGAGTAGTGGTTGACTTTACTATGAATGACGCCTGCGCTGCCGGAACGGGATCATTTCTGGAAGAGCAGGCTGAAAAGCTCGATATTAATATAATCGATGAATTTGCAAAGAGAGCCTTTTCATCCGGGAATCCTCTGAGGATGGGCGAAAGATGCACTGTATATATGGAAAAAGATGTCACTTCATATTTAAAGCGGGGAGCTGTAAAGAATAATGTTATTGCGGGCCTTGCTTATTCGGTGGTTCAGAACTACCTGAATCGCGTGGTGAGGGGCAGGAAGATTGGAGATTCGATCTTTTTTCAGGGGGGAACCGCCTATAACGATTCTGTGGCGGCCGCTTTCAGTGAAGTTCTCGGCAAGGAAATAATTGTTCCCCCTCACAACGGGGTTGTCGGAGCTATAGGAGCCGCGCTGCTTGCCAGAGAGAAGATCCTGGCGCTTGAATCGGAAACGACCTTCAGAGGTTATGATATAAACGAAATAGACTACAGCATCCGGGAATTTACCTGCAAGGGATGCACGAATTACTGCGGAATTCAGGAGTTTGTCGTTGAAGGTGAACGCACTTACTGGGGGGATAAATGCAGCCGTTTCCGCAAACGCGCCCAGGGTTCAAAAGAGCCTGTAATTCATGACCTTCTGTCCCTTTACAATGATCTGTTGACGAGAGATGCCGTAAAAACAGTCAGCAGTGAGATCGGCGGAGAGATTGACTGCGGCTGGGAAGGCGGCGGGAGGGCTCCGAGAATCGGTCTTCCCAGGGCTATGTATTATTATGACAGATATCCCTTCTGGAGCACATATCTCAGGACGATGGGATTCGAAGTAATAACCAGCGTCGAGACCAACAGAAAAATAGTAAATCTGGGGCTGAGCTCTATTGTGGCCGATCCGTGCTTTCCGATTCAGATCGCTCACGGTCATGCAGTTTCTCTCCTCGAGGAAAATCCGGATTCCATTTTTGTGCCCAATGTTATCGACGCGGAGACAGATAATCCCAGAACCAAGTCCTTTCTCTGCCCCTGGGGGCAGACATTACCGTTTGTTCTCAGAAGCACTCCCGCGTTCAGGGACAGACGGAGCCTTATTGCCGACCCGACGGTTCATTTCCGGGAAGGAGAATCATTCGTGGAAAAGGAGCTTTGGAAGTTCGCTAAACCTTTCAAAGTAAAGCGCAAGAGGCACAGGGAAGCTGTAAGACTGGCATTTGCCGCGCAAAAGCTGTTTCGCCGCGATCTTCAGCTGGCCGGAAGAGACGCCCTTGATATTCTCCGCAGGAAAGATGAATTGGGAATTGTCCTGGTGGGGAGGCCCTATAATATTATGGATTCAGAAGCAAATATGGGAGTCCCCGGGAAGATCAGAGATTATTACGGAATAAATGTTATCCCGTTCCCTTTCCTTCCTCTCGATGGGATCGATATTTCGGATGTTGGATACAATATGTTCTGGAACTATGGGCGGGCTATTATGCAGGCGGCTCGCTATGTCAACAACAATAAGAATCTTCATATGATATACATAACAAACTTCAAATGCGGCCCGGATTCTTATATAAAGTCTTTTGTAAAGCAGATTACACGAAAGCCTTTCCTCACGCTGCAGTTCGACTCGCACGGCAACGACGCGGGTATTATGACGAGGTGCGAGGCTTATCTTGACAGTAAAGGAGTACTTAGATGGTGGTCGGGAAAGGAAAATCTCTTGAAAGTAGAACAGTCTATATCCCGAGAATGTCGTACGGAGGCGCAAGAGCCTTCGCGGCGGCGTTCAAATATCTCGGTATAGACTCTCAGCCGGTTCCCGAGGGAGATGAAAGGACCCTTGAGCTTGCTTCGAAGCATACGAGAGGGGATGAATGCCTGCCCGCGAGGGTTACCCTCGGCAATTTTTTGAAAATTACCGAGATGCCGGGGTTTGATCAATCGAAGGCCGCCTTCTTCATGCCGACTTCGGAAGGGCCCTGCCGTCTGGGGCAGTACGCTCCCTTTATGAATTTCGCCCTTAAGGATATGGGGTACGATGATCTGATGATCCTCTCCCCTTCCAGTAAAGACGGGTACAGGGAGCTTGGCGATCTAATGGAATCTTTTGTGAAGCTTGGATGGATGGGGATTGTAGGAAGTGACGCCTTGAGAAAGATGCTTCATAAATACCGCCCCTATGAGAAGCGGCCCGGAGATGTTGACAGAGTCTACCAGAAAGCTCTGGAGGATTACTGCTGTGTTCTTGAGGACAGGGGTATTCCTCTCAAGGATAAGCCCGGAGAGCTCGCCCTTTCCCTGGAAAGAACGAGGGATGCCTTCAGGTCTGTTCCGGTGGATTGGAACAGAGAGGTATTACTGATCGGCGTTATCGGTGAAATATTCTGCCGCCTGAGCAGATTCAGCAATCAGGATCTGATTCGTAAACTGGAGAGGGCGGGAGGTCAGGCCTGGCTTTCAGATATATCGGAATGGGTCTGGTATACCAACGAGGAGGAAAAAGAAAAATTACATCTTCATAACCGAATATTTTCTACCGATATGGTAAAGCTGATGATGACGAAGCATATCCAGAGGAAGTATGAGGAAAGGCTCCTTGCCCCCCTGGAGGAGGAATTTGAGGGGATTGAAGAACCCCATGATGTAAGTGAAATACTCAAACGGAGTGAAAGATATCTGCCCGCGAGAGGAGCAAAGGGTGAGATGACCCTGAGTGTGGGAAAGGCGATCTATCTTTATGAGAAGGGGGTTGACGGTATTATTGACATAAGTCCGTTTACGTGCATGAACGGGGTGATCTCAGAAGCGGTTTATCCGGAAGTAAGCAGAGATCATGATGATATCCCCATACGCACCTTCTATTTTGACGGTACAAGCACCGACCTTGAAAATGACCTGGAAATATTCATCGAGCTTGCAAAAAATTACAACCGCAGGATGAAAAGTGCCGAGTCTGAAAATAAAACAGCGTAAATTCAAATGAAAATTATAGAGTCTATCTGAACTGGAGGTCTTGAATTTGAGAATGAATAGAAATCTATTTATCGGCAAAAAAGAGGAATGGAAAAAAGGCTTTCAGCGAATCATATCGATCCGGGCGGCGGCCGGCGTTATGCTGGCGATCCTTCTTATTCCTCTCTTCCTGCGGGGAGAGACGGCAGAGAAGCTCACGATTGAAAGAATGTACCGGGACCCGCGTCTTACGGGAGTAACCCCGAGGAGTATCAAGTGGTCCCCGGGGGGAGAAGAGCTTGCCTTTATATGGAATAGCGAAGGTGAGAGGTTTTACGACATTTATATCTATAACGCCCGAAGCGGCAGGCTTCGCAAAGCGACAGAGGCGGCCGCACTTACGGGGTCCAACAAAGCGGTTCTATCAAAGGCCGAAATCGACAGGCTCTCAACACTGCGCAGGGAGGGGGGCGGCATCTTTTCCTACCAATGGTCGCCGGACGGTGAGAGCATCCTTTTCCCTCTCCGCGGCGATCTCTATCTGCTTGATGCCGGTTCGGGGAGTGTAAAAAGGTTCTTCCGTACCGAAGCCTCCGAGACAGATCCGGCATTCTCCCCTGACGGTGGGAGGATCAGCTTTATAAGGGATAATGATATCTGGATTCTGGATATCGAAAGTGGAGCGACGATTCAGCTTACAGATTCCGGCAGCGAAACTCTCTACAACGGGATGGGTGATTACGTGGATTACGAAGAGGTTGGAGTCGGCAGGGCGTACTGGTGGTCGCCCGACGGCTCGAAAATAGCATATTTTCAGACAGATGTAAGCCCCGTGACGGAGCTTTTAATTCCCGATTACAGGGGCAGGTTTGTCGAGGTGCGAAAGCAGGCGAGACCTGTTGCCGGCGGCAAGAATGGGCTTAAGAGGCTGGGGGTTATAGATTTAGAAACAGAAGAGACGGTGTGGATAGATCCAGCGGTAAGGCGGGACGAGTATATACCTCAGGTGCACTGGCATCCGGGCGGAGAAAAACTGCTTTTCCTCAGCGAACCGAGGGATCTCAAAGAACTCAATTTCCTGGCGGCCGACCCGGAAGACGGATCGACCGATACACTTTACAGCGTCAGGGACAGCAAGTGGGTAAACATTCATAATACAATTATACGCTGGGCAGAGGGCGGAGAGGTCTTTTATTTTACATCAGAGGAGAGCGGATGGAACCATATCTACCGCCGCGGATGGGATGAGGGCGGAGTTGAGCAGATAACCAGCGGCCCCTGGCAGGTTACATCGATTCAGCTTATAGAGGATGACGGTGATATATGGTACACCTCCACTGAAACGGGTCCGGCGGAGAGGCATCTATTCAGACTGAGCAGGGATGGAGAAAAGCGCAGGGTCACCCCCGGTGAGGGCTGGTATTCAGCGAGTGTCTCGGAAGGAACCGGCAATATAGCCGTCATATATTCAAACCCCCTTTATCCGCCCGATATCTATATACTTGAATCGGCAAAGGGTGAAAGGTTCGAGGGGAAAGGGGAGATAAAGGGCGAGGCGGGCTCTCAAAACGGCGCGTCTGAAATATACTATAGAAGCAGTTGGACGGTTCCGGACGGCCTGGAGAGGGTTACAGATTCACCGGCGGATGACTTTGGCGGGATCGATATAGCGGTTCCTGTGTATTTTACGCTCCCCTCGAGGTTCGACGGAAAGAGAATACACGCCCTTGCCGTATTTCCTCCTGAAATTAAAGAGGATGAGATAGAGGGTCTTATTTCAGGTGATCTTCAGGGTAAGGGGGATATGAAATTTCCGGCGATTATCTCAGTTCACGGCGGAGGATATTCTCAGTCGGTTACTAAAGGATGGCGCTGGCGCTCTCTGTTCGACACATATCTAGCGGGCAGAAAGAGATATGTGATACTGGACCTGGATTACAGGGGCAGCTCCGGATATGGGAGGGACTGGCGGACAGATGTTCATCTTGATATAGGAGGCCCCGATCTTGAGGATGAGATAACCGGACTTAACTTTCTCGAAACACTGCCCGTTGTATATCCCGACAGGATCGGAATGTGGGGATGGAGTTACGGCGGGTATATGACGACGATGGCTATGTTGAAACACCCCGAAGCCTTTGAGGCGGGCGCCGCTGTAGCTCCGGTGAACAAATGGCAGAATTACGACACCCACTATACCGAGGAAAGACTGGGAATGCCCGGGGAGCAGGAAGAAGCTTACAAAGAAGCGAACCCTCTGAGCTACGCGGGGGATCTGAAAAACCACCTTCTTATAATCCACGGGATGAGAGATGACAACGTTCATTTTCAGGACACAGTTCAGCTTGTAGACAGGATGATCGATTCGGGTGTCGATTTTGAAGTTATGTTCTACCCCGGAGGAAGGCACGGGATAAGATCAGACGCGAGCAGGATTCATCTATTCAGGAAGATAACGAGGTATTTTGAAAGATATCTGAGGGGCGTTCCGGATGCCGTATCCCCTTGATTCTTTATTCTAACCGATCTTGAATTCGAACTCCGGCGGATCTATCAGATTTTTCTTCACGGTGCAGAGCTCCATCGAGTTAACGGCGGCTTTTTTGTATTTTTCAGGGAAATCACCGGGCAAATCAACGATGATTCTTATCTTTTCGAGTTTGCCTGTTTCTTCGTTGCTTTCCATCTTCTGAATAAACCTGATATCATCTGTAGCTATATCGCGGCTCTGGCAGAAGCGAAGCAGGTAGGTCGCAGAACAGGTTGCTATCGAGGCGAGGAAGAGGTCGAAAGGAGAGGGCGCCGATCCGTCGCCTCCGTCTTCTTCCGGCTGATCGGTGTTTATAATAAAACCGTTGTATTCAGCTCTTACCTGTTGATTTCCGGGAAAGGTTACGGTCAGATCCATATCATTCTTTCAGCTTAGGACAGAATAAATGCCTGAGGGGGGAGTTGAACCCCCATGGGCGCAAGCCCACTGCGTCCTGAACGCAGCGTGTCTACCATTTCCACCACTCAGGCAGAGCAATACTTATGACCTCAGTACGATAATTAAAGAGTCCGATTTTGTCAAGCTGGTTGAGGCTCCCTACAGAGTTGATTACTCTTCCTTTTCAGTCTTTTTCCTTCTGTTCATTATGGAGATTGAAACTCCAAGAATGATCGCGAGCCGGAATGAAGTAGCCCAGTCAACGCCGGCGCTGCCGCTTCCTATAAGGTTCCAGAGGAATGTTACAACGATAGCCGCGATCAGTGTAATAACGAATGTGGTCACAAAATCGATAAAAAAGTTTTTTGTCTGCATCCTTCGCCTCCTTTCCTTCTTTTAATTTGAGAGTCCTCTCTAAGGGCGCTCAAATCAGCCGCCTCAAATCATATGGGGTATATTCTATTTATATCCTTGTCTGACGTCAAGTGAGTTTGTAAGAATATCGCGATAGACTGCCGGGGTATTAAGTTCGTTGACAGTTTAAGCTCTATTTTGTCATAATTGAATTGATAGCAGAACTATTATAAGAAACGGGATATTAATTTGAAAAACTTCCTCAGCACAAAAATAATAGCAACAGTAGGACCCGGCAGCGCGGGTAAAATCAAAGAACTTATAAGCTCCGGGGTCAGGGTATTCAGAATTAATTCCTCTCACGGTAATCAGCGGGAACACTCGATAAACATTCAGAACATAAGGCAAATCTCAGAGGAATTAAACCTGTTCATCCCCATAATAATTGATCTTCAGGGTCCCAAGATAAGGATAGGAAATTTAAATGAACCGGTGAATCTGAAAGAAGGGGAAAAAATAATCTTAAAACCCTGTGCTGAACAGGCGGAACCGGGAGTTATACCTGTCAATTACGAAGAAATTACACAGAAATTGGAAGCGGGCTCCACAATCCTGCTGGATGACGGGAAAATTGAATTAAAAGTTACTGACCCGAAAAAGATAGAAGCGCTGGTTATTGCCGGCGGGATTTTAACGTCAAGAAAAGGGCTGAATATCCCGGGAGCTACAACCAGCTTCCCTTCAGTAACCGAAAAGGATATAGAGTATATTAAATTTGCCGTTGAGAAAAAAATAGATTTTATCGCGCTCTCTTTTGTCAGAAGCGCAAAGGATATTGAAAAAGCCAGAGAGCATATAAGCAAAGCCGGCGGAAATATTCCCATCATAGCAAAAATTGAAAAGCCTCAAGCTGTTGAGAACCTGACTGAAATAATGCTGGCCTCAGACAGTATTATGGTGGCAAGAGGTGATCTTGGGATTGAAATATCTCCGGAACGTGTTCCAATCATTCAAAAACATCTTATCAGAGAAGCAAATTCCTATAAAAAAGCGGTTATTACTGCTACGCAGATGCTGGAATCTATGATCGGTAATCCTATTCCAACCAGGGCTGAAGCAAGTGATGTTGCAAACGCGATAATAGACGGAACTGACGCGGTAATGCTGTCAGGGGAAACCGCCGTCGGGAATTATCCGGTTCAAGCGGTAAAGATCATGAAATCTATCGCCGAAAACGTTGAAAAGAGCAACCTGTGCAAATATAACGTATATGAGTCAGAGGCCGTTGAAAGCTCTAATATAGACTCTCAAACGATCGTGAGCGCAACTATAAGAATGCTTGGCGAGGTGGGAATTAATGCCATTGTCGCGTTTACCAGGTCAGGTTTTACGGCGGGACTTCTTTCGAAAGCAAAGCCTAGTGTGCCTGTAGTTGCGATTTCTGACAGCAAAGAGGTGTGTTTAAAGCTGAATTTGTTGTGGGGAGTTTTACCTTTCTATATGGAATTCAGCCCGAGTCTTACAGAGGAATTTTTAAGAAAAACAGATCAGTTTCTCGTCGCTGAAACCTTTCTTGAGAAGGGAGATAAAATTGTAATTACAGGGGGGATGCCGCATCTTTCGAGTGGCACAACAAATTTTATCAGGCTTCACCAGATAGGGTCTTTATAATCTGCCGGCCCCGGAGTCGCGGGTAAGAAAACCGCCTGTAAAATCAGCCTTTTTTAAAGCTTTGACATGATGATATCTGGCAGATAGTATAGTTTTGTGTGTCTGGTGAAAATGGATAATTTTTATGAAGAATAACTTTGGAGAGTTGTAATTGTGAAAAGAGTGGCAATTTTAGGCGCGAGCAATAAGAAGACGAGGTACTCGAGAACGGCTCAGGAGCTTCTGGCCGAGAAGGGATATGAAGTAGTTCCGGTTTCCAGGAGCGGAGATGACATTCTGGGGGTCAAGAGCTATCAGAGGGTCAGCGAGATCCCCGGCAAGATAGACACATTGACCGTATATCTGAGCCCGAAGCATCTTGACGAACATGTAGATGACATAGTTCGATCTGATATCCGGAGGGTTATATTCAATCCCGGAACGGAGAATGAACCCTTGCGAAAAAAGATCGAGGAGAGCGGAAAGTTCGTTCTCGAGGCGTGCAGTATAGTTCTGCTCAAGACGGGGCAGTTCGAAAAATCCTGATAGATGTTTAACTGATAACCGGTTATATCCCTGCTGCGGCCGGCTCAATTTACTCTGTCCTGTGGGAGTGTTCTCTTTACGCCGGGTTGGCGGGGGGGTTCGGCCTGGAATTCCTTCTGAGGCCGGCGGAGAGCAACGTTTTCTTCAGCCTAATAGATTTCGGGGTGATCTCGACCATCTCATCGTCGCGGAGGAAGCTGAGGGCTTTTTCTATCGTTAACGGTTTGACGGGAGTTAAAGTTACGGCATCGTCCTTTCCGGCCGCTCTCATATTTGACAGCTTTTTCTCTTTTGTCGGATTAACAGTAATGTCGTTATAACGGTTGTGTTCTCCTATTATCATCCCTTCGTATCCGGGGCTGCCGGGGCTTACGAAAAGCCTTCCCCGCGCTTCAAGGTTGCTGAGAGCGTAAGCTACAGCTTTGCCGGGCCTGTCGGCGACGATAGATCCCGTGAAACGGGTATTGAAGTCACCTCTGTACCTGCCGAACCCCGTGAAATAGGAGTTCATTACACCCGTGCCCTTTGTGTCGGTAAGAAAATCATCCCGGTATCCTATAAGCGCTCTTGAAGGGAGCGAAAATTCGATTCTGACCCGGCCGCCGCTTCCGTGAACGAGGTTCGTCATCCTGGCTTTGCGACGTCCGAGCTTCTCTGTGACAGCGCCGAGGAATTCTTCTTCACAATCCACTGTAAGATGTTCGATAGGCTCGAGCTTTTTACCGTTTTCATATTTGTATATTACACGCGGGCGTCCCACGCAGAACTCATATCCTTCACGTCTCATCGTCTCGATCAGTATTGCCATCTGGAACTCTCCGCGCCCCTTGACGATGAAAGCGTCACGCTCCGGGTTTTCCTCCATCTGAATTGCCACGTTCATAAGGGTTTCCTTATGTAGGCGCTCGCGTATCTTCGAAGATTGGACGAAACGGCCCTCCCGGCCGCTGAGCGGGGAGTTGTTGATTGTAAACCGCATCGAGATAGTTGGTTCGTCGACAGTGATCCGCCTGAGCGCCTTGGGGTGTTCGCTTGTGCAGATAGTATCGCCGATCTTTACGCCGTCGATCCCGGCGAGAACGGCGATATCACCGGCGGTGACAGATTCAGCCGGCCTGCATGTCATCCCTTCGTATTTTTGAAGTTTTGTTACCTTGAGCGGAATGCGCTCTCCGCCGCTGTTTATACATACGAGCAGATCGTTCGAACTGACTTTGCCGTTTATGACCTTGCCCACGGCGAGCCTGCCGAGGTAATCGGAATAACCGAGATCGGAGGCGAGCATCTGGAAGGGTTCTTCGGGATCGTAAGCGGGAGGCGGTATTTCATCGATGATGATATTGAGCAGCTGATGAAGGTTGTCTGTCTCATCTTCCAGCCTACTTTTGGCTATTCCGTCCTGACCTGCCGCGTAGAGAACGGGGAAATCGATCTGATCGTCGTCCGCCCCGAGGTCTATGAACAGATCGTAGATGTCGTTGAGGATTTTAGCCGGCCGTGCGTCCTTCCGGTCGATCTTGTTTATTACCACGATGATCTTCAGGTTCGCTTCAAGGGTCTTTTTCAGCACGAAACGGGTCTGGGGCAGAGGTCCTTCAGACGCGTCAACAAGCAGAATAGCGCCGTCGGCCATCGAAAGGGCCCTCTCGACTTCAGCCCCGAAATCGGCATGGCCGGGGGTGTCGATAATATTTATCTTAACCTTTTTCCAGGTTACAGAACAGTTCTTTGCGGCTATCGTGATGCCCCGCTCGCGCTCGAGGTCCATATTATCCATTATCCGTTCATCCACAATCTGTCCGTCGCGTATCAGACCGCTCTGTCTGAACATAGAGTCCACGAGCGTGGTTTTGCCGTGGTCCACGTGCGCGATTATGGCAATATTCCTTATATTTTTATTCTCAGCGGTCAGGTTCATATAAAAACTCCGAAATCATAATTTCCAGAAGGTGACAGCGCCCGGAGATAAAGGCTTTCCGAAAGATAAGCTCTTAGAGGTTTTTGTCAACAGAGAATAGAGATATCGGCAGAGTTTTTATACTGTTTGTTCAATCAGAGGCCGGCATTATTTTTCTCAGCGCAAGGCTGAGCTGGGACAGGTAAGCGCGAAACACCCCGGGGGATGCTTTCCGGGCTCCGCGGATATTCCCTTTTAACTTGAAAAGCGGGCTCTCCTCTGCTAATTTTCCCTTAAGCCAGTTTGTTGTGTTTATCTTTCTAGTTTTAATATTTTTAAGGGACATTTATATTGTGAAGGTAGTTTGCTCTAACAGGAAAGCTAAGAAGAATTATCATATAGTAGAGAGGATGGAAGCGGGGGTTTCTCTTCTGGGAACCGAGGTTAAGTCTCTCCGCGACGGGACCGCGCATCTGCAGGACGCTTACGCTTCCGTGGAAAACGGGGAGCTCTTCATGTATAACTCTCACATCAGCCCCTACAAAGAAGGAAACCGGTTTAACCATGATCCCAAAAGGGTCCGCAAACTCCTTATGCACAAAAGAGAAATTGAGCGTCTTTTCGGCAAGATCCAGCAAAAAGGGTTTACACTTATCCCCTTGAGTTTCTATTTTAATGATGACGGAAAGGTCAAAGTCGAGCTTGGCCTCGGAAAGGGAAAAAGGGCCTATGACAAAAGGCGTGAAATTGCCGAACGGGACGCCAACAGGGAGATGAGGCGTGAATTCAAAGACAGGCAGCGGAAGCTGTAGATATAGTTTTTTTACCGGAAAGAATATCCTGCGGGGGGTTTTCCTTCTCGCGGCTTTATTGGCCGCGGTAAACGTTTGTCTCTCAACCGGGGCCCTGGGAAAGGAAGATGAGGGAAAAACGCTGGGAGTTGTCTTCGCCGACGGAAGACGCACAGAAGATATCATACTCTCGAAGGTTGAAAGTGAGAGTGAAGAGCTATATATCTCCGCGTACGACCTCGCGCGTATCTTCAAGGCTACAAAATACTGGAAACCGGGACGGAAGAGGCTCGTAGTCAGGATCGGGGCCGAGAAATATATCTTTACGCTCGATACCCGTGTAGTGACCGCGGATGATAAATCTTTTCTCCTGCGCATGCCGGTAAGATACCGCGGAGGTTTTGTTATGATACCCCTCGAGTTCATCAGGGATCATCTGGCAAAATCCAGAACGGGCAGGATAGAGTTCGATGAGAAGAGATTTGTGCTTACAATAGGCGCCCCGAGCTATAACGTGAAGGGGCTAACTTTCGAAGAGAGCGATGAAGGGACAAGGGCGGTCCTTACGCTTAAAGACGAGCTTCTCTATCATGTGGATAACGAAACGCCGGGGCTTCTCAGGCTGAAAATATACGGCGGCAGGCTGAATACTCTCAAGATATCCGCCACTGAGGGCAAGGGGCTCTTCAAGCGGGTAAGAGCCGAGCAGACCGAGTATGACGCTTATCTCTTTTTTGAGGTTCAGCAGAGCGCCAGACGCTTCCGCGTGGAATTTCTGGGGCCCGCGGGCGGAGATTCCGAAGACAGAAAACTTGTCATATTCTTGGAGAAGGGTGAGCTTCCCGAAATACCGGATGCTGATTTCGCCGGCAAAAGGATGGTTGAGATATTAAGAGAAAAGACGGCGGAACAGATAAATGTGGAGGTCGAAAGGGTTGTGATCGATCCGGGACACGGCGGAGATGACGCGGGAAGAGTAAGTGATTCCGGAATAGAGGAGAAGCTGGTAAATCTCGAAATATCCAGGATGCTGAAGCGAATGCTTATCGACAGACTCGGTATCGAGGTTGTTCTGACCAGAAGAACTGACAAGATAGTTCCCCTAGACAGAAGGGGTGAAATAGCCAATGTAGAGAAGGGGGATCTCTTTATAAGCATTCACTGTAACGGCTGGTTCACCGAAGAAGCCGGTGGTTTCGAAACATTTTTTCTCTCGCCGGCCCGTAACTACGAGGAAAGTCACCAGGCGGAACAGGAGAACTCTTCGATAAGATTCGAAGAATCTGATCTTGACTCTGAAAAGCTCGAAGAGCTTGATTTTATTCTCTGGGACATGGTTCAGAATGAATTTATAAATGAAAGCAGCGAATTTGCGGAGATTATCCAGAAGTCCCTGGGCGAAAGGTTGAATATCAGAAACAGAGGGGTGCGGCAGGCGGGGCTCAGGGTGCTGAGGGGGATAAAGATGCCGGCGGTACTTGTCGAAATCGCTTTCCTCTCCAACCCGGAGGAGGAAAAGCTGCTTATGGATGATAAATTCAGAAGAGTTGTCTGCGAGGGGATTGTTGAAGCTGTAAGAGATTTCAGCGCTGACGGTCTCGGCGGGGAAACAGAGTAGGAAAAGGAGAGCGGGAGCGGTTTCCAGGTGAAAGATTGTGTTTATAACGACAGGGTGTGAAAAATGAAAGATGAGAATATAGGACGAAAGATCATATTTGTTCTGATTGCCCTTTTTGTGATAATAACGGCAGTGGTATTTGTCAGCCGATGGAGGGGCAGGGAAGGGAAGAGACCCGGAACGGTAAGGGAGGTGCCCGGCGAAATAAGGACGGTCACCCTCTTTTTCGGTAACAGCAAGGCGGACGGTCTGGTTTCGGAAACCAGAGATATTACAAGTGAGGGCGGGTTTGAAAATGAGGTAAAACAGGTGATAGAAGCCCTTCTGGAGGGGTCTGAAGAGGGGGGGCATGTTTCGGCAATACCACGCGGAACCAGGATAGAGAGGGTCTTTCGAGTTGAGGATAAGAAGACGGTTTATCTTGATTTCAACAGGGCTCTGATTTCAAACCATCCGGGGGGCAGCGCCGGGGAATATTATACGATAAAGATGATCCTTAAAACCGTCGGAGTGAATTTTCCGCAGGTATCAATGGTGCAGCTTCTGGTCGGCGGATATCCTGTTGACACTATCGCCGGACATTACAAGGTAGACAGTCCATTGAGCGTTAGAGAATGGCGATAAAAGAGAGTTGTTACGGCAATCATTTATAAATCCCGTGCATTTTTTAATGAAATGTGAGCTTGATGCAGGATAAAAGAAATAAACGAATAGGGGTTTTCGATTCGGGGATCGGGGGTCTTACGGTTGTGCGTGAACTGATAAGGAGGCTTCCGGATGAAGGGATCGTTTATTTTGGCGACAGCGCCCGTGTCCCTTACGGGACAAAGAGCCCCGAAACTGTACTCGGATTTGCCAGAGAAAACCTCAAGTTCTTAAAATCCAGGAATATAAAGCTGATAGTAGTAGCCTGCAACACCGTCTCGGCCGTGGCGCTCCCCATTCTCAAGTCCGAAGAGGAGATCCCCGTAACGGGCGTGCTGCTGCCCGGAGCGCTTGGGGCGTCCAGGGCGACAGAAAGCTCTAAGGTGGCTGTTATCGGAACTACGGCGACGATACGTTCCGGTGCTTACCGGAAAGCCCTTCACGCGATAAATCCGGACCTGGAAATATTCAGCAAGGCCTGCCCCCTTTTTGTCTCTCTTGCCGAGGAGGGCTGGCTTGACAATGATGTAACGAGGCTTGTTGCCGAAAAATACCTTGAAGATGTGATTGAATTCGGCCCCGACACGGTTGTGCTCGGCTGTACTCACTACCCATTGCTCAAAGGGGTTATCTCGAAGGTGATGGGGCCCGGCGTGAGGCTCGTTGATTCCGCGAATGAATGCGCCGTTGAGGTTGAAAAGATCCTTGCCGGCAATGATTTGAAGAAAAGAGCGGGAAGCGGCGGGGGGATTAAAGTATTCATGAGTGATGTACCGTATAAGTTCAGAGAGATCGGCGAAAGGTTTCTGGGAAGGTCTCTCGGCGAGGTTACAAAGATTCAGGTTTAACAGGGGGGAGAGAGGGTTAAATGCCAAGGAATGACGGAAGAACGAGAAGAGATCAGCTGAGAACTGTAAAAATCACGAGAAACTATATAAGGAGTGCTGAAAATTCAGTGCTTTTAGAAATGGGAAACACGAGGGTGATATGCGTCGCTTCGATTGAGGAGAAGGTTCCGCCTTTTCTGCGCGGCACGGGACAGGGATGGATCACGGCTGAATATTCGATGCTTCCCCGGTCCAGCCCCGTGAGGATAGCGCGTGAATCGAGAAGGGGGCGTCTTAAGGGGAGAACTCAGGAGATCCAGCGTTTGATTGGAAGATCTCTCAGGGCCGCGGTGGACCTTGAAAAGATCGGCCCAAGAACAATAACGGTGGATTGTGACGTTATCGAAGCGGACGGCGGAACGCGGACCGCCTCTATAAACGGGAGTTTTATAGCTCTCGCCGGTGTGTTGAAAAAGCTCAAGCTCGCCGATGAGGCAATAAAGTTCTTTATAGGTGCCGTGAGCGTCGGGATTCTGGGGGGCAGGGTATATCTCGATATCGATTATTCCGAGGATGTAAAAGCCGAAGTGGATATGAATATCGTGATGAATGAGAATGGTGATTTTATTGAAGTTCAGGGAACGGCCGAGGAAAAGGCGTTTACCTCCCGGCAGCTCTCTTCTCTCGTAAAATCCGCGGGCAGGGGTATCACGAAGATAATTGAAAGGGAGAAAAGGTGTCTGAAGTGGACCTGAAACTTGTTCTGGCAACCCGAAACAGGGGAAAGATTTCAGAGATAAAGGGGATACTCTCGGACCTTGATATTGAGATCTTAAGCGCCGGGGACTTTGAGAGCTTCCCAGACCCGGAAGAAACCGGCAAGACCTTTCTGGAAAACGCCCTGATAAAGGCCAGGGCCGTTTACCGCAAGACACAGGTTACGGCTCTGGCGGATGATTCCGGCATAGAAGTGGATTTTCTCGGCGGCGGGCCGGGTGTCAGGTCGGCCAGATACGGGGGAGAAGGCTTGGATGACAGCGAAAGATATATAAAGCTGCTGGAAGAATTAAAGGGTGTTCCGGAATCGGAAAGGGGGGCGAGGTTCAGGTGCGTTATGGCGCTTTATCCCCTGCGGGGGGGCTCCTCCGGCTGCGGGGAAAATGATTTTTCAGAAGATATTCTGTCACATATCGAGAAGATTGAAGAGGACCGGCCGGAAGACCCGCTTAAGGGCGGAAAGGAACCGCCAGCCGGAGCGTTCGTGACTGAGGGCTTTCTGTATGGAAGGATATCTGAAAAGCCGGCCGGAGAGAGTGGGTTTGGATACGATCCTGTCTTCTACATCCCTGAAGAGGGGAGGACCGCGGCGCAGATGAGCAGGAAGGAGAAGAACAGGATCAGCCACCGCTACAGGGCGCTTGTGGAGATGAAGAGCCTTCTGCAGCACTGTTTTGGTCTTAAAAAGAGAGATCTTTAATTGTACACTTTATTAATAAGAAACAAGAGGGAATCTGCGGGCCGCGCGACAGGAGCGGCGTTTTATCAATCTGACGGGAGGATAAGGATTGCTTGAACTTGAAAATGTTATAAAGACGTACGATGAATTAAGGGCTGTGGATGATCTTTCCGTCAGCATCGAGCCGGGCGGCATTTACGGCCTTCTCGGTCCCAACGGGGCCGGCAAATCAACAACTATCAGGATGATTATGGGAATAATCCACCCGGATGAAGGCAGGATAAGGATCTTCGATGAGCCGTTCAGCGAGAAGACGAAAGAAAGAATAGGCTACCTTCCCGAGGAGCGCGGGCTGTACAGGAGGATGAAGGTTTTAGAGCATCTTGTCTTTCTCGGCGAAATAAAGGGGATAAGCTCCGATGTCGCCGCGAAGCGGGCCGCCGAGTGGCTCGAAAGGGTCGATTTGGACGAGTGGGCCGACAAGAATGTTGACGCTCTGTCTAAGGGGATGCAGCAGAAGATACAGTTTGTATCCACAGTTCTTCACGACCCCGAGCTTGTTATCTTGGACGAACCCTTTACCGGGCTTGATCCTATAAACACCCAGTTTCTGAAAGATATTGTAATAGATATGAAGGATCAGGGGAAAACGGTGATTCTGTCCACACATCTTATGGATCAGGTTGAAAAACTGTGCGAGAAAATCTGCCTTATAAACAAGGGCAAAAAGGTGCTCGAAGGAGATCTCTCCCGTATCAAACTGGATTTCAGCATGAATGTTATAAACTTAAAATTCTCAGGGGATATCAAGGTTCTTGAAAACCATCCGGAAGTAGAGAAAGTGAGAAGCTTCGGCCAGGATCTTTCCGTTACAATAAAGGAGGGAGCCGACCCCGCGCAGATCCTCCGGGCGGCTCTTGATAAAGGAAAGGTGGACAGATACGAAGTGGGTGAGATGTCCCTTCACGATATATTTATAACAAAAGTAAAGGAAGAAGGAGGTGAGGTGGAAGATGAAACTCTTAAAAATAGCTAAGAGGGAATATCTGCAGAGGGTAAAGAAAAAGAGTTTTCTTATAGGCACTATTCTCGGGCCCGTACTGATGGGTGTAATGATTCTCGCGCCGGCTCTTATTCTGAACCGCGGAGGCCAGAGGCAGACGCGGCTGGAGATAGTCGACATGACAGGTTCTATATCCAGTGAATTGCAGGAGAGTCTCACGGACACCCTCGATGACGGAAGGATGATGTTTGACATTTCACCTCTGGAGGTAAGCGGGAGGGATGAATTCGAAGAGTTCAAAGGTGAACTCAACCGGAGGGTCAGCGAGGGTATTATAGACGGATATCTCTTTATCCCCTCCGACATCACTACTGAAGGTAAAGCGGTTTTTTACGGCAAAAGGGTTGGGGATATCAAATCTATCGGGCGGATAAGGAGCGAGTTGACGCACAGCGTCGTAAGCAGGCGCCTCTCTTCCGAGGGGATGGATTATTCTGTGGTGAAGGATCTGATAGAAAAGGTGGACCTGAAAACCATTCAGGTAGAAAAGGGCGAGGAGAAGGAAAGCGATTTTGACTTTCTCTATTTCTCCAGCTTTATTTTTATAATGATGCTCTACATGACTATTCTTATGTGGGGGATTGCCGTTGAACGCAGTATCATAGAGGAGAAGAACAACAGGATCATCGAAGTGCTCCTGTCTTCGGTAAAACCGTTCGATCTTCTGGGCGGGAAGATCCTGGGCGTGGGCTCTGTGGGATTGACTCAGTACGCTATCTGGGGTGTCTTCGCGGCCGGCCTCTCCGCCTACGGACTCTCAATGGGCGGGACGATAGCCAAATTCAGCGCGTTCTCTCCGGTAACCATAGTTTTCTTTATAGTCTATTACCTTCTGGGATTTCTTTTCTATTCAACGATGTTCGCCGGAATAGGTGCTATATGCAATACCGACCGGGAAGCGCAGCAGCTGCAGACACCTGTGGTTATGGCTCTCGCCTTTACCATAATTATTCCGATGATGATCATTCAGAATCCGGACGGGACTTTCGCTACGGTAATTTCGATGATACCCTTCTTCACTCCTATTGTGATGTTTATGCGTATTAACGTTCTGACACCTCCCGCGTGGCAGATAGCCCTGAGTATTCTTATCATGCTCGGGAGCATATACATCGCGGGGCAGGTCGCGGCCAAGATATTCCGGATAGGCATTCTTATGTACGGCAAACGCCCCGACGCGAGGGAAATCCTCAAATGGATAAGAAGAGCTTAGGGCGCGCGGAACAATATCCGGCGGGACCTGTTATTCAAGCAGCCTTTTAAATAAGGGGTGAGCTAGAATCCGATTTTGCAGTAAGTTACTCTCGCGGAGAGATAACTCAGCATATCTCCTCCGTCGGGTACTTTGAAGAAATTATATTCAAGTTCGAATCCGACTCCCGTAGTAAGCAGGAACCAGTAATCGAGCCCCACGGAGATAGAACCGCCGCCGCAATTTGCCGCGGAGGTAATGCCCCCTACTTCCTCTCCGCCGAGCTGGTTCTGGGTTCTGAAAACACCCGCGCCGACCGAGCCGTAGCCCTGAAGCATTCTGGAGAAAGTGTGGTAGTATTTCGCTCTAATCTGAAGGGGGATAACGCCGAGCTGCTTATTAAAACCGTTTGAGTATCTCTGGAAGGATATTATGTCATAGCCGCCTCTGAATCCCAGCCACAGCTTATCTGTGAACATCTTGCCGGCAAAGACATCTACCCCTAAGAACCCTGAATCGGCATCGTCAATAAAGGGCTGGTTGAACGAACCGCCGATATGGACAACACCCTTATCGGCGTTTGCCTGGCCTAACACGGGACTTACGAGAATCATTATACAAGCAACTGCAATTCCTGTTATTGAAAGAACATTATTAATCTTCACCGGAAGCCTCCGATCATAGCTGAAATACCATTTGTACTATTTTTCATATAATACAAAACAGCCCTCCCGTCAAGCTGTTTTGGGGCTGTAACAGCCCGTTCTATCTTTATAATTCGTTGAATAATATTGTGATTTCAGCTATTTTTCCTTTAAGGAGGGGAAAATTCGCATCCGGCTATATATTCTTTCTCTTTTAGCGGGGAGAACTTTTTGAGAATAGTTATGGCACAGAAGTTTCATTTCTACCGGGGCGGCGACTCGACATATATGTTCAACCTGACGAAGCTGCATCGTGAGAGGGGGCATGAGGTCGCGCATTTTTCCATGCGTCATCCTGAGAATATAGAATCTGAATACTCAGAATATTTTACATCCGAGATCGATTTCCCGTACCTCCTTGAAAATTTTTCTCCACGCTCTGCCTGCAGGGTGATTACAAAGAGTATATACAACAGGGAAGCGGCCCGGAAAATAACCCGGCTCATTGAGAGTTTCAAGCCGGATATCGCCCATTTTCACAACATCCACGACCACCTTTCGACATCTATTGTCAAACCCTTTTACAGCAGGGGGATCCCTATCGTATGGACACTTCACGATTACAGGCTGATCTGCCCGAATTCAACCTTCCTCAGCAATGGGGAAATCTGCGATCGCTGCCTACCCGGCAGGTTTTATAACGTTCTCCTGCGCCGCTGTAAGAAGGGAAGCCTGCCTGCAAGTCTGGTGGCGATGCTGTCGGCATATTTTGAGCGCCTTTCCCGCGTAAGAAGCCGGGTAAGTCATTTTATAACACCGAGCTTGTTTCTCAAGGGCAAGCTTATCGAGGGCGGTTTCGATGAGAGCAGGATAACGGCTGTTCCTAATTTCGTGGACCTCTCCTCCTTCGAGGCAGGCTCCGAAGAGGAAGATTATTTTATCTATTCGGGAAGATTAAGTTTCGAAAAGGGGATAGACATTCTGATAGAGGCGGCCGCTAAGCTTCAGAAGGGGAGGCTGCTGATAGTGGGCGGGGGGCCTGACGAAGAGAGGCTGAAGGGGTTGGCGGCGCAGCTGGACGCTGATAATGTTGAATTCACCGGGCACAAAACAACGGATGAATTAAGGCGGATACTCTCACGGGCGCAGTTCGCGGTACTACCTTCGCGCTGGTATGAGAATCTCCCCTTTTCCATAATGGAGGCCTTCGCGATGGGCAAGACCGTTGTTGCCTCTGATATCGGCGGCATTCCCGAAATGGTAAAAGACGGCGTAAACGGATATCTTTTTCCCCCCGGAGACTCAGGCATACTGGCTGCCAGGCTGGAAAAGCTGATCTCCAACCCGGCCCTCAGGCGCGAACTCGGACAGCGAGGAAGAGAAAAGGCCCGTAAGGTTTATAACTCAGAGACGCACTATGAAAAGATAACGGAGATTTATAATAAGGTGCTGGGGGACCGGCCGGACTGATATATGAATTCTTTTTCTTGACTTTACACCACCCTATTAACTTACTTTTATGGGTAGATAAGCGGCCTGCCGGAAATTTATGGCGGGGTGTGGCGCAGCCCGGTTAGCGCGCCTGCTTTGGGAGCAGGAAGTCGTAGGTTCAAATCCTATCACCCCGACCATTTATCTTTATGAATAACAAGAGGTTATAGGCGCCGGCCTTTTTTCTGCTTTTGCCGTTCCAGCGTTAGTCAACATATTGTCACCGGAGCATTAAAGACATTTCTCTATATCTGCCCGGGATTGAAGAAACAGTAAGTCAGATGTGAATTTCTTTACAAAAATAATTAACTGTGATAAAGAACGAATAGGGGTAGTCTTTAAACCAAATTCATTAGAGAATAATATGAAGAACCAGTTCAGGTAATATAAGAAACATTTTATGGTAAATAGGGTGTTAGACGCAATGCCCAATGTAGTAATTGAAACGGTGTAAAAAG
>CAZKNG010000012.1:0-42556 GCA_964554125.1 uncultured bacterium | reverse complement strand
ATCCGCAATATTTATTTGGTAATTTGTTAGCAGATAGGATGTTAAAGCTTTAATCATTCTTTAGATATCTATAAAAAATTTTGGTTTCCGTTAGAGGTGAAGAAGAGCCAATCTTAGAGCTAGAGAGAGTCAGATTCCCTCACGGGGAAAATCCCGCTCATTCTCTTTAAAGGAACCTCTGATCAATTCGCGGTCCTTTATCAATTGCTTTCTCAGCTCGCCCGGGCTGTCAAACACCCTTTCTTTTCTTATGAATCTTCCGCAGTGAACCCTTAGCGTTTCACCGTAGATATCTCCTGAGAAATCAAATATATGAACCTCTATTCTCTTCTTATTATCCGATTTAACAGTAGGAGAGGTGCCTATATTCATCATTCCCGCGAGGCGCTTTCCGCCTATTTCCACAGAGACAGCATAAACACCTTCTGGCGGGATCAATTTATAGGGATTATCCACGACAAGATTCGCTGTCGGGAAACCGAGCTCGCGCCCTATATTTTCTCCCCTGACAACAAGGGCGTCAAAAAAGTACTCGCGTGTCAGATATTTCACCACACCTTTAGTTCTTCCGGCAGAAAGATCCGCTCTGATTATAGTACTCGATACAATATCACCCTCGATATTCTCAGGAGGAACAACGGTTAATCTGAACGAATCCCTTTTGCCTTCGCGTTTTATACGCTCCAGCGATCCCTCTCTGTCCTTTCCGAAACGAAAATCATACCCGACGACAAGATGCGTCATTCCCCATCTTTTTATCAGCCTTTTCTCGATAAAAGAAACGTAATCCATTTTGAGCAGTTCACCGGAGACCTTCTCAATAACAAGATAATCGATGCCGAGGGGTTCAAGGAGTGAGATCTTCTCTTCCATTGTAGTAAGAAGCTGCGGAGCCTTACGGGGCTTAATAATACTCAACGGATGTCTGTCGAAAGTAAAAACAATATTCTGATCAAGGGTCTCTCTTTCCTTTATATCAACAACTGTTTTTATAACACTCTGATGCCCGGCGTGGACTCCGTCAAAGACCCCAATCGTCACCGCGGATTCGCCCTCAATTCCCATTTCA
This sequence comes from uncultured bacterium, assembly GCA_964554125.1. Lineage (GTDB taxonomy): Bacteria > Krumholzibacteriota > Krumholzibacteriia > Krumholzibacteriales > WJIX01 > JAGHBT01. The sequence continues at coordinate 41,487 of CAZKNG010000012.1, read as the reverse complement.
ATATCTTCCGTCTTAGAAATAATTTTCATCAGTATCCCCGAAATTCACAATATCAATATCTCGAAGCGGGCTTTAGAACACGCCTGATCTTAATGATTCTCGCGCGGGTAACTTCTCCTATCCCGCCCAGTGTATTATCGAAACGAATAAGACGGATGATATCACCCCGGGACAAGTCCATATCGATCGGAAAGGGCGGGGCGACGCCATTGAGAAGCAGAGCGGACTGACGCTTTGACATCTCAACAGCCGGCAGGTGTGCCAGCGCTTCAGCCGGTGAGTACCCGGGACTTTCAATCTCGTCCAGCATATTAAAAGCGTCCGGCGAGACAGCTTCTTCAACATTAAAATTCCCTATCGCGTCTCTTCTCAGGCCCGACAGGTGAGAAGGAACCCCAAGTCTCTTTCCTATTTCCTCGGCCAGAGTTCTGATATACAATCCCCTTGAACATTTTACCCTGATCTTGAAATCCGGCAAATTGCAGGAGACAAGATCTATCTCATGTGTTCTTACTTCACGCGGCTTTCTCTCTACTTTCTTTCCTTTCCTCGCGAGTTTATAGAGCGGAGTTCCTTTGTATTTGAGCGCGGAATACATGGGAGGAACCTGGAGACGCTTTCCCAGAAACTCAGGGAGAACATCCTTGATTTCCTCTTTCCCGATACCCTTCCACTCCCCTGTTGAAACTATCTCTCCCATTGTATCCTGGGTGTCAGTTGACTGGCCCAACCTGATATCAGCAGTGTACTTCTTAGGCAGATCCATCAGATAGTCGGACAATTTTGTCGCTTCCCCGCTGAGAAGAAGAACCAATCCCTCCGCCACAGGGTCTAAGCTTCCGGCGTGACCTGCCTTTTTAATCTTTGAAAAACTCTTGAATTTCCTTACGCAGTCAAAAGTCGTAATCCCTGTACTTTTATTTACAGGTATAACCTTATTATTTAATTTATCTTTAAGTTTCATTAGACCCTCTTGCAGGGTTTTCCGCCCGAAGAACTAAAGTTTAACCAATATCTGGCGGAAACCATCTATTACAAGTTCTCTGCTTCTCTCGAGGCCATGATCAAAAGTCAATCCGGCGGCGTTCTTATGTCCCCCCCCGCCATACCTTTCAGCCAGGGAAGAAACATCAAGATCACCTAAAGAACGAAGGCTTGCCCTTACCCTCTTCGTGTTTATTTCTCTGAGAAAAGCGGTAAGTTCAACCCCTTCTATTGAACCGGCATAATCGATAAACCCTTCCGTATCCTCCAATTCAGCATTAAATTCATCCAGCATGGAATTAGTGAGCTCCATAACGGCTACCTTTCCATCCTCAAACAACTGCAAATTGGCGAGAACACAGGATAACAGCTTCACCGATCTGAATTTCTTCATATAAAAGAATTCCCGCGTTATCTCGCTCGCCCTCGCCCCGTACCCGATAAGTTCCGAAGCGACGGAAAGCGCTTCCGCGTCAGTATTCTGAAACCTGAAACAGCCCGTATCCGTTACAATCCCCAGATAGAGGTAATCGGCAATCTCCGGTGTTATGGATTCACTGTAGGCAAAGGAAAGAAAGTGATAAACCAGAATCGTTGTAGAAGCGGTTTTATCTTTGATATAATTGATCGAGCCGAATCTCATGTTGGTAGGATGGTGGTCGATATTTACTATAACGGCATCTTTTTCGTGAGTGATGATTCCGCCCGCTCTTTCGAGAGTAGGCGTATCGAGAACAAAAACGGCTTCAAACTTAAACCGGTTAATATCCTCTTCTGACAGGATCGATTCTAATCGCGAAAATTTTTTATACTTTTCCGATACTCCGCCCGGGATATAACACCCGACCTCTTTACCCATCTTTTCAAGCAATGCGGCAAATGAAAGCATTGAACCGACACAATCACCATCCGGATCAACATGAGCAATCAGAAGAAATGTCTTATTCCGGTTGATCAGTGTTCTGATATTCTCAAATAATTGTATATCTTTATCGCTAATCAACCTCATCCTCCAGATCGCGATCCTCCTGCTCATCGTGGATTTTATTGATTATTTTCTCTATCCTCATTGCCTTGTCGAGTGATTCGTCATATTTAAATATCAACTCGGGGATCACTTTCATGCGGATGTGTTTTCTTATCTTACTTCTTATAAAACCCCTGCAGCTATTCAACCCCTCCTGAACCGTCTCGATATCATCTTTCCTTCCTATAATATTGTAATAGATTTTAGCAACCGAAAAGTCATCTGCTGCGTCGATCTTCTGTACCGTAACATTGGCGACACGCGGATCCTTGACTTTTTTCATAATCAATTCCGCGACAAACTCACGAATCGCCTCCTTTTTTCTGGCTTTATACTTATTACTCATATCGTTTTTTCCCTCTATAAATAAGTTCTTTCTATATTAGTGCAAACGGCTCTGGGGTCACTGTCAAGAAAGGATATGACAGATTGAAGAATCTTATCCAGCCTCTTTGAGGTGTTGGCGACTGTTACGACGCAGAGCTCGCTTCGCTGCCATTTATCCTGAAAACCTGTTTCGCAAAAGGCGACGTTGAACCTGTTTCGCAGTCTATCCTTGACGCTGTTAAGAATAATCCTTTTTTCTTTCAGAGAAGAACAGCCGGGTAAATAAAATTCTAATACTAAGCTGGCAATCATCATGTGAATGGCTCTTCAGCACCTTTAAATAGACCTGCTTCTTTCCTCCTTAATAAAAATACGAAGGATATCCCCTTCTTCTACGTCATTAAAGTCCTGTATTCCTATACCGCACTCGAATCCGCTGTTTACTTCCTTAACATCATCCTTGAATCTCTTCAGGGAAGAAACCACACCTTCAAAAATAACCTCTCCATCCCTTTCGACTCTGACAAATGAATCTCTTATCACCTTGCCGGATTTTACGAATGATCCTGCAACCACACCCACTTTTGACACACCGAAAACCTGTCGAACTTCGGCCGCTCCAATATCTTTTTCGATGATTTCAGGTTCCAGAAGACCTGACATAGCGGCTTTGATATCCTCAATCGCTTTATATATAACTTCATAAAAGCGTACATCGACATTTTCTGTTTTTACAAGTTGTGTGGCTTGAGGTATTATACCGACATGGAAACCAATAACTACAGCGTTGGAAGCTGAAGCAAGCAGAATATCGCCTTCATTTATCATCCCCACACCACTGTGAATAATCTTGATCTTGACCTCTTCGGTGTCAAGACCTTCGAAACTATCCGCCAGAGCTCCCACGGAACCGTCAGTATCAGCTTTAATTATAAGGGGCAGTTCTTTTACTTCTCCTGATTTTATCTGATCATAGAGGTCTTCGAGAGTTATCTTGCTTTCAATTCTTCTTTCCTTTTCCCTTCTTAACTGCTGTCTCTTGCTCGCGATATCCCTTGCTGTTCTCTCCTCCTCCACCTGAATAAGCAGGTCTCCGGCTTGAGGAATGCCGTTGCTTCCCATAACAATAACGGGAGTAGAGGGAGGAGCCTCTTCTATTTTATTTCCCCGTTCATCCAGCATAGCCTTAACTCTACCCGCGTAATCCCCCACGAGGAAATTATCCGATACTCTGAGCGTGCCCTGCTGAACCAGAACCGTGCATATAATACCGCGCCCTTCCTCTTTTCTCGCTTCGATTACGGTCCCGTGAACCATAGCTAAAGGATCAGCCTTTATCTCCATCATCTCCGCCTGGAAAAGAACCATTTCAAGGAGATGCTCAACCCCTTCACCCGATACAGCCGATACTTCAGCTACCATGACATCCCCTCCGTATTCTTCGGGGACGATCTCATGTTCAAGCAGCTCACGCTTAACCTTTTCCACGGAGGCATTTGGAAGATCTATCTTATTTATAGCTATAACGATAGGTACATCGGCAGCTCTCGCGTGGTTTATCGCTTCGACCGTTTGAGACATCACACCGTCATCTGCGGCTACCACAAGAATTACTATATCAGTAACTTGAGCTCCCCTCGCTCTCATAGCCGTAAACGCTTCGTGTCCCGGCGTGTCTATGAAGGATATCTTCTTATTATTCAATTCGACTTCATAAGCGCCAATATGCTGAGTTATTCCGCCCTTCTCTCCGGCGATCACGTTTCTCTTGCAGATATTGTCCAGCAGGGAGGTTTTTCCGTGATCTACATGCCCCATGATAGTTACAACGGGAGCTCTAGATACCATACGCTCAGGATCTATCTGTTTTATCTCTTTCTTAATCAGATCGCGGGGTTCTACTTCTTCGAATTTTATTTCGTGGTCATACTCGTCGGCGATCAGGGACATTGTATCTGAGTCAAGACGCTGATTGATAGTAACCATCACACCAAAACCCATACATTTCTTAATAATTTCCGTAGGGTCTACATCAAGTTGACGCGCAACTTCTGAAAGTGTGGAATACTCCGGGAGTTTAATGACATTATCCTCTTCCACGACCTCTTCTGATTTTTTCTTCCTTTTACGTCTCTTGGATTTTCTGGTGACTTCCATTTTAGCCAGAGTTTTTCTGACACTCTCTTTAACGGCTTTCTGATCCGCTTCCTTCTTGTGTTTTTTTGACTTCTGAGGTTTTCTTTTCTTGCCGGGTTTTTTGACTTTCTTCTTACCCTTTTCCTGGCTCTTAGGTTTATTCTTGTTTTTAACATTCTCTTTCGTGTCGTCCTTAATCTGCCCCAAATGCTTCTTTAGCATAGATTCGGCGCGTTCTTCCACCGTGCTCATATGGCTTTTGACAACGATACCCTCTTTGACAAGAATTTTGATCAAAGCCTGACTGGATATACCATACTTCTTTGCAAGCTCATAAACTCGAATCTTCGTCAATAGACCTCAACTCCCTCCAGATATTACTCAAGTTTTTTCCCGGTATCATCTTCCGCCTCTTCAAAAAGTGGGCTTTCAGAATCTCCTTCAGATTCACTATCTATCTGATCTGTTTCATTATCGTTTTCTTCAGTGACTTCACTTTCGTCTGTCTCGGGAGCATCGGCATTCTCCTCTTTCTCCTCAACTTCACCCTTCTCTTTCTCCCGGGATTTGCCGAACAACTCATCCTCGGTAGGCACTGCCATACTTTCCTTATCTTCATCGGATTCGAACACCTTTTCACCAAACAGCTTCTCCTCCATGCCCTCATCTTTTTCTTTTTCCTTCTCGATAAGCTCCTCAAGTGCTTTATCGAGCTCTTCCATCGTCTCCTCGGCTCTCTCCTTGAGGCTATCGGCAGTCTTTTCTCCTATTCCTTTTATCTCTTTAAGTTCCTCCACCGGTGTCCTGTGAAGTTTCTGAACGGTTAATATTCCGAAATCCTTGAGTTTCCTGGACAGTGTTTTAGTGACTCCGTACATTTCCGATATATCCATCAAGAGTTTCTGCTCAAGCTTGCTTCTTCTTTCTGTGTCCTTAACGGTAGCCAGATCTATTTCCCATCCGGTGAGTTTCGAAGCCAGCCTCACATTCTGACCCTGTCTGCCTATAGCAAGCGACAGCTGATCTTCTTCAACAATAACCACAACTTTTTTTTCCGCTTCATTGAACCGCAAACCGCTGACTTTAGCCGGCGCCAGAGCGCGGGAGACGAATTCGGAAGAAATATCACTCCAGTTAACTATATCTATCTTTTCACCGTGTAATTCATTTACGACAGCCTGAACCCTCGATCCCTTCATCCCAACGCATGACCCCACCGCGTCAACTTTATCACTCCGGGAACGAACTGCAATCTTTGATCTCCCTCCCGGTTCTCTCGCGATACTCTTTATTTCGACATCCCCATCGAAAATTTCCGGAACTTCCTGTTCGAACAACTTTCTTAGGAATTGACTGCTGGTTCTCGAGATCGTAATAAGAGGGCCTTTGATATCTTTGTCAACATCAACGATGCAGGCTCTAATCGTATCACCCTGGTTATACCTTTCTTTCCTTATCTGTTCTCCATAAGGAAGATACGCTTCAGCTCGTCCGAGGTTAACGAGGATATTGCCTCTGTCCACCTGCCTGACCGTACCTGAAACAATACTGCCCACTCTGTCTTTATAATCCTCGTAGATCCTTTCCCTCTCCGATTCCCGGACGCGCTGCATAAGAACCTGTTTAGCTGTCTGTATCGCGTTCCTTCCAAATTGCTCGAGAGACATCTCTTCGGAAACCTCTCCGCCAATTTCAGCGTTCTCATCCAGCTGCAAAGCTTCATCAAGCGTTATCTCTGTCTCAGCTGATTCAATTTCCTCTACAACTTTGTATATACGATTAATTTCAAGAGCGCCCTTGGCTTCATCAATATGAACTCTAATGTCGGCGTCAGATCCAAACTTCCGTTTTGCCGCGGAAATAAGACTTGCTTTGACAGTTTCGATAAGAGCATTTTTGTCAATCCTCTTTACGCGTACCATCTGTGAAAAGGCGTTGAAGAATTCCGATTTCATAATACCTCTTTTCTTAAATTCATCGTTCCTGGTTTCATTGTATTCCAGCTAATGGAATCTGTCAAAATTTTTTCACTTCCGTCTGTTTTTCTTCTTCCCTTTTTTTCCCTTACCGATACCGGCAGACTCACCTTCAAGATTAGCCCGAGTTATATTTTCGAATTCAATCCTGACATTATCTTCTTTTAACCTTAAGACAACAGAGCTTCCATCTATTCCTGATATCTCCCCGGTAAGCGACTGCTTATTCCCTGTATCATTAATAAACTGAACTCTCGCCTTTTTCCCTCTGAACTGTTCGAAATGTTCAGGTTTCACAAGGGGCCTTTTTACCCCTGGAGAAGATACCTCAAGATTATAAGGGCCTGATATGACGTCCAGCTCATCAAGGATAAGAGAGAGTGATTTTGAAACGCCAACGCAGTCATCTATAGTAATACTCCTGTCAGGATGAGCTATAAAAATACGTAATATACGGCGTTTACCCCTCTGGAAAGAATTTGTTTTAATCAATTCATATCCCAGATTACCGAGCTCCTCTGCGAGGATTTCATCTATATTCTTTTCAACTGTCATATTAATATTTACCAATACCCTCAAATAAAGCAAAATAGGGCGCTTCCGCCCTATCTACCTACTATTAATAACTACCCAAATTACAGTTAAAAATCAAGGATAATTTTACCGGAGCTTCCCCTTTCTACAGCAACTTCATATTTTTCTGGAGTTTTTCCATTTTTTTTCGCGTTCTTTGTATTTCCGGCTATTGGTATTGCAAAACCTTCTCGGAAGACGAGCGGGCATGGTTTCTTGATTTCCGTAGGAGATGCCTTCTAATTTTCCTTTTGATATCTACCGGGCCGGGGGCTTAAGCATTCTTGATTATAAAAAATCACTGCTGCCAGATATATTCGAGAAGAACAGTGCCAACTGCACCCAGGCTCTCCTTTGAGCATTTATCGGGGGTATCCTCGAGGGTATGCCAATATGGATAATCAAAATCTATCAGATCAACCGCCGGTATTCCCTTTTTTATAAAAGGCAGGTGATCATCAAGAATTGAAACTCCCTCCTCATCGATGAATTGTGAAATATCCAATCTATTGGCAATTGAATATATTTCTTCGAGAAGTCGCGCTGAAACTGCTCTTGAGAAACCCTCTTTTCTGATTTCAACATCTTTCTCGCCAATCATATCAACTATTATTACAGAAAAAGGACGATATCCCTTCATGTGAGAAGCAAAATAAGAAGAACCAAGTATATAGTCTTCAGAAACACCTTCCCTTCCATAATCCTCTCCGTCAAAAAAAACGATATCTACCCCGATGGGAGGATTTGACCTTCCCAGCTGCCTCGCGATTTCAAGCAGTACGGCAACGCCGCTTGCTCCGTCATTAGCTCCGATAATCGGTTTATCGCGGTTTGAGGGATCGGGATCACGGTCCGCGAAGGGCCTGGTATCATAATGTGCCCCCAAAAGAATTCTTTTTCTGCTGCCGGTATTGAAATTTCCTATTATATTTACCAGCTTCAATGTATCGCCTGTAGTCAAAACTCCGTCAAAGGGCTGCACTGAAACATTGCCGCCGAACTTCTCCAACTTAGAGACCAGATACCTCTGCAGGATCTTATGCTCCTTCGTCCCGGGCGCCCGTGGTCCAATTTCACATTGATCTAAAAGGAATTCAAACGCCTTCTCTTCGTTGAATTCCGGTAACTCTGATGAGGAGCATCCGCAGCCAAGTGCAGCAAAAGAGACAAAAAGCAATGCCGGCAGGAAAATATAAAATTTAGAATTCAATATTAGCCGTCGCATGAACACCAACCTGCTGATGAATATAACCGTAAATTCCGCCCGATGAACGGGAATAATTCATTGATAAATTCCCGGTTACAGTTTGGCTGAATCCATAGGTAAACATCGGCGCAACCTTCAGTGTCGACATTTTGGGATTGTTATAACTTTCCCTCTCAGAATATGATATATTGAGATTCGAAGTCAATTTACTTTTGAATTTGATCTTTTTGCCTCCAATAAACGGAAGGGGAAAACCGAATCCCTCCTTGCCGCTGAAATCATATTTAAGGTTAATGCTGGCCGCCCATGTTCTATCCCACATCTCCTGATTTTTCACATTCCTGTTTTCCTGGGAAAAACTCATCGACAGCGTTGTATAAAGGCTGTTTTCCCACATGAGAGTCCAGTTGGGAGAAACCTTATAAGATGTCTTTTCATAGGTTTCACTGACTGAAAACCTGCGTGTGAAATTTACGTTAAGCATGCTGGATTCTATAAGATTTTCTATAATCCCCCATTTTTCGAGGCCTGTCCAGCTGAGGCCGATCTTAGGCCACATCATATCCGTGGTCTCTCTCTCCCGTCCGTTTGTTTCTTTGAAATCGCCGGTTAGACGGTACCCTATATCGAGATTTATATCAGAAGTTACTTCAACTTTTGTATCCATATTAAGAGAAAGCCTGTTTATCAATGAAACCGGAACTTTTTCTTCCTCACCGCTACTTCCAAAGCTCCGCTGTAATCGGTTATTCCCAACTGATAACCAACCGCCGCGCGCTCATAAAGGTGCTGGTAAGAAGTCGTCTTTGTTAGATCGAGCCTGGTGTTAACGGGACTTACTCTTCCAATCAGACCGAGAAATTTCTTCACTATGATCAGTTTATCGGTCTTTTCACTTTCCCCGGCGCCTTCTTCATTTTTTCCCGGTTCGTCTCCGGATTCACCTTTTTTCTCAACTCTCCCGCCGGAATTCCGCCGGGTTACGGGAAGAAGTTCCAAATAGTCTATTTCTGAATCCGTTTCTAAGAGAAAAGTGTCGAATTCAAATAAAAGTCTCCTTTCCTCTGTACTCAAATCTCTTCTGAGATATTCCTCCTCTATCAAAATAATAAAATCCACTTTGCTTTTTTCTTCATCCTTCTCTCCGGATTTGACAATCTTCGTCTCTTCCTTCTTTTCGTCGAAATGCTCAATATATCCTTTAAAATCTTTCGCGTAACTGCCGATATCAAAATCGAGATTGATATTTATCGATCTATTAGAGGTGACATTCCTCGTTCCGGGAGGGTCATCCGCTCTTCTTACGCCACTGAGGTTTTCAGAATAACCGGCCTTGTATTGAAACGAGGGATTGAACTCGGAGAGAATGGGAATTTTGCTTCTAGGTCTGAAATCAAGCGACATACTCTGATTGAAATTTCTCAGCATCCCGATAGGGACGCCGTGAAAATCATGATCCACGCCCATATCACGGGTTTCACTCCTCTGGTAACCTATTTTCACGGACTCGAAGGGATCATAGGATATTGACATATTATTAGACCAACTACAATCGTAAGTAGAAGGTCTTCTGCCGGACTCTGAATAGGAATTCCTCGTAACTCTGCTTGCCCTTGAATTTATTGATATGTTAGTAAGCCAGTAACGCCATTTTATCCCGTTGAATAAATCGATCGTTCTATCTTTCCCGAACTGAAGATTATAATTCATAGTTCCGCTCATAGACCAGGATGTATCACTTGAAATTGGTGTGTAGTTCGATTTTTTAGAATAATTATAACCTAAATTCAGATTATCGAAGAAATGTTTCATGATGAAATTCGAAGATCCGTTCCTGCTGAGTTTCAGGTTAAACCCATAACTTCTAGAAGCACTCTCAAGGCTGTCGCGTACAGAATCGTCGGCAATCTCCACATCGCTCTGAGTCATATATTTAGGTTTTGAAACACTGCTGTTGTACCGCAAGGACACCGGAATATTAAATCCTCCCGTTGGAATAAAATGCTCCAGCTTGCTGTTTCCCGATAGAGACAGAGATGTTCTGCTGACTCCGCTTCCCCTCTTCTGCTGAAGGGACCGGAATTCAGGCCCCCTCTTCTCCCAATTACCATTCAAGGAGAGAATGCCGCCCCCCAGATTGGCGGAAAAACTGGTTCTCGCCGCGAAATCAATATCTTTCCGCACATCAGTTAAAGTTATATCGTTCAGCATAAATCTTGTTTCAGTAATCACTTCGTCTGTTCTATTTCTGAGCCCCACATAAAAACGGCGAACTTTGAATAGAGTGGGCTTTCCCTTCAGCCTGCCCCAGTATTTCTTGCCCGTTGAACGGCTGTCCTCAATCAGTCCTTCTACAAAATTACCGGGCGCCCCGATCTTTAAATTCGTCAGGTCACTCAAGTTTACGAAAACGTGATTCCAGCCAACCGGCGTGAGGTAATCAATGGGAACCCCAATTTCGTAATAATTGAGACTGTCATAGGCGATCTGGAGAAAGAACTCCACGCTGTCAGCCGGGTCAGTTACTATCTTGCTGTCCAGATGATAATAGAATTCGATGCCCTTATACTGCCCGAAATTTTTCCCGTCTCCGTAGAATCTTTTTGAAAACTGAAATGATGTGCTGTCAGCAAAATTCTCAACCTCAAAAGTAAGAGACTGTTCTCTGATATCAATCCCCTCTTCCTCTTCTACATCATACGGAGACTCGTAAAGTGAAGGGTTGTCTTTATTATTCATCGTTCCCGCTTTAACCCTCATCCCCGGAGCGGAACCGGCCGGCAGTATACCCCCCTTCAAATCACGAAGATTGTCATAGCGCCATTTGTTCCCCACAAACTTCAGGCCTGCAAGTTCCAGTGTATGCTGATCTCCTCCCGTTTGCAGTAAGTCTACATTTTCAACCCATATTCTCATATGTTCGACGGCATCCAGCCGCGGCTTCATTCCAAACAGCTCCGCTTTTGACAGATCGATACGGTACATTCTCCAGGATGTATTCCCTTCTATTCCGTTAAAATCCCTTTTGACATCGATCATGGCCGAATCAGCCAGATTAAACTTCAGTGAATAATAATTATTCTTAGTGTCAAGTCTGTTATTGCCGTTTAAATCTTCAGTGTCATGATAGGAATTTTTCACGCGCGAATTTATCCACTCGTAGATCCCTTTTTCCTCATTATAGTGTGATTCGTCAAACGCGGTCGGGTAAATACGGTTCTGATTATCCCCCGTGAACCCAAAATCATTTTCCATCGCGGTCCAGTCATAAGGGTTTTCATCATTGAACAGGTTTTCATCCGGCAAATAATAGTCCTCATCTATCTCGCCGAAATCAATATGAACAGTCCCGCCTCTTAAGCCCGGATCTTCAGTAAAATCATTTACCCAGATTTCCAGATACTGAGCGTTGGAGAGATCCAGCCCTCCCATAAACCCTGACATTATGCCGCTCCATTGATCCTCGGGTGTTCCATCCGTGTTAATTGTCTTCAGGAAGAGTGATGTTACTCTTGTGTTTTCCCTGTCGTCAATCTCCGGATTCAGATCCTTTTTACTTGTTACAAGATCTTCCTGTTCATCTGTTGTCGCGGGATTATACCAATAAAATTCCACATCCTGAGGGACGGGAGCAAGAGTGTCATTCGGGTTTTCCGAATGAAGCGGGGGGGAAGCCGGTTTCCACACGTTACGAACTAAAGTAAGTCTGTTACTATCCTCTATACCTTCCATATTATCAACATAGGCGCTTCCTTTGGTGTTGGGGTTAGGGATGCTGAGCGCCACCTCACCTCCAACGTTTAATTGACTTTCCTGATCTGTATCGACTCTCGGCAGTAAATTAACCAGGGAAGTCATCCATGAAGGTCTGAAGACAAAACTCCCGTTAATATCAGCCGCCATGTTTCTACTCGGCTCTTCACCCAGATTCGGTTTATACCGGCTGGCGCCGCTTGAATTGTAAAGAAATGCCGCGTTCAGACGCGCGTCAGGGGAAATATCGTAATTCGCTCCTATCCCTATCAAAGAGCTCTTCCCTCCCCCCACCAGGGGTTCTTTCTGATAGTCAATATTGATCTTAGCATCAGGATCACTCTGAAGTGTATTGAGAGCCTCTCCCTTTAGAGTTACTACACCCGACATATAATCAATTGTATAATCGCTTCCCTTTGAGAATTTCACACCTCCTATCCTCACAACCTCACTGCCCTCGATTATATTAAAGGCATTAAGCTGAATCGTTTTCTGTCCGCTTGAACCTTCTATTATGATATCGTAGTAATGCGGCGGAGGTTCATTGCTGGTTATCAGATCATCGTATATAGACGTATTCCGGGTTAGAGATGTGTCAATTACAGCCGCCAATGAATCTGATAAATAGCTCCTGAAAACAGGTTCAGGTGTTTTGAAAGGTTCATGCCAGGGAAACATTAAGAAACCATTACTGTAGTCTATAACACCCTGCCGGTCATCTACTCTGCCGTCGGGATTTTTCTGTCCCGTTACATCGTACTGATCCAATCCAAAGATCCGGAGATAGCTGATCTGGGTTTCTTCATGAATATCCCTGCTCCCCTGTATTTTTTCCACACTTTCGATTGTTACTTTCAGGCTTCCTTTACTGATATTACTCATATTAAGCGAGTATATATTTCTCATCATCATATTCCAGGTAGAAGGAAAGTCGGATTGCGTGGGGCTGAAATCAGCTTTTTGCGGGCAAATCAGCTCCGCCTTATAAGTTAAATGATCATCCGGGGGCCTGTCTCCTCCGTAATTTTCAAAGCCGGCTCCATAATCACCGATTGTATCTCCCTCGCTGTTAATATATCTCACGGCAAGAGCCTTATCGTTCGGAAGGGAACGGTGCAGGTATATCCCCATATATTTTATCCCTTCATCCTCATTGTAATAATCCTGAATCAGTTGATAATCCTCACCTTCAGTGAGCACCCTGTACCAGGAATCCCAGGCCGCAACTGTTGTATCGATTCCGTCGTTTCCCGAATCGGGATAAGCTTCGAGATAACACCTCGGTTCGTCCCCGGTCCACTCAACCGTTGGATTAAGTTCGATAAAGACTTCCAGACTGTCTTTAGCGTCAATTTTGGGATAAACGGTGCCGGTATTTAAAAAATCGGGGCCGGGATTTTCCAGATAGAAGAACTGACGTTTTACAAAGCCGTAATCCGCGATCACGTTTTCACTGCTCTGTCCCCCGCCTGACGAAAATGTGCCGGAGGCGGTTTCTCCCTTCTCCTTACTCGCGATCAGGGTTAAATCGACAGGCCCCACCTGGCCCTTAACCTTTACTCCGAACAAGCCCTTAGCGGATCCCGAATAACGAATCATCTGGGCTCCCCTGAGAGTCATATCGGTGTCTCCCATTTCAATCAATTTTATGATATCATCCTCAAACCCCTGATAATGCACTCTTACCTGATTGACAGACTGCATTCCACTCCCCTGACTTGAATGGTTTATCGCGACTTTTATTTTCTCTCCGATAGTTCCATGAAGATTGACTGACAATTTCTGTTTCATATCAAGGTCGGGAAACTTCTGCGGTTCCGGCATACCTTCTGTTCGGGGACAGTTACTGCACCATCTCGAATCACCTCCAACTGTAATCTCCTCCCTTCCTGAAATAGAGAGGTTCGTCTCTTCCCCTTCACCGATAAACCACTCTATCTGTTTAGGAAGATCGATCGGAATATCAATATCCAGCATTCCGCCTTTATGAGTTTCTTCTCTTTCTCTACCGAGATTGTACAGAATATTCTCTTTCCAAGCCTCGTAGAATGCCCTGTCTGCTAAATATTCAGCTCTTTCCTTCAGTGAATGAATATCAATATCCATTCCCGGAATTTTCATATATCTCTGAGAATAATAAATATACCCCCTTTTTCTCCTCTCCCTTCTGATAAATGGGTAGTCCTTAGGGACACTGAACTCAAAAAACTGCCCCGTCCCTTCATCATATTCTCTGATCAGTTTTATGGGGTCGTAGGCTTCATCAATAAATGATCTTCTCCTGCTGAGTCCGAGCTTCATGTAACCAAGGGGCAATTCTCCATTCTCAATTTCGTGTAAATAGATTTCGGTCTTCTTGCGCATTTCGAACAAATCCACTTTCAGCGATTGGCCCGCAAGCTCACAGGGACAGATAAAAAGCAGAATAAAAGAAACTGTTAGAATCCATACGGGGACAGACCTGTTTTTTACTCTATAATGGATTTTGAATTTATCGATTAGAATCAATTTATACTCTCAGACAAAATCGTTCAGAAAAAGCTACATCCCGGGAACTAATTATGTTAGATTACATTTACAATACTAATTATCATGGACATACCCACAATCAAAGGCAGGCGATACAGTGTCCATAAATGAATACAGATTACCCCTGTGCTGTCCACAAAAGTACACACAATATTTCCACCCTCGCCAAATGACCGGGTCACGGCGATGTGGAAAATGGACACCCAGAGGCGGTCTTATTTTATCATCGAAAAAGGGGGCGTCTATACCGTTAAAACCCCTTTATCAATTTTCAGAAACAAAAATTAACAGCTTTTTACTGAACCGTGTAACTATATGAAAATGAATACAATAGATAAATACGTACTTAAAAACCATATCACTCCATACCTCTTCGGATTTTCTATAATCACCTTTATCTTCATAATGGACTTTCTCTACCGTTATCTCGATCTTTTCATCGGCAAAGGGATTAATTTCCTGGTAGCGATGGAGTTCTTCATACTCAGTTTAGGACATATGTTCGCATTAATTATACCAATGTCGGTCATGCCGGCTACATTGATGGCATTCGGGCAGTTAGCCTCAGATAATGAAATAACCGCGATGAAATCCAGCGGTATTTCTCTATACAGAATAATTCTGCCCGTACTTATAGCTTCGCTGATACTTACCGGAGGACTTGTATATTTCAACAATTATATACTCCCTGAAAGTAACCACAAATTGCTCGGTTTGATGATCGATATCGGAAAAATGAAACCAACTATGAATATTAAAGAAAATATTTTTTGTGAATCAATCGAAGATTACACACTTCTCATCCAGGAAAAGAACGATAAAACCGGAACGATAAAGGGGGTGCAGATATTCCAGTTGAACAAGGAAGGAATCCCCGTTATTACTGTCGCCGAAAAGGGGAAGATGAAATATATCAAGAGAAAGAATCTACTTCAGTTCGAGCTCGAAAACGGAGAAATACACAAGATGCCCAATCCGGACGATGTATCTACATATCGTAAGACCCATTTCGAACATTATACTCTCAGCATTCAGGATTCAGATAGAGATCTCAACAGAACAAAACGAAATTACCGCGGCGACAGAGAAATGAATATAGCTATGATGAAAGCGAGGATAAGAGAAATAAACACAGAGATTGACAGAAGTCTGACTAGAATGAACAAAACAGCGCTGAAGCCTATCCAGAATACATTTAACAATATCTTCCCGCAAATATCAGACTCGGCCTCAACCGGTATTTCAAGAAGGATTAGAGGCATTGAAATATACTCCGGGTCTGATAAAGAAAACCGCTCCAGGACTATCAGTTCAATCCAGAAGATTCTAAAGAAGATAAAGAATGAAATCAAGATTATGGAAGCAAAACGGAGCCAGATTGCGCGTTATAAAGTTGAAATACACAAGAAATACTCTATTGCTTTCAGCTGCACGATTTTCATTCTCATCGGCGCTCCGCTGGCCCTTTTATCGGGGAAAAAGGGTATAACAATGGCTATTGGATTCAGTTTACTGTTCTTTGTAATATACTACATTTTCCTGATTGGAGGGGAAAAACTCGCCGACAGGCAGTACCTTGCCCCCTGGCTGGCAATGTGGCTGCCGAATATTATTTTCACCGCGATATCAATAGGGCTTATTCATATGGTTGTAAATGAATCAAAAACCATCAACTGGGAAAAGATCCATCTTCTGAAACAGTGGCGTAAAAAGAGGAAAAAAGCTATATTATAATTTTGATTTGCGCTGTGCCTGATATCCATAAACTGGAATAATAACAATGAAAATTCATGACAAATATATTCTGTCATCATTCTGGAAAAATATCTTATTGGGTCTGCTGGCCTTTACGATTATCTACATAACTGTTGATTTCAATGAGAAAATTGACGAATTCATCGATCACACTGCCAGTATCATACAAATAGTCTCTTATTACTTTTTTGAAGCACCGTGGATAATCCTGCTCGTTCTCCCCGTGGCGGTTCTTCTCGGCACGGTCTTTTCACTTGGAAAAATATCGCGGGATAATGAACTGACAGCTCTTATTTCCTCAGGTATTCCGCTTATACGATTAGCAATGCCGCTGATAATTTCGGCATTCCTGATATCTGTTTTTTCAATAGCTTTCAGTGAAATTGTCGTGCCCCGGTCTAACCACAGAGCGGAAGAGATAATGCGCGTTGATATACAAAAAAGTAAAAACAGAAGCTCTTCAAGGTTCAAAAACAATATTCATTATCAGGGTAAGAACGGAATGACATACTACGCTGAAAAATACGACACGAAAATGAAAGCCCTGACGAATTTGATTGTACAGGAATATGAAGGTCCGCATTTGAAAACCAGGATAGACGCCAAGAAAGGATTCTGGAACGGATCAGAATGGATATTCATAGACGGGGTCTTAAGAGCTTTCTCAGATAATGAGGAAACGACAAAGCAATTCAGCCGCCTGCCGATGCCCAGGCTCGATGTAAAACCGAACGACCTGAAAAAGGAAGAGATGGAACCCGAAGAAATGAATTTCGTTCAGCTTAGAAAATATATCGACAAGATCAGACGCCAGGGAGGATCGTTCAATAAATACAGAGTAGATCTTTATTTCAAGTTCAGTTTCCCCTTTACAAGTCTATTGTTTACTATAATCGGCATTGCCCTTTCAGCCAGTAAAAGAAAACCCTCTATGGCTACCGGTTTTGGATTGACGCTGCTCATCAGCTTCTCCTACTACGGAATACTCAGACTGGGTCAAGCCTTGGGTAAGAGCGGCGTAATACATCCTTTCATAGCCGCGTGGGCCGGAAACATTATATTCCTCGTGCTGGGAATCTTCTTACTCTATAAAGCAAATAAATAACCATCGCGAGAAGTGTAAAGACCGGTGAATACCGCTTGCTGAATTAACCTTGAATCTCCGGAAAATCAGAGTAAACATTTTTCTCTTTTAAATATGATTATGATAAACCGGAAGCAATCCGGCTATATATCTTTGCAAAATCCTCTAAAATTCTATATTTTATAACTACTCAGTAACTACGGGATGGTAAGGATAAAATGAAGCAGAAAAATGTCATAATAGCAACAGCCGTTATTTTACTCTCTATCTCCATCTCTAATACCGCGGCCGCCGAGGATTTCGACGGAGAAAACAAATTGATAGAACGCCTCGCGCCGTTCGAAAAAGAGATCTACTACGGGCTGCAGTATTTATTTAATAAATACCAGAAGAAAGAATTCCTCTCTATAGAAAGTGTCGCGGGCAGAACAAGGTGGAGGAAAAGGTTCTGGATATACAAAGATCCTACTCCCACAACTGAAAAAAACGAACGTAAAATAGAACATGAAGCCAGAGTCGAACTGGCCAGAAAGCTTTTCGGAATGGAAAAACCGCCGGGCTGGGATAAAAGAGGGGAAACATTAATACGGTTCGGAATGCCCTCGAGCAGAACAAAAGTACCCGGTGAAGTGGGATTCTATAGAATGACCCCTCCCGGTGAAATATGGTATTACAAGAAACTGGATATGCTGATTCCCTTCCAGAATTTTAACCTCAATGGCGTGTTCATTTACGCAATCGAACATTACGGAGAAAGTTCCAGGCAAACCCTGGACAGACTCCGAAGGATGGAACAATTTTACAACCAGAGAAGTATTGAGGAATTAATGTACGCAAGGCCGGAAGATGTAGTTAATGTGAGTGAATTTAATCCGGACAATATTGACTATATAGCCGATCAGGATATCAGGGCTAAGAAAGCAAGGGATCTTATCGCTGCGATTGAAAATCGCAAAATGATCAAATCAAAACGTAATTTCCATAAATATCTTAAGGAACACCCTACAATCTACTCTTTCGAAGTAAATCAGGAAAAGCTTCCCCTCTATTTCGATATAATAAAATTCAAAGATGGGACAAATTCCGTAGAAACTAAAATTAACTTTGAAATTCCCTCCAATGAGATACGCTTCATAAAGAAAGAGGGGAAATTGACGGGTGAAGTTCTGCTCAGTGCTGTTGTCAGAAATATAAATATGGAAAAGGTCAACTCCGGGAATGACACGATAAGGGTAGTTCAATCCGGATCCAGTAAATTCTCGGGCCCCGGACATCTTCCCGGACAAATAGTCATGAACCTGACCCCGGGCTATTATCGAATCGGCCTGGAGGCATTAGATACGTCATCAGGCCACAGAGGTGTATATAACACAACTGCTCAAATAGATCCGATGGATAACCGTCTGGCTATGAGTGATATCCAGCTGGCATCTGTTATAAGAAAAGCAAATAATCAAACAAAATTCACAAGGGGAGATTTGCAGATCATTCCACACCCGCTGCACGCCTACAGAATCCCTTACCCGCTCACATTTTATTTCGAAATTTACGGCCTGGACACAGACAGTGATGATCTGGCCTTCTATTCAGTAGATTATAAAATAACTCCGCTGGGTAAAAGGCGGAAAGGCCCTATACTGGAAGAAGTGCCTACTGTTATCTCCTCCAAATTCGAAAGAAAAGGGAAAGGGTCAACTCAATTACAGAGACTCGAAATCGCCACTGATAACCTCTGGAACGGAACGTTTGAACTCACAGTCAGTGTAATGGACAGGCAGACTAGAGAAACTATTCACAAAAGTGTAAGATTCTCCATCCTGGAGTAGCTCAGGTTCCAAATTTCCAGCTGGAAAGATATTTCTTCTGTTTTGAGGTCAATTCATCTATACCGCATCCGAGAGCGTCTAGTTTCAGTTCCGCGATATTTCTGTCAATATCCTCGGGTACGGGATAGACCCTGTTTTCCAGCTTTTTATCAACCTTGGTAAGATACTCAGCGGAAAGTGACTGATTGGCAAAACTCATATCCATCACTGAAGCCGGATGCCCCTCAGCGGCCGCGAGATTTATAAGCCGTCCTTCCGCGAGAACGTTTATCCTCTTCCCGTCAGCCATAGTGTACTGCTGAAGATCTTCGCGTATCCTCTTTTTATCTGTGGCATTTTCAGCCAGATCATCCAGATCTATTTCAACATTAAAATGCCCTGAATTAGCTACAATAGCTCCGTCCTTCATCTTCTTGAAATGCTCGAGACGGATCACCGAGATATCACCGGTAAGGGTCACAAAGATATCCCCGTATTCCGCGGCCTCCATCGACGGCACGACATTGAATCCGTCCATTACAGCTTCAAGCGCCTTTACAGGATCAACTTCAACGATTGATACTTTAGCGCCCATCCCCCGAGCTCTCATTGCCACTCCTCTTCCGCACCATCCGTAACCGAAAACGACGAAATCAGTCCCGGCAAGGAGAATGTTTGTCGCTCTTATAATGCCGTCTACGGTACTTTGTCCTGTTCCATACCGGTTATCAAAAAAGTGCTTTGTGAGAGCGTCATTAACGGCGATTATAGGATATGCAAGAACGTTGTCCGCCTGCATACTTCTCAATCTTATGACACCCGTAGTAGTCTCTTCGGAACCGCCTATAATGTTCTCAAGAAGTTCACGCCTATCCTTGTGAAGAGTGCTGACAAGATCAGCGCCGTCATCCATTGTAATGTGCGGCTTTTCGTCAAGCACTGAATTAATATGATCGTAATATTTGACGTTATCTTCACCGTGTACGGCAAAGACGGAAATCCCGTAATCCTCTACAAGAGAAGCTGCTACATCATCCTGCGTGCTGAGAGGATTTGACGCGCACAGAGAGGCTTCGGCACCGCCGGCTTTGAGGGTACGCATCAGGTTCGCCGTCTCTGTTGTAACGTGGAGACAGGCTGAAATTCTAATTCCTTCTAACGGCTTCTCTTTTTCAAATCGCTCACGAATCATGCTCAGAACCGGCATGTTGCTGTCAGCCCATGCAATCCTTTCCTTGCCTGCCGGGGCAAGTTTGAGATCCTTGCAATCGTATTTCATAAAAAGTCCTTTCCAAACTGAATGTATTTAGATGTTTTAAATTCTTGATTTCAATTTATCGACAAAATCAAGCTTCTCCCATGTAAAATCCTCGTCTTTACGGCCGAAATGCCCGAATGCCGCGGTTTTTCTGTAAATGGGCCTTTTCAGGTTCAACCGTTCTATAATACCGGCCGGAGTAAGATCAAAAAGATCAGAAACAATGCCCCCAAGTTTCTCATCATCGATTTTACCGGTTCCGTATGTATTAACCATCACAGAGACGGGGTCTTTCTCCCCTATAGCGTATGCCAGCTGTACTTCACATTCATCCGCGAGGTCCGCTCCCACGATATTCTTCGCGACATGCCTGGCAGCGTACGATGCCGATCTGTCAACCTTCGTCGGATCCTTTCCGGAGAAAGCTCCGCCGCCGTGGCTTCCGAATCCGCCGTAAGTATCAACGATTATTTTTCTTCCCGTTAATCCGGTATCAGCCATTGGGCCACCCTTCACGAAGATTCCCGTTGGATTAACCTTGATTTTATAATCATCTTTCTTTACGTCAAACTTCGAAAGAACCGGTTTTATTACAAATTTCTCAAGGTCATCCTTCATTTTAGGGATCGTAACATCTTCGTCGTGCTGCACAGAGATAAGAACAGTATCTATCCTTCTTGGAACTTTATCCTTAAATTCAATTGTTACCTGTGATTTTCCGTCGGGCATCAGATAATCAAGGGTGCCGTCTCTTCTTACCTCCGAGACCTTCCTTACGAGCATATGCGCTATCTGAATAGGAAGGGGCATAAGAACATCGGTCTGCCTGCAGGCGTATCCGAACATCATTCCCTGATCACCCGCGCCGCCGGTATCCACACCCTGAGCTATATCCTCAGATTGCTCTTCGATTGAGGTCACAACTCCTGACGTCTGGTAAGCGAAACCAAGTTCCGGCTTTGTGTAACCTATATCCCTGACTATTTCTCTAACTATTCTGGGGATATCGATATAGGCTTTCTCAGTGTGAATTTCGCCGCTC
This sequence comes from uncultured bacterium, assembly GCA_964554125.1. Classification (GTDB taxonomy): domain Bacteria; phylum Krumholzibacteriota; class Krumholzibacteriia; order Krumholzibacteriales; family WJIX01; genus JAGHBT01. The sequence goes on along the minus strand of CAZKNG010000012.1, from coordinate 20,031 downwards.
AAAAAGGCCATGCCGGTAGTTACAAGTGTTTCGCAAGCTACTCTCCCGTCAGGGTCCTGATCAAGAATGGCATCGAGAATTCCGTCTGATATCTGGTCGGCAACCTTGTCCGGATGCCCTTCTGTTACAGATTCTGATGTGAATAGATGTCTGCTTCCGCTCATTATATCCTCCCGGTTGTAAAAGGTTCTTATTTAAATCTATTCAATCTTAACTCATTTCTAGGGTTAGAATTAAACTGACAGCAGCTGATTAGACACGCAATCTGAAATTCGCTCTGCCTCTATTACTAATCCACTAACTATTTCTTCAAATCTATACCGGAATTATTTCCAATATTAACACACTTCCTGTTTCCTGAGACCTCTGCCATAGAACCGACAACACTGTCTGATAAAATAATATCCTGAAGACGGCAGCCGGCATTCAATATTGAATTTTCTACCAGCGAGTTAGTAATCTCACAATCCGGCGAAATAGAAACATACGGCCCTATTATTGATTTTTCGATCTTACAGCTCTCGTCAATCCAGCATGGAGGAACAATTATCGATCCTTCCCTTTTCTCTTTATTATCAGCTTTTTCCAGCAGTGTGCGGTTTGTTGCCAGCAGTGTCTCTATCTTACCGCAGTCATACCAATCGCCAATCCGGTACGGTTTGAACTGCTCGCCTTCGTCAATCATAAGGGCTAGAGCGTCCGTTATCTGATACTCACCTTTGGTTTTGATATCTTTATCTATAATGGCCCGGCAGGCTCTGTAAAGCCCCGCTGAATCTTTGAAATAATAAAGTCCCACAATAGCGAGATTACTTTTCGGCTTTTCCGGTTTTTCCTCTATGCCGGTTATTATTCCATCAGATATTTCAGCAATCCCGAAACGCGATGGATCGTCAACTTCCCTCACGCCAAGAACATAATCCCCCTCCAGAGGTATTTTTGAAAAATCAGCCTCTATTATCGTATCTCCCAGGATAATTATCAATTCAGAGTTATCGGCGTACTGCCTCGTGAGATTTACGGCGTGAGCAATACCCTTCTGTTCTTCCTGAACAACGAAATTAGTTTTAATATCGTACTCGCCTGTAATATATTCACGTATCATCTCTCCCTTGTATCCAATAATAGGGATAAGTTCCGTAACTCCAACATCCAGAAGATGATCGATTATATGTCCCAGGATCGGACGTCCGGCTACACTGATAAGAGCCTTGGGAACCGCGTGTGTATGAGGACGAAGGCGCTTTCCTATTCCCGCAACGGGGATAACCGCTTTCATAATTCTCCCATCTTTAAAAATTTTTTTATTTTTTCTATATTCTGAACCGGTGTCGGATCAACACCGATTCTTACAGCAAGATAAACACTTAAAAAGTCACCCAGCGCCAGCATGGAAATAAGACGTTCAAGTCTGCCCGGAGAATCATCTCCATACCAGCTGCTGCCTATCATTACCGCTTCCGCGGCCGATTTTGCAAGCATTGAATAAGACGCCTCCATACGTTTCCGTACACCGGGGTGATCATCACAATCGGTTAAAAAAATAAAAAACAGGTTCTTCATTATCTCCCCGGAAGATTCCCATCCCATAACTTCATTGTGCGCAAGCTCAGGGAATATATTCGAGTACGCTGCAATCTTACTATTTTCATTAAACTGACACTTCCATCTGTATGATATCCCCTCAAGCAGTCCGTCTCCAGCGTAAATAACAGGTATCCTGTCACATAATTTTTTTGATAATCCAAACGCCAGGTTATCTCTCGTATTATTCACCGGAGCGAGTTTTTTTATTACAAATTCTATTTTTTCCGCAAGAAGTTTTAATTCTTTTTCGGTGATCTCATATACCCCCCAGTTAACCATTAAATGGAGCAGTGTGGTAAAAAGCAGACCAATTGCCGCCCTCGGTGGAAGCCCTTCCCGAATCTTCATCATGCTGACATTCCGACTGGCCGCTTCTCCGGCCAGATCTCCCCCTGAAGTAATTACCCCTGTATTACAACCACGTTCCGCGGCATCGACAAACAGCTTCAATACCTCCTGAGTATTTCCGCTGTAGCTGATACATATAACAGTCGCGTCAGATCCGACATGAGGGGGCAGTAAATATCCTCTTTGAACCTGTATGGGAAAGTCGCATTCTCTTTTGATTAGATCCCGGATCAGGAAAGCGCCAATTGCCGACCCGCCCATACCGCAGATAACCAGCGGGTTGGGGGCTGAGGGGCGGGGGAGAATAAAATCCCCGGACATCTTCCATCCCTCTCGGATATGATCCGGCAGCGAGAGAATATTATCCAGCATTCCGGATCTGTCATATTTCTTAAATCTGTCTTTTGTATTCATTACGTTCTACCGACAGCATGTTTACTTATCGAGGGCAACTTTAGGGATAAACTCTGTTAATTCCGATCTTTTCTCCTTTATAAACTTGCTGAGCAGCTCCCTTACTTCATGTGGAGTTGAAAGTTTCAATATCTTCTTCACTAGAGAGCGAGTTTCATCATAAGTCACCGACCTGATAATCTTCTTTATTTCAGGTATAAGGTAAGAAGGAGCACTGATTTCATCAAGCCCCATACCGATCAGCGGCAATACACCTAATACTCCTTCACTTACGGCCATTTCCCCGCATAACCCAACCTTTATCCCTTCTTCCCTGGCAGCCTTCACCGTATCGCGTATAAACTGTATGATGACCGGATGAAGGGGATCGTATAAATATGAGATCCTGCTGTTTCCCCTGTCAACTGCCAGAGAATACTGAACAAGATCATTCGACCCTATACTGAAGAAATCAACTTCTCTGGCAATATGTGAAGCTAATGCCACCGCCGATGGAGTTTCTATCATCACTCCTATTTCAACATCTTCGTTAATTTTATAACGCTGTTTAAGTAAATCTTCTTTTACCTCATCGCATATCTGCTTCGCGGCCCTCACTTCCTCGACAACCGATATCATTGGAAACATTATCTTAAGTTTTCCGTGGACTGAAGCTCTGTAGATAGCTCTCAGCTGTGATCTGAAAATGTCTTTTCGAGAAAGGGTGAATCGGATACCCCTCCAACCCATAAAGGGGTTCGCTTCATCAAAGTTTGTTATCCAGTCCGCGATCTTATCTCCTCCGATATCCAGTGTTCTGAAGATCACACATTCGGGAGCCATCTGCTTTACGGCATCTTTGTAATATTTATACTGAATTTCTTCACTGGGAAGAGAAGAACGTGTAATAAAGAAATATTCTGTTCTGAAAAGCCCGACCCCTTTACCGCCGTGACTGGAAACATCCTTCAACTCATCTATAGCCTCAACATTTCCCGAAAGCTCGAATTCCCGGCCATCCAGAGTTACAGCGGGATAATCCTTCAGAGTGAGGAGTTCCTTCTCCATTTCCGCGAATCTTCTTCTGGCATCTTTATAAAGCTTAACGGTGCTTTCGTCAGGCCGGAGAATAACCTGCCCCGTGATACCGTCAACGATAATATTATCGTATGGACGCACCTTGTGAGTAAAATCCTCCAAACCTACTACAGCCGGTATTCCATGAGATCTTGCTATGATAGCCGCGTGAGAAGTGCTGCCCCCTCTATCAGAAACAAATGCCTGGACATATTTCCTGTCAAATCCCACGGTATCGGAAGGGGTAAGATTTTTCGCGACTACAACAGCTTTCCGCCTGAGATCTTTGAGACCTTCCTGAGCCTGCCCCAGCAGATTGCGTATAATACGTCTCTTTACATCATGGATATCCTCAGCCCTCTCACTTAGATATTGATCATCCATACTTGCAAAAGATTCAAGGGTCTTGTTCAGAACAATATCAAGGGCATAAGCCGCGTTCCCCAGTTCAGTTCTTATATAGTCTTCCGTTTCTTTTATCATAGTAGAATCATCCAGAATCATCAGATGAGTATCCATTATTCCCGCGTGGTCCTCACCAATATCTGCCGCCAGTTTTGCTTTGATCTTCTTCAGCTCCGCCTCGGTTTGTTTAAGCGCCCGTTTGAACTTTCTAATCTCCTCTTCAACCTCACCCCTGTCAATCTTGCTGTCACTTAAAGAAAGCTCGTCGAGGTTTGCTACAAAGACCTCCCCTATCGCTATCCCGGGTGATACCGGAATTCCGTTAAAAATCATCTCTTTTTCTGTATTTCTTGCGGAAAACATCATTTTTCTCCTTCAGAGAAACCACTCTCAAAGAGCTTGACAAGTGAATCCAGCGCTTTACTCTCATCCTGCCCATTGGCAATTATAGTCAATTCGGAACCGTATTCCGCGCCGAGACTCGCTACACTTAAAATACTCTTTCCATTTATCTGTTCGGAGTTTTTCTCAATCAGTATATCCGATTTGAACTTGTTGCTGTTCTTAACCAGCTCTCCAGCTAAACGCAGATGAATACCATTCTCATTAATAACTTTAACCTGAGCCTTTTTCATCTTATCGGTCACTTCTGTTAAAACAAAATTCATATAACTCTGGCAGTCTAAAAAAGCTGCCGGCTGACAATATATAAAACCGAGACAATAAACCCGGCTATAACACTGACCCTGAACGAGTACTTTCTTCTCAACCATATAACCCCGGCAACTATCAGCAATCCCACACCCGTAACCTGGAAACCTCCGAAAAAGTAACCTCTTGTAAACACAATCGATGTGAATACACCTGTTACAAATGCCGCCGCTGCCTCTATAAACCTGCCGGTTTTTAAATACGATCCTAAAACTAAATTCCCGACATCTTTACCAAACCTCAACCCCCTGTAATAACCCCCGATCCTAATCTTAAAATGATAATAGTTGTATAAAAGCAGAAAAACGATCGGGCCGAAATACAATCCGTATATAGTAAAAATACAAGCAATTGTCAACGTCAACGGAAATAAAACAACTTCAAAGAAATAGTCGCCCCTTGCTGCCATTACTGACGACATGGTGTTTTTTACACTCTCTATCCGGGCTGTATCAATCTCCTTCCCCTCTGCTCTCCGCTCCTCCATACTTTGAACAGCGCCTATAATGCAGGAGGAAAATACGGAATTGGAATTATAATAATTTAAATGCCTTTTCACGTAATCCTTCATCCTGTCATTCCCCGCGGAGAGTTTTCTGAATACGGGGAGTAAGGTGAAAAAGAACCCAAGTCCGTCATTTAACCTTTCGTTTCTCAGATTCTTGAGAAGAAACAATCTCCATATGACATTTAAATTGAGAATAACTGCTCCTCCTAAGTAAAGATGAGTACTACTGTCGATATAAGAAACCCGAATACAAACCAGAACCCCTGAGATTTAATAATCTGCAACTTGAGAAGAGAACCCGCACCTATGAATGGTAAAATAATGTAGAGGATATCCAGAGAACCGGATAACTTCCAGGAGGAGAGGACGAAGTACAATATTATTTCGTAACCGATAGGCAGGATTACCATAAGAACTACAAACCCGTAAACAAAATGAAAGAGAAACATGAAAATGTTAATAAAAGAGAGATAGTATAATTTCCCTTCCATCGCCTTTTTCGATACCTCTTCAGCTACCACAGACAATTTAAGATAGATCATTCTGTAGATGAAATGCCCCAGCCATCCCGCCGATAAACCAAAAAACAGAGCCCATATCATTGTAATAGCGGCTACAGAAACATCCCCTGCCAGCTTGATATCGACGAGAACGTACAGCGCGGCCGATACAACACCGGCGACGGGAAGATCAAGTGTCTTAGATCCTCTGACAAAAAAATTACCCAGAAACATTATCTGAATAAGAGTGCCCGCGAGCAACCCGTTAAACGGTTCTCCCAGAATCAATCCGGTTAATAAACCTCCGCACACGGGCTGTGATACCATCAATCTTAATGAAGTTCTAAAATCAACGCACAGAGCTCCGCCGAGAATAGAAACAGGAATTATAAGACTAAGCTCCGCCAAATCGCCCCCTTCAATCTTTAAACCTTCTGACACTTACAACTATCTCCATATTACTTTTTTCCCCTTTCTTTATATCAAGAGGCCATACAGCCGCGATAACAGAACCCTGATATATCGATTCATATCCTGATTCAGAATTCGAGACCGTCTCTATTGGAAATCTCCAGACCTTTGCCAGAGGTTTAAATTGTAAATCTATCTTTATATTAAGCCATTCATCGATTAGTGAAACAGTATCAACATCTTTTTCCTCCCCGGTCGACGCCAGGTTCTTCTTATTAATACTCCTGCCCTGAAAACTGAAATACCTGTCAGGCGCGTTCCCGGCAAGGAGCGAAAAAACATTTTCTACCGCGAAAAAACCTTTAGCCCCTCCACTCTCACAGGAAAGTGAATAATCCGCTTTAAACTCCGCGGATGATTCAGGAACAGAAATAAGCTTATCGATCCTGATTTCAGATTCTCTATTGTCTAAACTCACTTCTCCGCGCCCGCTGAAGAGCAAGGATTTTTCTTCATTATTTCCGATTATACGGTGGGAAAATTCGGCGTCGGTAAAACCTCCACATTCACGGTACGAAGAACGGGCGAAAGAATCTATCCCGACATCACCTTCTATAAAATGGTCGCTTAGTGACATCCGCTGATATGAATCGTATATAAGAAATGAATCAAGACCGTCCTCCTTGGCAAAATCGATTTCATGAATGCTGGCAGTTCTGCCGGGTTTATCAGCTGCAATACCGGGAATTTTCCTGTGGTATATCTCCTCCCGCCTCCGGAGAATGTCTGTCAGATTAAAAGCCGGATCAAAAATATCGAATTCTCTGAGAGAAGCTCCCTTCGACTTGAATATCAATTTCATTAAAGGAGAAGAGATCGAAACTTCTTCGATTCCATCGCCGTCAATATCCTCTGCTGAATAGTTCAGATATTCATCTCTTTCATTAACCCTGTTTTCAACAATTGTTTCAGCCCTGATAAGATGCTGAAAAATGGCGCTTCGCAAATGCGGAAGATAAAGCCCTCCAAAAAGACCGTGCCAATAGGCGCAATTACATTGAGCCTGATACAGATGATTTCTAGCCTCATTCCAGGTTTCGTTATACCCTGTTTCCTTTCCACATCTTTCCACTAAAGCACTCACCGAGAGCATCCTCTTGTGCATCCAGTTGCTTTCCTCATATTTAACGAGAAAGTTTCTCCAGAATCCCCCCTTGATAAGATCCGCCGGTTCATCGATTTCGGGATCAGAGGACAGGACCTCACGGGCTTTTTTATGCTTAATCTGAACTGAAAGAGGAAGCGCCCACTCCATCATCTCACTATATGAGGCAGTCGGAATATAGACAATTCCGGATGGAGTGAACTCGTCGATAATATCCGAAAAATTCATCATCCGCAGCCAATCTCTGTTCTCCTCGAGGATAGCGCAGAAACGGCGAAGCCATCCCTGCTGATAGCAGAGAGAATGAGTCCCCGGCCAGACACCGAACTTCTCACCGTCATCTGCCAGAACAATTATTTTGTCTTTGTTCTGACGGTCTTCAGCAATTTCACGCATATATGAAACAGTCTCCTCGGGGCTACTGAAAGGAACCAGATATCTTAATTTTTTATCAATAGGGAAAACTTTGACATACGATCCATTTTCTTCAGTATAGAAGAAAGTTCTTATTTCAGAATCTTTAAGCCCAATTGATTTAAAATGGGCGTCGTCAACAACAACGAACTCAAGCCCCGCCTCCTTAAGAATATCCGGCATGTGAGGTTCCCATATTCTTTCAGTCAGCCAGCATCCTCTTGCTTTGCAACTCAATTTATTCGTAATGAATTTGTTCATCATCGAAAGCTGGCCTATCTGGTCCTTTTCGGGAATAATAGACAAAATCGGTTCATAATATCCCGCCGAAAGAATCTCAAGCTGGGAACGCCCTGTCATCCCGCGGATAATTTCAAGATATTCCTTGTGGTTTCTGGAAATCCAGTCCCATAGAATTCCGCTGTTATGAAGCGCGAAGGGAATATCAGGGAATTCATTCATCACTTCAACAAATGGGAAATAGGCCTTCTGATAGGCATCCTCAATTACATGATCGAAATTCCCTACAGGCTGGTGGTTATGAATCCCAAAAGAAAATATTACTTTATTATTCATATTCACTGTTCTGTTCTAGACAATTTTTGAATTAATTATAACTTTTTCATCGCCGGGAAGAGCTCTGGCTTCCAATACAACACTCTTTTTTACAAGCTCCCGGAGTATCGATTTCTCTTCATCGCTGATATAAAAGTCCTCCATCACCTTCTTCCTGCCCTCCATATAATGCATGCCGCCGATATTTAATTCATCGAACACAACACCATACTCATAAAGGCGAAGCGCCTGCTCGGGCGACCTGACAAGAAGTATAACCCTATCTCTGTCGTAAACCCCCCTCTTAATCCTTTCCGCCGCATCTTTCAGCGGGATCACAGAGACCTTTGTGTCGGCAGAAGCAGCTGAAATATATAGATTCTTCTCGAATTCATTGGCGGCCACATTATCATCAGCGAGAATTATCCTGTCGGGGCGACATTCTTCTTTCCATCCAATAACAACTTGCGCGTGAATCAACCTGTCGTCTACTCTGACTAGAACCAGCACCCGTTAAATACCTTTCCGCAATAGAATGTTTAAAAGAAATTTATATTATACAGAATAAATTAAAATAATTAATTTCTATGACGTGCTGCTGATACTATCTCTACCCCTTTTGACCAGATGGTCTGTCATCTCATTATAATCCATCAAACCTCTTTTAGTCACAAAGTCCAGAAGAACAGGTAAATTAACTCCGCTGATCAACTTTACACCCTTCACGCCGACTTTTGCTCTAATACAATTAAGGAAACAGGATCCTCCTGAATAATCCGCGAATAAGACAACATGTCCCTCTTTATATGTTTCAATTATCTCTCTTATTTTCTTTACAATCATAGTATCAACGTAATTTTCGCTGCAGACGGGATAGAGATCCCCCACCTCCCCCAGAATACTCTCAATTGTCCTGATCAGTTCCTCCGCTAACTTTCCGTGAGTAACAACAATTCCGGCTGTTCTAATTCTCGCATCGCTCATTCTGTATCATTCCTGAGATATCTCTGAGTTCTTTTTCTGCTTTCCATCAAATCAAAAAGATTGTTATCGAGTTTTTTAGCGGCATCAAAACCGTATATTTTAAGCATATGATTTAAGGCAATAGTCTCGGAGATAACTGTGATATTCTTTCCCGGAAATATAGGAATTAACAGTTTTGTAACTTTAGTCCCAAGTATATCTGTGGATTTCTCATCAAGGCCGTGCCTGTCCCAATCCTTGGAAGGATCCCATTCCCTGAGTTGAACTACTACCTCTATACGCTTCTGTATTCTAATCGCCCTGATACCGAACACATCCATAATATTTATAATTCCTACACCCCTGACCTCCATAAAATGTCTCAGATGTTCTCTGCCTCTTCCGATAACCACATCCCCCTTCTTGATTATTTCAACAACATCATCGGCGACAAGCCTGTGTCCTCGCTCAACAAGGTCGAGAACAATTTCGCTTTTGCCTATCCCGCTGGGGCCTGAAAACAACAAACCTACACCATAAACGTCAACAAGTGATCCGTGAATTATAGTTCTTGGAGCAAAGTAGAAATTCAGAACTTCCCTCAGGGTGTACATGAAGATCGTGGTTTCCCAATCTGTCCTCAAAACAGGCACTGAAGCTTCTTTGGCCTTCTCGATGAATAGATCCGACATATCCAGCTTCTTTGTTATAATGATGCAGCAGAGAGGTTTTGAAAAAAGCCTGTCGAAAGCATCCTCCCTCTGACCGGGGGTGAGAGAACGAATATAGAGCACCTCAGTTTCACCTATGATCTGGATTCTGTTATGAAGATAATTCTCCATAAATCCGGTGAGAACGAAAGCCGGGCGGTAGAGATCAGAACATGTTATGTCCAGAGGGCTGTCAAGACCAGAGGTTAGAATCTCAAATGAGAATTCCTCTTTGTTATCTTCGTAAAATTCATTTACCTTGTAATTCTTTTCAGATCCAGTCAATATCTTTTCCCGGCCAGAATTATCTGTTGATTAACTACAATTTAATTACGCCGTAATTGCCGTCAGACCGTCTGTAAACAAAACTCGGGTCACCCGACTCTGAATTATCGAAGAAGAAGAATTCCTTTTTCTGTTTCTTCATGGCCTTGATCGCTTCTTCAACATTCATGTTATCCAGTTCATAAGCGGCCTCTTCGATCATTTCAACACCGTTTTCACTTTCAACACTCCCGGCGCTGATTATATATTCACGCGGATATTGTTCCCGCTTACTCCGTTTATGGTTTTTATGACGGGACTGTAGTTTCCCTCTATATTTTTTTATCTGCCTTTCAAGATCCTTCGCGCATTTATCTATTGAAAAGAACATATTATCAGATTCTTCCACCGCGGTAAAATTATGCCCCTGAACGTGGAGATTCACTTCTGCAATATGACGTACTTTCTCTACAGACATTATCACATCGACATACAGAATATTCTCGAAATAGCGTTTAAGTTTTCTCATTTTTACTTCTATATGCTCAATAAGCTCGGGACTTGCCTTGAAATGCCTTGATGTTGTAGTTAACTTCATATCAATTTCCTCCTCGCGTCATTCGTCCGGCTCTACCACTGCACTTTTTCTAAATCTACTGATCTTATTCTCCTGATAAGAACTTCTAACTAAAGGTCCTGCTGTTACTTCCAGAAAACCCATTTCATATCCCTTTTTCTCATACCAGAGGAATTTCTCGGGATGAATAAATTCCTCAACAGGAATCTGCTTTATTCCCGGACGGAGATACTGCCCAATCGCGAGAAAATCACACTCCGCTTCTCTGAGCTCAGTCATCGTTTCAAGAACTTCATCAACCGATTCTCCCAAACCAAGCATTAACGCTGATTTTGTCATTACCTCCCTCCTCCAATTCTTTACCGTTGAAAGTATCGAAATGGACCTATCGTAATCAGCTCCTTTTCTCACGCTTCTGAAAACAGTTCTAACTGTTTCGATGTTATGAGAAATAATATCAGGGTTTGAATCAAGAACCGTCCTTAAATCATCTGTGTTGCCATTAAAGTCCGGTATAAGAAGTTCTATCAGCGGAGGGGGATCCAACTCCTTGAGTTTCCTTACAACATTGGAATAAAAACGGCTTCCGCCGTCCGGAAGATCGTCCCTGGTAACAGAAGTTATAATAACATGAGTCAACCCCAGCTGTTGAACTGCCTCAACTATTCTATCAGCTTCACTTAGATCGGGCGCACCAGGCTGGCCGTTCTTGACATCACAAAACAAACAGTTCCTTGTACAAATATCCCCGAGTATCAGAAACGTAACTTTATTTTTCGAGTAACATTCCGCTCTATTCGGACAACGTCCTTCACGGCAGATAGTGTGAAGTCCCTTTTTCCTTATCACGCGTTCAACATCAGAACACTCATCTAAAAGAGGGATCTTCCTCTTTAACCAGGACGGCAATCTTCTGGAGCGTCGATCATTAGTAGAAAATGTCATTTATCTATCTTAGCCCCGTCGAAAAATCAACCTCAATACTCTTTCCTGTGTCTCGCTGGCAAAATGCCCAGCTGTTCTCTGTATTTAGCAACAGTTCTGCGGGCTATAACCAACCCTTCATTTTTCAAAATATCAGCAATTTTCTGATCACTCAAGGGTTTCTTTACATTCTCATTATTTATTATCTTCTCTATCCTCAACTTGGCACTTCTGGATGAAATGTTCTTTCCCGATTTAGTGCTGAGTTTTGCACTGAAAAAGAATTTCAGTTCATAGACGCCTCTCGGTGTCTGAACATATTTGTTTGTCGTCACACGGCTCACAGTAGATTCATGCATATCAATTTCAACGGCGACTTGCTGAAGCGTCAAGGGTTTGAGGGCGATTACCCCCTTTTCAAAAAACCTTCTCTGTTTATCCACTATACATTCCATAACCTTGATCATCGTACGCCGACGCTGTTCGATAGTCTGGATAAGCCATTTGGCGTTCTTGAGGCGCCCTTTGATAAAATCCTTCGTTTCATTGCTTATCTTCCGGTTACTTGTCAATTCATCCCGGTACGCTTTGCTGATTCTCAGCCGGGGAACGTTACGTTCGTTTAAAGATATAACAAACTTCTCGCCGACCCTCTCTACTATGAGGTCGGGAATAACATATTTAGGTTCCTCTGAATAAACGCTCAGACCGGGCTTTGGATCCAGAGTGGCAATTATCTCTGCCTGAGCCTGGATTTCCTTCAGGGAAATTTTCATCTTCTTGCTAATGTCGAGATATTTCCGCTGTTTGAATTCTTCGAAATAATCACTGATAATAACCGCCGCTTTACTGCCCAGCATCTCTTTTCTTTCAAGCTGAAGCATGAGACATTCTCTTATATCCCTCGCTCCCACACCGGGCGGATCGAACGTTTGAATAAGTTCGAGTGTTTTACGAACATTTTCTTCTTCGACACCGAAGGTCCTGGCGATGTCACTTAGAGAACCAACCATATAACCGGAATCATCAAAACTGCCTATTAAATACTCACCTATCTCCAACATCTCTTCATCATCGGTGGCTAAGCGGAGCTGGCTCAACAGATTGTCAGAAAAGCTCTGTCTCGCGACAGGCACTCTCTCGAGCATATCTTCTCTCTGTTCTGTCTCCTCGCCATCTGCTCCTCCCATATTGAAAGCGGTTTCAAAAACCTCTTCCCAATCTGTATCTTCCTCTTCTTCCTCCTCTTCCTCGATCTCATCCTCATCCAGCTCTTTAAGTTCGTCATCTTCCTCAAGAAGGGGATTCTGTAGAATCTCCTGCTTAAGTACCTGCTGCAATTCCAGCGTAGGCATTTGCAGCAATTTCAAGGCCTGTTGAAGCCTGGGGGTCATAACAAGACGCTGCTGCATTGCCACACGCATTCCCATCTTCATTTCCATAAATCAGCTATCCTCCATCACAATTGAAAAGATTCTCCCAGATATATCTTCCTTACTTCCGGATCGGCGGCCAAAGCATCCGCTTCACCCAGGCACTTGATACTCCCCTCGTACATTATATAGGCTCTGTCGGTAATTGACAATGTCTCCCTGACATTATGATCTGTTATTAAAACACCGATTCCTCTATCGCGCAGCTTTACGACTATATCCTGCAGATCGGCTACTGCGATAGGATCAATACCCGCGAACGGCTCATCGAGCAGCATAAAGGAAGGATCCGTAACTAAAGCCCGGGTTACCTCAACCCGTCTTCTTTCCCCTCCGGACAACTGGTGCCCGTAATTATTCCTCAAATGTTTCACACCAAGTTCATCGAGAAGACCTTCGAGAAGCTCAGAGCGTTTATCATCAGGAATAGAAAGTGTCTCGATTATGGCTTTGATATTATTCTCTACAGTCATTTTCCTGAAAATAGAAGGTTCCTGAGGCAGATAACCTATCCCCAATCTCGCTCTTTTGTACATCGGCAAATCAGTAATATCTCTGCCGTTAAAGAACACTTTTCCACTCTCAGGTTTGATCATGCCGACAATCATGTAGAATGTAGTAGTCTTGCCTGCTCCGTTTGGTCCAAGCAGTCCCACTATTTCACCTTTCTGAACCGATATGGAAACTCCATTCACTACAACTTTCTTCTGATATTTCTTAATCAGATTCTCGGTTCCGAGCCCCTTGCCGATGTCAACGGAATCAAAGGTCTCCCTGCTACTCTGCTTCATTCTACTCCACTTCCTGGTTCAACTCTTCATCTCTATTCGAAGATTCATCAATCAGATCTCCATTAATATCTCTTACTATATCAAATTCCTTTAATTCAGGATACCCCCAAAATCCGTATCCCGTTGTAACATTCTTGCCCTTTGTAAATTTTACAAAATCTTCGGTATGAATCTCCCCTCTTTCATGAAGCCAGGCGAGACTTTCGGTCTCAAGTGTATATCCTTCGTTCGACGTAACAACAACCCTTCCAATGGCTGTCAGGTCCCTTGTTTTCTGGTTAATCTCACCCTTGTCAGCCGTGACCACCGATGAAACTTCACCTTTCTCATCGAAGAATTTTATTACAGGATTTTCCGTAACAAGCAGCTTTCTGCTATTGTATATTCTAGCTACAGGCGCTTTCATCCGCCACTTTACAACTCCGGAATCACTTTCCACGGTGGTAAAATTATTAATTACCTGATCAGCTCTTCCATACGGATTGATATAGTACTCTTCATCACTTCTTCCGCATGAAAAAACAATCAATATCGGGAGTATAATAATGACAACTGAAAAGAAAGGGTTGAAAGAAGATTTTCTCTGACTGACGATGTACCGCATATGAATTAGTGATCCTTCACTATTCTGAAGTTATAAAAAAACAGCTGTTCATCTTTTCCCGGCCGTCCCGTATTAATACAGGATATTAACTAAAAAAGTATAAATTTCATGATCGGGACTTACTGATCTCCGGCCTCATAACTAAGTATAGCAAAATGTATTTAAACAGTCGAGCAATTAATGTGCCATCAAAAAAGGCTAGAAAATCAATGGTTTATGTTTATGTAACTCTAAGCCGCACATGATATTAGGGAATACGCAAAATTTTGCTGAAAGCTCCGCAAAGAAAATATTCTCTCTGTTGGAAAAATCTGCCGGGTAGTTCTCTGCCGGTATAAATATGAAGCAGATGAATATTCTGCTTTATTTCTTCGCCGGACGCTCAGCGCAGATAAATTATCTTCCTGCTTCTCGAAAATTTATTTACTTTAATCCGGCAATAATAAACGCCGGATGTCACTGGGCGGTTAGAATCATCCCTGCCGTTCCAGGCAACTGTGTGCTTGCCCGGAGTCTGCTTTCTGTATTCAAGAACACGGACAAGACGGCCCGCGGTATCAAATACGCGCAAATCAACAACCCCCGATTCAATTATCGAATAAGTTATCTCAGTGGTGCCGTTAAACGGATTCGGCAAATTCTGGTAAAGCCGGTTGGCAAAAACCGGTTTGTCATTTTCATCCTCATCATCTTCATCCTCTTCAACCCCGCTGGGGTTCCTTATAGTAAACAGGCTGTCGCTTGTATCAGAACCGGTTAAAAGAGAAGTGTCATAAGCTACTACTCTCAAAAGACAGGAATCGGAATTGATTGAAGGAACAAGCCATTCGAACAGAGAATCATTCGGCTCACCGCCGCAAATGGAGGAATAATCCCCGCCCGCGTTTGTAGAAAGGAAAATACTGATAGAATCAACACCTATATCATCGGTAGCTATCCAGCGTAATCCCAGCGTATCCCCGGTCTCTATCGTTTCACCTCCGTTGGGATTAATAACATTAACCGTTGGAGGGATCAGATCCCCGCCTGAAGTACAGGCTCCGGCCTGGTTCGAAAAACCTCCGGCGTAACCACTAGTATTGACAGCTGATATTCGATAATACCAGCAATTCTCTACAGGATGATGAGAGAAGGTTGAAATTCCCGCCTGGACGGAGCCGAGAAAAACAGAATACCCGGGTATAAATTTTACGGCAGTATCAGCGTAAACATTGAAATACTCAATATTCCCGGTAGATGGATCACTCCAATCCAATACTATAATAGTATCATTTTCAGCCGCGGCGGTTAAATTCTTCACATATGAAGGGACAGCCATAAGGGCGCCTTCTCCCCCATACATTCCCTGATCCGCCCTGGACCCGTCAGGGTCGGCTCCGCCTTCCGGATCACCAGCATCAATAGAGGCCGAATGCGGAACAAGATGATAATCCATAGCGCTGGTATCTGCATAACAGGGTTCTCTGCTGATATTTGTCGAATCCGCAAAGACTGATTCAAAATCATAAGGGTCGTTGCCGAAAGTGTTGTTATACTGGAAAGTTAAATTATCAGTGTTTCCGCATGACACCCCGTACCTATAACCGTATGAGATAATATTATTTCTTATATCAAGCCCGTACGGTCCTGCTATGAAGATATTGCCGCCTCTGCTGATTGAACTGTTTCGGTCGAAAGTATTATTTGTTATCTCCCCGACGGCAGCATCCGCGTAAAGAGCCCCGCCGTTATTACCGGATTCGTTAACCGAAAAAAGGGAGTTTGAGAAAGAGCATGTTTCGCCAGTGAAACACACTCCGCCGCCATTAAACACAGAGCTGTTTCCCTTAATTATACTTTTATCTATTGTCAGTCCGGAATTATCGCAATAGACCGCGCCTCCTGATCCAACACACTCATTTAGTGTGATAGTATCCCCAGAGAGGGCAACTTGGCCGGACTCTGAATATATACCTCCTCCATCGACGTATCCTGTATTACCGCCGATAAAGTTGGCGGCGAGATCAACCGAAGAAAAAGAAGCATAAATACCTCCGCCATTTCTGGTTCCGCTATATCTATTGTCGCCAAACGAGCCGGTTATTCTATTTCTGTATAATCTCGCGTCATTTTCATAGAGGAATATTCCCCCGCCACTCTGAGCTTCACAGGCTGACATTTCATTTCCGCTTAAAATAACAGAATCCCCATTAACGCACGCAACAGCACCGCCTCCGGAAAAGGTAGTGCTGTCTGAATATCCGCAGCCGTTAAAAATATTGTTTTTAATGACACAATAGGCCACATCCCGGCACAACACCCCCCCTCCGTATCTGCCGCTTTGAGGTGTAGAAATAACAGTTCCACTGCCCCCGCTGAGCGTAAATCCCTCAACGCCGCACATCCCGGTCAGGATAGTAGAAAACTTAATCAAACTTCCACTCGAATTTAATTCGGCAGTATACATAGAAGGATCGTATGTCGTAAAAGAGCTGTTCCATCCCCCATACAAATATACAGATTTAAAGGCGCTCACCGAATTACTGTATGTCCCGCCCGCGACAAAAATCGTATCGCCGTCTTCTGCAGAGTCCACCGCGTCCTGAATATCATAAGCAGCCCATTGGGGAATTGAATATGGATAAGTGTTACCGCCAGTTGATGAAACATATTTTCTCGAAAGTCCGGAAATAGTAAAATCCTCGTCACTGTGATCATATCCGCAAATTGTATCTCCGAGATAAGATATTACTTTAACGCGCGCTGTCTCAACAGGCAGATTTGAAACATCCCAGGTATATGATGTGCTCGAACCCGAAAGACCTCTAACAACTGTACTATCGTAACTTGAACCGCTATCTAAGCTGAGGAAAATACTTACTGAATCGGGAACAACCCTCTCTGTTTGCCATTGTATCTGATACCCCTCTTGAGCATTGATTGTTTCTCCTCCATTGGGAGTTTCCACATGTAGATAAGTATCGGCGGGGATATAATCGATCGCATATGTACCGGTTCCAATGCTGCTTACTCCGTATTTTATCCTTCCATAACCTTCATACCCCCAGCTGGTTCCCCAGCTGTTCTTTATTATCCACGCGCCATCCCCGCCGCAACCACTGTCATCCCACCCTACAATTAATACAGCGTGGTTTGGAGAATCTGGATAGTCGGCGTCATAACAGCCGGATATATAATTGCCTAAAAAAGTATTCGCGAACATCGCGGTGAATACCGGCCCGTTAT
The DNA here is from genome assembly GCA_964554125.1 of uncultured bacterium. Classification (GTDB taxonomy): domain Bacteria; phylum Krumholzibacteriota; class Krumholzibacteriia; order Krumholzibacteriales; family WJIX01; genus JAGHBT01. Next base: position 2,466 of record CAZKNG010000012.1, on the reverse strand, counting down.
TATAAATTGCTGACTTGATTTCGGATATTGTATTTGGAACATAATAATAACTGGATATTTTCGCTAGAGATTCACATGACATTTGAGTACATGGATGAGGACTACTTGCCAGGTAGGGTACACATTCTTCAGCGACCACTCCGTAATTTGTAAATACATCGTAGGCGTCTATACAATTTCCTCCATCGCAACCGTGACCGTCGGGATTACAATCCATAACCGCCTGTTCGGAATAATCCTCTATCCGCCCGTCATAGATATATGTATGAGCTTCAATCTGAGCTATTGCCGCGAAGGCCCAGCAGGAACCACAGGCTCCCTGGTATTTCGCCGGAGTTGTTCCAGCTTCATCTCTCCAGTCAAAAGATTCCGGAAGCGGGACAGAATCTACAGGGGAATATACTGATATTTCTTCCTTAATGTAGTCGGGGATAGGAAGCAACCCTCTCATTTTCCGGCTCTCTTCTTGAGTCAGTCCCGAGAGTTCGGTTTTGCCAGCTTTCCAGTGCCATCCATTCTCTTTTATCTCCCTGTTAATACGTGCTATCTTATCGTCAATATTTTCCTTCCCTCTGACGATGGAGGAAAATAATAACAATACTATAAAAACATTAATCAAACCTGTTGATTTTTTCATCTGGTTTTTCATCTCCATAAGAGAAATACCACACTGAGGCTACCCTATGAGCAACTTATAAATCAAATTTTATTATTACTTTCACAGGTAACAACAATGACATTGAATGGTCCGACCTTCCATTAATAATTATATTTCTGAGCTTCTCACCTCAATCAGCATAAACAGAACGGGAGAAATGGTTTAAACTCCCATTCCTCCCGGCTGCAATAAAAGCCCTTTCGATTAAAATTAAATTTATCTTCTACTACGTAATTACCTAAGTAGTACCATCCTCTTCGTTTCAACAAAGTCGCTCGACTTCATTCTGTAGAAGTAAATCCCCGAGGATACCGATCTGCTCGAATTGTCCTTTCCGTTCCATTCAACACTGTGAAGCCCTTCGCTCTTTTGGCTATCTACCAATTTTCTTACCAGACGTCCTGATACATCGTAGATATTTAGCTCTACATGTCCAGCCCTCGGTATCTGATAGCTGATCGTTGTTGCAGGATTGAACGGGTTCGGGTAGTTCTGCGCCAGCCGATAGTTTGTGATAGGAGTTTCCCCTTCACCCTGCTCTGCTGGATCGAACTCCGGATCGAGTCTTACCTGGTACTGGTTGCCGCAGGTGTCACTGTACACAACGTCGAACCATACGTTGAAGCTTCCGCCGGGATGTCCGGTAAGGTCGAAGGTGTAGGTATCGCTATCTCCAACAGCTGAAGCTCCATCGGTTATGTTACCGTATGAGCAGTTCGGATCCGGGATGATCAACCATGCAACATCTGAGTTCATGGTAACACTGACATCCCTGACCACTCCAGGTCCATTGTTCATGACCTCGACCTGAACTTCCCAGATCGGATTGGTGTAATCAACAGTGCTGTATCCCATCAGTGTGAGCATTGGTTGATCAGGACAGCTGGGGCAGTCATTTGCAATATAATTCGGATTATCCGGCGTTCCATTATAGGCTGATGTGCCAAAGTTGTCTGTTGCCTTGATATAGTAATCTACCCCGTCTTCTGTCATGACTGAAGCCGGAATAGCCATGCTGACCGGTGAAGGTATCGGTTGTGTTATGCAGGTTTCTACCCATTGAAGGGTTCCGTAGCGCCGGTAGTACATGCAGGTACTGACCAGTTCATCACTGGTATCAGAAGCCTCCCACTCGATATCTATATCCACGCCATCCAGATAACAGGCTGTCTCAACCGGTGTATGCACAATATCAGGCAGATAATTGGGCTCCACAGCAATCTGATACGGATTCAATGAGGGATCCGTAGAAGGCCCTGTAACCCTGCATTCGCTATCCGAAGCCACGATATAATAATCAAGCCCAGATCCTGAAGGCCGGTTACAGCATAAGACCATATTCCATCCTCATTAGTACCCGATAAAGACATCGCAACTTCAGTATAGTTGGACTCCCCTGTCTGTCTGTAGAACAGATGCACCCAGCTGACATAAGGTTGATAGGAATCTGTCACATGCACAGATAAAGTCACCGAATTAGATGAAATCGTGCTGTCATTCAGCGCTGCTGTCTCCGGAGTAAGCTCAAGTTCGGGACATGCACAAGGTATATATGTCCTGGTATCCGTTGAAGACTGGCCGCCATAGTAAGCAGTAAGCTCCACTGTTCGTTCCAATCCATCACAGTCGGTGTTTGGCGAACAGTAGGTAATGAAATAGACTCCGGTTATGAGATCCTGGATATCGTAAAGGATATCATCATAGGGCCCTTCAACAGGAAATACTCTACCTCCGGTGCAGGCTGCTATTCCATCTCTATAGTGATAATACCCAGAACTATTTATTGCTACATGTGTGGTAATATCCTT
>CAZKNG010000011.1:0-46408 GCA_964554125.1 uncultured bacterium | reverse complement strand
AAGGGCTTCCGAGGGAGGTTGCCGGACGGGAGAAGCTGTAATCACAACCGCGGGAAGGCTGCCTGCTGAATATGTGATTCACACGGTCGGCCCGGTGTGGAGCGGCGGGAACAAAGGTGAGCCTGAGCTTCTAGCTTCCTGTTACTCAAGCAGCATGCGGATTGCCGGAGAATACGGATGCGGTTCCATAGCGTTTCCCTCCATAAGCACGGGGGCGTACCGTTTTCCCGTTGAAAGGGCCGCTCTTATCGCCCTGAAAACCATCGCCGATGAAATAAAGGAAAGCTCACTCACTGAAGTAAGGGTCGTTCTCTTCTCTAAGAATGATTTTGATATATATTCAGCGGCGCTGGAGAAAATCGTCGAATAGGCAAGGGAGATCTTCTATGGCAAAACATATACTTAAACAGATGATTTTTCTAACTGTATATCTTGCTTTTACGGACGCGTGTTTTTCCCAGGAGACGGGCGTTTATCTTCGGGCGGGGCTGGGAGCAGGGAAGCCTCTTATGGAGACACTTTCCGAAGAGCTTGAGGAGCAGGGAAGGGAGATGCCGGAATTTGGATATGTACTGCCCGTTTCAATAGGGAAGAAATTTCTAAATGAAGAGGTTGGAGCTGAATTGATCTTTTCATATTCCATAATTCCCGGCTTGAGATACAAAAACGACTATGAGGATTTCAAAGAATCATTCGGGCATTACAGCTTCTCATTTTTAATCAGAAAATACCTGCTTCCCGGCAAGAGACAATTCTCGCCTTCTGTAGGAGCGGGAATCGGTTACGGCAGATCAAACCTGGTCTCCGGGGGGGGGAGGCTCGAATCGGCAGAACTTATTCTATCCGCTCTAATTGAGTCAGAGTTCAGGAAGAATAAGCAATTCTTTATTGAGGCCGTATATACGCGAGCGTTAAACACCGGAACATTCGAAGCGGCTCATATTGAAAATGTGAGCGGAGATATTATTCTAGACAGCCTGGGTAACCCGCTGGAAGAAAACTATTCTTTTTTCGAAATAAGGGCGGGCATCAGCTTCTATCTTAAAACCCCGAAAAGCTACTATTGACCCTTAAGGTCTCATATACGCGCGGCTTATAATCCTTTTTGCCGCCTGCTTCTAAAACAACAGCTTACGAAAAAAGCTCTGAGGATACCCGGCGAAGATTCGTCAGGGCATCGGTTCAGAGCCGTGACATGCGGAGTCCGCATTTACCGATTCTTTAATTCCGCGGCACAGGGCTTCAAACCGGGTACGGTTTTTGCTTAAAATCCTATTTGATTCTTATATTTTGTTTATACAAGATAAACCGGAGGGTATTATGTCTCTTTTATCAGCTGAAAACAAGCGGTACAAGAATGAAAAAGCTGCTGGCACGACTGGAACAACAGGCTATGCAGGAATTTACGCCAACGCGGGGGGGTACACTAACACAAAATCTCAGTTTGCAATAACTCTGGCAAAAGTAAACAAGGAGTTGTGGATTATTCTCTCCCTGATATCTCTGGCCGCACTGATGAATTACGCGGTTACCTCCAACCGCATTATTCTGAGTTTTTATTTCCTTCCGACACTTTTTGCCGCCTATGTATATGGAAGAAGGCACTCCGTGCTGACGGCTGTCGCGAGCGCCCTTATTATATTCCTTCTCTCCTACTTGAAACCTGATTTATTCAGCCGGAATTTATCATCTCAACTCCCCGGAGGATATTGGTATGACCTCATCCTCTGGTCCGCCCTGCTTATAGTCACCGCCTACGCTATGGGCACTCTGTATGAACGCCACGAGAGGAGGCTGCTTGAACTTAACCAGACCTATCATGGAATTCTGCACATACTGAGGCAATTTATCTCCAAGGACAAGTATACTGAAAATCACTGCTACCGCGTCTCCGTATACGCGGCTAAAATCGCCTCTCAGATGAGGCTGCCGCGTGAACAGATAGAAGATGTCCGCGCCGCTTCACTCCTCCATGACCTCGGGAAACTCGAGATCAGCCGTTCAATATTATACAAGGCTTCCCGGCTTACGCAGGAAGAACAGCGGGAGATTAAAAGTCACGCCGACAGGGGCGCCGCCATACTTAATACCGTTGAAGGGCCTCTTGCCAGAATTATCCCGATAATTCTAGCCCATCACGACAAATTCGACGGATCTGGATATCACGAAACGCGCGGAAAAGATATACCTCTGGAGGCACGTATCATAGCTGTTGCCGACGTGTACGACGCCCTGACAAGCGACCGCCCTTACCGTAAGGCAATGTCACCTTTTGATGCTAAAGAAAATATTGCCAAGGCGAAAGGAAGTGAGTTCGACCCTGATGTTGTCGATGCTTTTCTGAGCGTTTTCAGTATGGGTGAGATGGAGGTTCCCGAAGTTATGGTTTGAGACCTTACCTTCGATTCGCGTACGCGGCCTCCTCCGGTTTATAATAACGGAAAGAAGCCCGTCAATCCTTCCTGCCCAAACAATGTTTGCATTTCTCCGTAAACCGATGTATTTTAGACACTGAAAATCGCGTTTAGCCGATTTTATTTACAATTTCAATAATTTCAATCCTTCAGGAGGAATCCAATATGGAAATGCTTCTTGCCGGTAACGAAGCCCTTGCCCGCGGTTTCTACGAATATGGAGGGGAGTTTGCCTCGGCTTATCCGGGAACTCCCAGTACAGAGATCATGCAGGTAATGGGCAAATTCTTCAGGGATGATCTCTATTCAGAGTGGGCGCCCAACGAAAAGGTGGCGCTTGAAACCGCAGTTGGAGCTAGTTACGGGGGCGCAAGGTCAATAGCCGTCATGAAACATGTCGGTCTAAATGTGGCAGCGGACCCCCTTATGACTTTATCCTATACAGGTGTCGGCGCGGGCCTGATTATAGTCAGCGCGGACGATCCGGGTATGCATTCGTCTCAGAACGAACAGGATAACCGTTGTTATGGAAAATTCGCTTCTATCCCCGTGCTTGAACCCTCTGACAGCCAGGAAGCAAAAGATTTCGTCAAAGAAGCTTTTGAAATAAGCGAAAAATTCGACACACCCGTTCTTCTCAGATTAACTACCAGAATATCTCACTCTAAAGGGGTTGTCCGGATAGGCAAGAGGAAGACGGTGGACCATCCGGGGTTCGAACGCAATATCGAAAAATATGTAATGGTTCCGGCATACGCCGCCAAACGCCATTCCATAATAATCGAGAGGCTCGAAAAGCTGAAAGAGTTCGCCGAAGAAAGCGGTCTTAACAAAATATTCTGGAAAAGCAAAAATGTGGGCGTTGTCACGGGCAGTATTGCCTATCAGCATACCAGAGACGCCCTCCCCGAAGCCAGCGTGCTTAAACTGGGTATGGGATACCCCCTTCCGATAAACAAGATAAAAAAATTCGCCTCTGAAGTGGACCGCCTCTTTGTAGTCGAGGAACTTGAACCATTCTATGAAGAACAGATAAGGGCCGCGGGGATCGAGGTTGAGGGGAAAAAGTATTTCACCAATTTTCTCGAACTCAATGTAACCAAGGTCAGAAAGGGATTTGCCGACGCGGGTGTTCTGGATCTCGAATCTTCTAAAGACGAAAAAGAAGAGCCCCTGCTTCCAAGACCGCCCGTACTTTGCCCCGGCTGTCCTCACAGAGGTTTGATGGTGGCCCTTCGCAAGCTGAAGGTGTTCACAACCGGCGATATCGGATGCTATACTCTCGGGGCGCTTCCCCCGCTGAGCCAGATCGACACATGCCTTTGCATGGGGGCATCCATAGGCCACGCCATGGGCATTGAAAAGGCCGGCAAAACCGACAGGAAGGCGGTCGCTCTCCTCGGAGACAGCACTTTTCTTCACAGCGGAATAACCTCTCTCGCGAGCGCCGTTTACAACAATTCTTCAATTACTGTAATAATTGCGGACAACAGGATAACCGCGATGACCGGCGGGCAGGATAACCCGGCAACATCTAAAACTCTAATGGGGGACGATACTAAAGCGATCAACCTATCCGATCTTTGCGAGTCCCTCGGAGTCGAGAATGTAAAGACCGTGGATCCATACGATATAGATGAAACATATAATACCCTGAAAGAGGAAATAGACAGGGATGCCGTCTCGGTTGTAATCACCAACAGACCCTGCATGCTGTTTCCGCAAAAAATAAAAGGTGAACCCTTCAGGATTGACACCGACAAATGCATAGCCTGCGGTGCCTGTTTTAATGTGGGGTGCCCCGCTATATCCGGCTCCGGCGCGACAAACGACAAGGGTAAGCCCATTCCGGTAATTGATCCGGCAATGTGCACGGGCTGCGGGATTTGCGCGAAAGTCTGTCCCACCGAAGCAATCGTCGAGGACAAATCATAACAGGGAAAAAGAAAGGAAACACAATGAAAAACGGAGCAACAAACATTCTGATAGTCGGCGTCGGAGGGCAGGGTGTTCTTCTCGCCAGTGAGATCCTGTCCGAAGTAGCTAAATCAAGCGGCCTCGACGCCAAAAAGAGTGAAGTTCACGGGATGTCTCAGCGAGGCGGTATAGTTACCAGCCATGTTCGTTTCGGCAAAGAGGTCTTTTCGCCGCTTATCCCTGAAGGTGAGGCTGACGCTGTTCTCGCGTTTGAACTCGCCGAGGGGCTTCGCTGGACAGGTCAATGTAAAAAAGACGGTGTAACAATCGTCAATAACCAGAAGATCATCCCTACAATCGTGAGCACGGGCAATTTCTCATACCCCGACAATCCGGAGGAAGAAATCAAAAGGAAGAACGCGGGCGCCAGAATTATAGACGCGTTCAAATTGGCAAAAAGCCTCGGCAATGTGAGGCTTGTAAACACCATTATGCTCGGCGTCCTCTCACAATCGCTCGATCTGAAAGAAGAAAAATGGATCGAGGTCATTCAGCGAATGGCTCCGAAGGGAACCGGAGAAATCAACAAAAAGGCCTTTCTGGCGGGAAGAGAACTGAAAAATTGATCTGAAATTCTTTAAGCTTCCCAGAGGCCGGATAAATACTCCCTTTCGAATAAAGGGGTTTGTTTTTCTATTCCTTGCCTAAAGCTTTTCTGATAGCTTCTTCCAGCTCATCTCCCCTCATATTCTTGTCTATTATCTTCCCGTCGGTTCCTATCAGGAAGGTTGCCGGAATAGAGCTCACGGCGTATATTTGTGCAATCGGAGCCTTCCAGTCTCCTCCGAATATCTGACGCCAGCTTATATCATTCTCTTTTATATAACCCTTCAGCTTATCAATATCTTTGTCGAGCGAAACACCTATGATCTCAAACCCCTGGTCGTGATATTTATTATAGGTCTTTATTACATTCGGCATTTCCATCAGACATGGCTTGCACCAGGTTGCCCAGAAATCAAGAAGAACCACTTTCCCCTTAAACCCCTTCAGCGATATATTTTCACCGGAAATATCCCTGGTAGTATCCGGAAAAGATATGGCGGGAGATCCGATGGTAAGTTTTTTAAGTGTCTCTATTTTCGCCAGATCACCGCGCGCCGCCGCGAGCAGTCTTTCGTCTGAACCTTCCGCATCGCGGACTATTTTTTTCAGAAGTTCTTCCGCCTTATCAAAATCTTCGTTTTTCAGGTAGGCTTTAGACAAAAACCAGCGCGCCGCTTTTATATTATCTTCTGACTGAGTCTTACCATCTTCCAATATCATCTTAAACTGCGTTATGGCCTTTTCGCTATTCCCGATACCTAAATAGATCTGCCCGATGCCCATTCTTGCCTGCACCGCTTCCGGACTGCCGGGATATTTTTCTATAAACTCCACGAGCTTTTCTTCTGAAAACTCTGCCGCTTGCTCCGGCTCCATAGTCCGGCTTTTACTCCTTATAGAGGTTACAACATTTTGAAACTCATCCCTGGCTGATGATTCCGCGCTCGCCTCTTTCTGATCCCCGGAATCGGCCGCCATGGATAGGCCGGGATTAATAAACATAACTGCCGAAGCTAATATAAGAAGTGATTTTAAATAGTTTCTTTTTACAGTGTTCATTCCATTTCCTTTACCAAACATAAAAAATAACAATAGTAAACTTACAACCTCTTTTTAAGAAGGTTTGATCTGCACCGGTTGACCTGAAGGCATTTTACACTTGAGAGCTCAAAGAAATTGCGGCTTGCCTGGATATCGCCGCCCGGCAGCCGGCAGAGTGCTCCCTAATCTTTTCCGGCGGGTATAATTCTCACGCTTCCAAGAATTTCAACCTTTATTTCTTCATAATTTTCATAATTAGTAAAAAATGTCAGATATCCGTGATATTCTCCCGTTTTACTCTCCGGCCTTATAGTAAGTTTACAGCGGTACATTCTCCCGGGCCTGACCTCTTTGACATTTGTTACTATATCTTCTCTGCTCGGAACGACCTTTAGAATTTTTAAAGAATCGCCCCTCATAGCTACAATTCTTACAAGTTTGTTGAAACTTCTTGTTGTCCCTTCGGGAACCAACATCTCCGGTAGAATCAGCCTTTCCGGATATGCTCTTACTTCAGCGTTTATTACTACCCTTACATTAATCCTCTTTTCCTCTACCTTGTCAAAATCTGTTTTGACAATAAAGGCCCCGGAATAGGTTCCAGGTTCAAAGGGTTCTTTATCGTCAAAAACTATAGCGTATTTCTTTCCCTCTTCTATCACTTCGAGCTGGGCTCCGAGTTTTTCCTTAAGGGCTTCGTCGGCACTCTCATCCCAGTATAGATCCTCTATATGAATAGGCTCGACAAGCAGGTTCGTAACGACAGTCTTAAGCTTAAGGTTTTCGCCGATAAACCCTGTAATCGAAACAGGTCTTGAGAGTTTGAATATCGTTTTTACATTACCTTTTACCTTAAGAACCACCTTTTTGTTTTCAGGGTCGTTCGTATATACCGAAAAACTCTTGTTAAAATAGCCTTTGAAATGGCTTGAATCGATTACCGTCTTTATTTTTCCTTCCTCCCCGGGAAGGATGACCTTATCATAATCGGCCGCGGAGCATCCTCAACCGGCTTTTACTCTGTTGATATGCAGTTCTCCCTGGCCGTGGTTTTCCACGATAAAATCATATGTCACATCTTTTTCTTCATAAATTTCCCCCACATCAACTTCCACCTCTTTTACGTAGAAAACGGGGGTTTCCGATTTCTCATCCGCGCAGAAAGCAGCCGAAAAGGAAGTAAAAACCAGGGCCGCGGCCGCCAGAAAAACCGATAATTTAATAAAAAACTTCATCTAATCCTCCAGTAATAAAAAAACAGCTTCCTCCCGTAATTTCAAAACTGCGGGGCGGGGCAATATTCCAGGATTTGGTTTCTATCAGGCACCCGTTATTATCTTATTAAGCTATCTTCCGGCATGCCGTTATTTTATTATAAACAATTCGCGGGCAATAATTCCATAAAAATCTGCTTTTTCCTTTTCCTTATCCCGCGCTTTCTCTACAATGAAACCTGAAAACAGCATCTTAAAAGGAAAAAGAGAGGATTTGTTCTTGTAAATTAACATTCAATATCTTTTAATCTCCGTGACTTGCCGGCTGCCGGAGAACATTTTGTCTGAAAGGAATATTCGTAATGATTAAAGAAGAAATTCTCGATCTGAAAAAGAAAAAAGGTGTCAGCATCCTCGCGCACAACTATCAGATTCCCGAGATTCAGGACATAGCGGATCACTTGGGAGATTCTCTTGCTTTAAGCCGTAGGGCGAGAGACCTTGACGCGGATATTATCATCTTCTGCGGCGTGCTGTTTATGGCAGAGACCGCTGCTATTCTGTCCCCGGATAAAAAAATTATCATTCCCGACCCTAAAGCCGGATGTCCTCTCGCTGATATGGTAACGCCTGAAGCCCTCAGGGAACTGAAGCAGAAGCACCCCGACGCTGTTGTAGTAACTTATGTTAACTCTACCGCGGAAGTTAAGGCGGAAACCGATATATGCTGCACGTCGGCAAACGCCCTTGAAGTTGTAAATTCAATCCCCAAAAGCAGGGAGATTATTTTCGGCCCTGACAGGAACCTCGGCTCATGGGTTTCCGCTCAGGCGGGAAGGGACCTCATCCTCTGGGACGGATACTGCATAGTTCACCAGATGTTTTCAGCTGACAGAATAAGGGAATTAAAAAAGGAGCATCCCGGATCCGTGGTTATGGTTCATCCCGAGGTTCCGCCCGAAATTATAAATGAATCGGATGTCGCTCTAGGCACCGGCGGCATGATACGTTTCGCCGGCGACAGCGACTCGAACACGTTTATTGTCGGAACGGAAACCGGTATGGTATACCGGCTGAAAACGATCTACCCCGGCAAGAATTTCATCCCGGCTTTTTCCGGCGCCATATGCAGGAACATGAAGAAAATTACCCCGGAAAAAGTTCTCCGTTCACTTAAAACCCTTGGGCCTGTCGTTACCGTGCCCGAGAAGATCGCACGGAGAGCCAGAAGCGCTATCGAAAAAATGATGGAAATCAAATAAGTCTTCCCGTAATTTTTTCCTCTTCAAACTCCCCCGCTTAATCCGGTAATTCCGGAAGTTTGCCCATTCCGCTCTTTTCCGCTTCCCGCATCATGATTTCTTCTATCGCGCCGGATTTTTCCTCTTCGAGCGGAACAGGCCGGTGGGATTTCAGGATTCCCTTCACTCTTTCTGCAGCCCTCTCTATTATATCCCCCTCGCTGACATCACATTCACTGTCCCCCACAGTCCTGTCGATAACACTGTCCGGGTAATATATTGCCTCCCGGTAGAATTTCAGTGTATTTTCAAGTGACAGGAATGTCTTTTTCCTTATCCCCTCTTCAATAATCTCTTTCGCGTTTCCGGTTCCATCTATTCTAATGCCCTCCCTTAATCTCTTCGCCATCATGCAGACCTCGTTGTCCAGAACGAGTTTTTCCATACTCTGGCATCTCTGGAAGTTATGCATTCCCGGACCCGAAACATTGTTTACTCCGCTTGCGGACGCGATAACCGCGCTCATTGCCGTCTCCATCCCCGCCTGATAGTCAACCGCATTCGAGTCGCTCAGAGCCATATATGCGTGCGACGGCAACCCCAGATATTCAGCAATTTGAGCCGCTGCTCCGTTTATAATCTGTGTTTCAACAGCCCCCATCGGCGTCGTTCCTTTCCTCATATCGAAACAGGCCGGAGAACCTCCGTATATAACCGGGGCACCGGGCGCGACAATCTGATTTATCACTATGCCGCTCAGATTTTCCGCGCACTGCTGTGTGATCGTCCCCGCCAGAGTAACGGGGGAAGTGGCTCCGGCAAGAGGCATTGGAACGATTTGAGCGGGAATCCCCGCCCTGGCGCAATCTGCCAGATTGCCGGCTGTCAGATCACTCCACAGGAGAGGTGACGTGGGACAGCAGTCAAAAATCGCGATTGGCCCGGCCCTTAATTCTTTTTCTCCCCCGGCAACCGCCCGAAGCATATCCCTCATAGGTTCGAAGCCGTCGAGACTGAATGTTCCGGTAACTACCGGTTTCGGGGAAAACTTCAGCGCCAGGTAGAGTCTGTATCTGTCAGCTATCGCCTCCGGCACGTCTCCCGGCACAAGAGCTGTGCTTTGTGCGTCGTAAGCCTCGAGGAAATCGGTAAGCCTGGCAAACCGGACAAGGTCTACGCTGTCAGGGACCTCCATTCTGTTTGAACCGCGCCGAAGTATCTGAACGGCCGAGGATCCCGGATTAAAATTGAGACCCCTTCCGCCGATATCCATAGCGGGTTTTCCCAACCTGTCATAAACTGTTACTCTTTCCGGCGCGGATTCTACCGAACTTCTTACCACATCTTCCGGTATAAAGGCTCTTGAATCACAGGTTCCTATCCCCGCGCCCCTCACGATGGACAGAACGTCATCATTCTCTATATACACACCTGTTTCATCGAGTATAGCGATAGCTTTCCCTACTATACGTTCGATATCTGCATCTTCAAGCCAGTTAATTCTGGTTGGTCTTTTCATCTTTTACTCTTAAAAGCACAGTGAGCTGATAATCGTCAAATGCTTGGATCCTAAAGTTTTTCCAGATAATTTTTACCTCTTAATCTTACCGGGGTTTCTGAAATATGTATCGCGAAGGTTGTCGATTTCCGCGGAGACATCATCATGCTCTTTTTCAGAGCAACTCCAATTCTTTCCGGCCGTAAAAGTTCAAAGAGGTTTTTCTGATTACTTATCTTCCATTCTCCATACCCGGGACTCGCGCGCGGCGACGTTTTTTCCCCCTCTTTTCGGGCGTTCTCTGAAATTACATTTTCGATATAGTCTGCCACCTCTTCAACCGCAACGGATCCGGCTGAATCCAGCAGCACCGCTTCCAGCATAACGCCTTCTCTGGAAAGAGCGGTCACCTCCGCCTCCAGGTCTTTCCCTATTGTACAGGCAGAAAAAGCCATCTTGCCGAGTGAATCAAAGATATCTGTTCCCCCGAGGTTTTTGCCCTCCGTGATTACATAGATGCCTCTCGGCTCTACGAGTTTAGAGGCCAGATCAAGGACCTTTTCGATTCTCCTCTCGAGCCCCTTTCCCTTCCAGCTTTCAACCCTTCCCATATTGCCGAGGGTTTTGAAAAGTTCCGTCTCTTTGATCTCTATCTCTATATTATCGCATATCACAGGCTTCATATATTCTCCAAGCTAAGCTCCTGTGCCATAAAGTTTTCTCCTGATCAATCTTATAAACTCAGGAGTAGTGCCGCAACATCCCCCGACGGCATCCGCCCCGGCTGACACTATTTTTTCCATATCTGCCGCGAAACTTTCAGGTGACTGCTCGTAAAGCGTTTTTCTCCCCTTCAAAACAGGCTGGCCCGCGTTCGGCTGAAAAAGAAGAGGCATTTTCGTTTGTGATCTCATCTCCCGCGCCAATTCAATCATCATACTGCTCGACAGAGTGCAGTTAGCTCCAATCATGTCGGCGCCTTCCTCAGCCAAAATTTCCACCGCTTCGCGGGGCGTGTTTCCCATAAGTGTAAAGTGTCCTTTCGGTTTCCTGCTGAAAGTCAACTCGACCACGACAGGCTTGTCAGAAATCTCTTTTACGCCCCTCAGGGCCTCCACCGCTTCTCTAAGGTCGGTCATCGTTTCAATGAGAAAAAGATCTACCCCCCCTTGATCGAGGGCCCTGGCCTGCCGGGCGAAGCTCCCTCTCGCCTCATCTTCTTTCATTTTTCCTACCGGCGGGAAGAACTCCCCCGTGGGACCGATATCTCCCGCCACAAGGACACACTTGTTGCCGGATCTCCTCCTGGCTTCACGCGCTAAAAGCGCGGCTCTCCTGTTTGTTTCGTCCGGATCGAGCTCTGCTCCCCGCCTTGAAGAGGAAAGCTTTATTTCGCTGGCCCCGAATGTGTCTGTCTGGATAACATCGGCGCCGGCATCTATATAATCTGAATGTATTCTTATGAGATCTTCTTCTCTGGAAAAAACCCGGCTTTCCGGTATTTCATCGCTGTCCATACCCGCCGCCATCAGCATAGTCCCCATCGCCCCGTCAAAAACGAGCACCTTCTCGCCGAGCATCTTCTTCAAATCCAAGCTCATAGGGAATCCTCACGCTGACTGTTTTTTCTCAACCGCCATTTATAAGTCTTTCTGTCACCTCTACGGCCGCCACGGCATCCTTGGCGTATCCGTCAGCTTCTATTTCGTCCGCCCACTTTCTGCTGCACGGCGCCCCCCCCACTATAACCCTGTATTTATCCCTGAGTCCGCGGTCTTTAAGCTCTTCAACTATTTCACGCTGCTTCTGCATAGTTGTCGTAAGAAGCGCCGAGGAGGCAATACAGTCCGCCTTTCTTCTTCCGGCTTCTTCTATAAATCTGTCCACATCTATATCAAACCCCAGATCATAGACTTCAAAACCTGTTGCGGACAGCATTGTTGCTACCAGGGTTTTTCCAATATCATGAATATCCCCTTCAACGGTACCGATAACCACTATCCCCTTCTTACAGCTCTTTATCTGCTTATCCGCGAGTATGGGATTAAGAATAGACAGGGCCTTTTTAATAGCCTCTGCACCCATTACGAGTTCGGGCAGGAAAAATGTGCCGTTTTCCCAGAGCCTGCCTACTTCCCTTATCCCCGGGACAAAACCCTTTTCTATCACATCAATTACCGGTTCTTTGTTGTTAATGGCTTCCCCGGCGAGTTTCAGGGCAAGTTCGCCGTTGCCGTCTATAACCGATTTTCTGCATTTATCATAAAACTCTTTCATCTTTCACCCCTGCTGATCTGTCCCGTCTTCCCCTTCCTTCCCCCAAACTGTTGAGGGCCGGATGCCATACAGCTGTATCCTGTGTCCCCTGAAGGCCGACCAAACCCAGAGGTTGACATCCGGCCCGAATCTATCAATTCTTTTCAGCCGTGAATTTATCCTCGATACTGTATTCGGGGATAATATCCACCGGTATCTCCTCAAGTTTAGAGAGAGATTCCTTTACGTCGTTGCCCATTTCGCCGTACTTGTCGATTAAATTGCCGGCCGCTTGATATGACCCTCGCGCCTGTATCATCAGAAGCTCGTGAAGAAGGGACTCTACGGCGCCTTTGACCTTTTCAAAATCCGCTTTCCAGCGCCCGGTCTCATCATCCAGAATATAGGCTCCCTTTTCCCTGAAATAGTTAAACGCTATCATATTCGCCCTGCCGTGAGATTCATCTATACCGAATCTTACCGAACGGAAGAACCCGGCGAGAAAAGTGACGGCGGCTTCTTTTTCCAGTTCTTCCGGAAAGAGGTTCTCGCCGATGAGATAATAAAAATTATACTCTCCCCCTACATCCGCCTTCGCCTCTTCAATTGCTGAATATCTCTCACGGAGAACCTTGGCGACAGTCGTTTCAGTGCCGTCTTCAAGAACAATATTTCCCGGGCCGAGTCCGTGTGTAAATTCGTGCAGAAGTATGTGGTTGAAATAACCGTCAAATGTTACAAGCGGCTGCTGCTCCTCGCTGATGACCCGGCCTGCTATAGGCAGGAGTATCTTATCGAATTTAGCCCTGCATATATTTCTGAGCATAACCTTCTTGCAGCCTTTTGCCTCACGAACCCTTTCATCGTTCGGAAGATTAAACGCAAGGGTCTGTACCCCCGCTTTCGTATCGCCCGCCGCGAAAACTTCGTCGGCAACAGATACCGGAGAAGATCTCCCTCTTTCAAAATTCTTGTACTCATCCTCTATCGGCAGGTTTCTTTCCATTTTGACAATGTAGCTCTTCAGTTTTTCGAGCCTTTCACTTTCCTTCGGGTCCCTGACGCAGAGGAAGGCTTCAAAAGCTGCTTTATAGTTAAAAAGTTTATCTTCATAAACTTCATAAGGCCCTATCGTAACATCCAGAATGTTGTTTTTTACATCCATCCAGGCCATGTTGCTCTTGTAATACTTATCACTCAGAAAAGCTTCCGCTCTCAATCTCAGAAATTTCTCCAGCGAGCTGTTCTCAGTCAAATCGGCCGCCTGCTTCAGATAACCGGCGGCTTTTTTCAGCAACTTCCCATACTGCACTGAATAAGGAACCGCTTTAAGGCCTCCGTTTTTGTCTCTTCTTATGACGGTATATTTACTCTCAAAATCCTCTCTGTCTTCCGGGTGATTCCGGAGCCATAAATTGAATTCTTCCCTTGTCATATCCTCAGGATAAAAAGCGGCCCCTTCAGGTTTTGCCTTATTTCCGAAAAAGGGGTTATCTCCGTCCAATCTGTCCCATGGCCCGAAATTTAGATTAAAAAAGCGGAGAAGATCTCTGTCTCCTTTTTCCTTTATCACCTTCTCCAGTTCGACATTCCGCTCAGACACCTGCCTGAGAAATATTCTGTCTATTACCTCGGAAGCCATATAAAGCTTTTCCAGGACGGCTGTTTCTTCCCTGCCCAGAAGCTCCCATGGAACATCAACCTTTACCACGGCATATTTCTCAAGCCTTTTTTCAATATTCTTATTTTTCATCTCTTTTTCACCATTCCCCTGTCCGCATCCTGTCAAAACCAAAACAGCGCAAAAGATTAAACCCGCAATCAGGCGTCTGTACATTTTTAAACTCCTTCCCGTTTTTTTAGGCTGATTAAAATCTTCCGGGTCTGGAAGATCCACAAACTTTATCCGTTTCAACCTGTCCGGACAATCTGAAAATTCGTTTGCCGGCTTCATCGCTAATTATTTAACCAGAACGGGGGCTTCAAAGTCAACTCAATTTTCCTGTAGCAAGAAGTGTGTTGATTATAAGTTTCCCTGCTTCCCCGGGGTCTCTGGTAAGCCCTGACGATTCTGTTTTACGACACACATATTTTTTGTTAATAAGTTTTTTTTAACACTGGAAATCCCCTGAAAGCCTCTACCTCCGGCACCCGGCATCATTGTGGCTATCTTATTGTATTACTTACAATTAACGCTCGTCCCGATTATGCCATATAAAATTCCTGTTATATAGCAGGCCTCCGGAATACCGGTCCCTATATTGTGATTGGCTCTAAGCTGCTTGAATGTATCAGCTAAATCATGTATAATGGGCAGTTAATAAGTGAGCCGAAGTTTTTCACATCTCCTGATAAGTATTTGGCGCGGCCCACCTTTCTCTACCGCCCCAGCTTATAAATGGAGTGGATATAATGAAAGGAGGTAAATCGGCCGGAATTTAATAATTCTCTAAATTGTTTCTCATTTAATATTGCCGCACCGACGATTGGGGTAATGTTATCTAATTAAGAAAGTCAGGAGTAACAATGAAGCAGAAACTTGTTTTGTTATCTGTCCTATTTGTTTTGCTGCCTGTTTTAAGTTTATCGGCAGCAGACATGGCGCCGCGTGATTTCTCGCCGGCGCAGAAAGGTTTTGTCAAAACGGGCAAAAGCGTTCTACCTTACGCCCCTGACCGTATCATGGTCAAATTTACAGAAACCAGCTATAAAAATTCCAACCTGAGGATAAACCTGCAGAGGGGAACGGAAGTCTCCGGAGCAAAAACCGGCATCGCGTCAGTTGACGCTCTGGGAAACAACGTGGGCGCGCTGAGCATATCCCGTCCATACTATAAACCGGCGAACAGCATAGCGGCTTCCCGCCTCGGCGTTGACCGCTGGTTTAAGGTCAAACTTCCCACGGGAAGCGATATACCGGCCATAGCGGCTAAGTACGAAAGCGACCCTAATATTGAATACGCCAGGCCCGATTACCGGGCATTCCCGGCTGTCGTGCCGGGTGATCCCCTTTACCCTGATCACTGGGGACACAACAACACCGCTCAGCTTCCTTCCTATGACTGGAACACCTATTCACACACGGGCCCGGAAGTAGGAACGGTAGGCTTCGACGCAAACGCCGAAGCTGCCTGGAGCGCCGGCCAGGGTTACGGAAGCTCAAGTGTAATAATAGCTATATTGGATTCCGGGGTCGACACGAGTCATCCCGACCTTAATCTTATAAGCGGATATGATTTCGGCGATGGCGACACCAATCCCGACGATGATTCCAGCTCTCCCGGCCACGGCACCTGCTGTGCCGGCGTGGCTGCTTCGATAGCAGATAACGGCATAGGCGCCGCGGGCGCAGCGCCCGGCTGCAGCATTATGCCCTGTAAAATAGCTGACAGCGGCGGCTCAATGTACTTTTCATATATAGAAAACGCTCTGTACTGGGCGGCAGACAACGGAGCCGATGTAATCAGCATGAGCCTCGGCGCCGCGATTACGAGTGATCCGGCTACAGACGCGGCGCTTGAGTACGCCTACAACGCAGGTGTCGTAATATTTGCCGCCACGGGCAACGAGAATATGAGCACTATAAGCTACCCGGCTATAAATCCGTATGTAATAGGTGTCGGGGCCGCTTCACCGTGCGGCGATCGTAAAAGAAGCAGCAGCAGTTCTGCCGAGTTAAATCCCGGAGTAGAGCCCGATCCGAACGGTTATACCTGCGACGGGGAACGCTGGTGGGGATCGAACTACGGTACAACCACCCCCGACGATGCCGGCGCGGTCGATATTATCGCTCCGACAATCCTTCCAACGACTGATATTTCCGGAAACGGCGGATACCAGTCAGGAGATTACGAACCGTTCTTCAACGGCACTTCCTGCGCGACGCCTTACGCGGCTGGAGTAGCCGGTCTTGTAAAGTCGGCGAATCCTACCTGGACCCCTTCACAGATCAGAGATCAGCTTACAGGCACAGCTATCGACATAGTAAATGTCGAATCGGGCACAGGCTGGGACCGTTACAGCGGTTACGGCATGGTTGACGCCGAGGCCGCGGTAGGCGGGGGAACCGGCACCGCTCCTGTTGCCGCTTTCAGCGGAAACCCCACCTCGGGAGATGCTCCGCTGACAGTAAGCTTTACCGATGAATCAACCGGGAGTCCCACCTCGTGGAGCTGGGACTTCGGCGACGGCGGAACCTCGACGGCGCAGAACCCGAGCTACGAGTACGCGGCCTCGGGAACATACACCGTAACACTCACGGTGAGCAACAGTTACGGCAGTGACATTGAAACCAAGACCGATTATATTACGGTTACAGAGCCGACGAACCCGCCTGTCGCGGCATTCAGCGGTTCGCCCACATCCGGCGAAGTTCCGCTCACCGTAGCATTCACCGATGAATCAACGAACAATCCCACCTCATGGAGCTGGGACTTCGGCGACGGCGCGACCTCTACGGCACAGAACCCCTCCCATGAATATACAGCGGTGGGGACATACACGGTTTCGCTCACAGCCACAAACACCTACGGCAGCGACTCCGAAACCAAGACCGACTACATAACCGTAACCGAAGAGGCTGTGTCAGAAAAGGCTTACGCCCTTTCAGACATTGCTGTCACAGGTTCAGTAAGCGGCGACTATACTAACACCTTCTCCAGCGACAACAGCTATGAAACTATCACAGAGGTCGCTTACACGGGGCATCCGAGAAAGACCTACAGCTATCTCGAACACAAGTGGGATTTCAATGTAGCTTCCGGAACAAACCCCACCTTCTATCTCGAAGCATACAGGCCGAGCAGCTCGGACGGGGACGATTTCTCCTTCGAGTATACCACCAACGGCACAGATTACTATTCACTCGTGACTGTTGCCAGCTCGACAGAGCAGGTGTACTCGGCGACTCTGCCCGACGGCACAAGCGGATCGCTGACGGTAAGAGTTACGGATACGCAGAGGAATTGGGGAGGAACATCCAATGACGATATCGTCATCGACGAGATGTATATCGAGGTAGCTTCCTCCGGACCAACCGCGCCGACAGCGGCATTCAGCGGCTCTCCCACAACCGGGGCCGCCCCGCTGACAGTAAACTTCACAGATCAGTCATCCGGCTCTCCCACCTCATGGAGCTGGGACTTCGGCGACGGCGCGACCTCTACGGCACAGAACCCCTCCCATGAATATACAGCGGTGGGGACCTACACGGTTTCGCTCACGGCCACAAACGCCTACGGCAGCGACACTGAAGCCAAGACCGACTACATCGACGTTACCGACGGCACGACGAGCGCCATTCATGTCAGCTCCATAACAGTCGGAAGGAACTCCCGGGGAGTAAATCTCAACGGAACCGCCGCTGTTACTGTTGTTGACCAGAACGGTTCGCCTGTCGCGAACGCGACGGTTTACGGTTTCTTCAACGTACCAAGCACAAGCACAAAGAGCGCCGTAACCGGCTCCGACGGTGTCGCGAACCTGACCGGTGACAGAACTAAAGATTCGGTATCTGATTTCTGCTTCGAAGTAACAGACGTTACTCTGAGCGGCTATACATACGACTCAGCTGCCAATACTGTCACCAAATCGTGTGAGAGCGGGGATGTGTTTAACAGTGAAAGCAGGGTTCTGTCCGGCAGAGAAACAACACCGGATAGCTATAAGCTGGCTCAAAACCACCCCAATCCGTTTAACCCCGTAACTACGATAAATTTCAACTTGCCGGAGAGAGCGCGCGTAAGACTTGAGATTTTCGACGTGCAGGGCAAACTGGTAGAAACACTCGTTAACAAATCGCTCGATGCCGGAATTCATTCAAAAGAATGGACGGCCAAGAACGTTTCAAGCGGTGTATATTTCTACCGTCTATCAACACCTTCATTTACTGAAATCAAGAAGATGGTTCTTCTCAGATAGATGGAGATATGACAGGCCTTTGGGCGGCGGGTTTAAAAGCCCGTCTCCCAGCCTGCCGTTGTAACTGCAGGGGCCGGAACTTTCCTTTCCGGCCCCTTTCTCTACCCTTTTTTTAAAACCCCTCTGTTGCCGGGCGCTGCCCGCCTTTTAAACAGATAGCAACTATTTTCACCCCGGCACTTACGGAGGGCCGGAATATAAAGAACTTGACCAGCCTCCCTGCCGGTGTTAAGGATAGTTAGTAAAAGTTTTCAGCTATTAAGAATTTATTCTGTCAAGGGAGATGATCATGGACTCTGAAACACTGAATAAAATATACAAAAAGATAGAGGGTTACGAAGATGAGATGATAGAGCTTCAAAGGCAGCTTGTCGCCATCCCGGCGCTTGGCCCTGACAATGACGGTGACGGGGAAACCGAGAAAGCGGAATTCCTTGAGAACTGGATGAAAAAGGAGATAGGGTTTGATTCAGTTGATCATTATGACGCGCCGGACGAACGCGTCTCAGCAGGCACAAGGCCGAATATCGCCGCTATAATGAAAGGCAGGTCAAGCGAGAGGAAAATATGGATAATGGCTCATATCGACGTGGTCCCCGCCGGAGATCTTGATAAATGGCACACAGACCCATTTACTCTTGAAGTCAAAGACGGCAAGATCTTTGGCCGGGGGGTTGAAGATGATCATCAGGGCATAGTCCCTCCCCTTTTTGCACTGAAAGCGATCCGCGAACTCGGCCTCCCGCTTCCCTTCGACGTCGCCCTTGCCCTCGTGTCGGATGAGGAAACAAGCAGTAAATACGGGATCGAATATCTGCTTGAAAATTCGGATATTTTCGGGAAAGATGACTTTATAATTGTCCCTGATTCAGGAGACCCAGAGGGAAAAACCATCGAAGTCGCCGAGAAATCAATACTCTGGTTGAAGTTCGTTGTTTCGGGCAAATCATGTCACGCCTCGGAACCCGACAAGGGTATAAACGCGCACAGGGCGGCCGCCCACCTGACGGCACGTCTTGACAGGCGGCTCGCTGAAACCTATAACCAGTCTGACGATCTGTTCGACCCGCCCGGCAACACATTCGAACCCACAAAGAAAGAACCAAACGTCCCGAATGTCAACACTATACCCGGTGAAGACATCTTTTATGTCGACATGCGGATTCTGCCCGGCATAGAACTCGGCGACGTAAGAGAGACTGTTGGCGAGGTCACATCTGAGGTCGAAAAGGAATTCGGAGTAGAGATATCCACGAGTGTAGCTCAGAGTGATGAAGCCGCACCCGCCACGCCTGCCGACGCGCCGGTAGCCGCAGCGCTTTCAAGGGCGATCAGAGAGGTAGGCAAAATCGAACCCGAGATTATCGGAATAGGGGGAGGAACCGTCGCGGCATTTTTCAGGCGTCACGGCTACAATGCCGTTGTATGGTCCAGCATTGCCGATGTCTGCCATCAGCCAAACGAATATCAGTTTGTAAAAAACATGGTTGCCGACTCGAAGGTTCTTGCCAACCTGTTTCTGCAGGAATAGCCCTGCAGAGAAGGGACGGTTCTACTAAAGAGGAATTTTTTTTGAGAGAATATTTTTCGGGGTTCTTTTTTCTACAAATCCGGGGCCTATTAATGTATAATACGATAAAGGTATAACGGCCCGCGGCTGAACTGATAAAAGTAGTTAAGGGGTGTTTTTTAATACTGTGAATCGTAATCTCCTAATCTTTCTTGCTCTTTTATTGCTGGGGCTTATCTCATTCAGTCTTACCCTTAACAACGGGTTCTGGCACGATTTTGATTTTATAACCCTTCAAAGCAGCCTGGAGATGAGAGATAATCCCGCGGCAGCTTTCAACAGCACATATCCATTCAAATTCCAACCCCTTGTATACTCCGTTCATTTTCTTTTGTTTAAATTATTTCATTTTAATCCCCGGGGATATTTCATATTCAATATTATTCTCCACGCCGTAAACTCATTTCTCGTTTATACCCTCGTCAACTCTCTGCTTCACGACAGAAAGGTCGCGCTTCTTTCAGGCATTCTTTTTGTCTTCACTGTCGGCAACTACGGAAAAGCCGTTATGATAGCATCAGGCTTTGAAGATCTTATGATTACCACGCTGACGCTGCTGACAATGCTATTCTACTTTAAGAATGAATTAGAACGAGACGGAGAGATCCGTACTCTCTGGTTTTTTCTCTCCGTTATTTTCTTTATCGCATCGATGTTTACAAAAAGCACCAGTTTTTCGATACTAGGCTGTTTTCTCGCCTTTAATTTCTTCTACCGCGACAGATCTGATATGAAAAAACCTGTTTTTAACACCGATCTTATTATTCTAATTTTCATCGCGGTTGCGGCGATAATTACAAAAGCTATCTTCTTCGACTACACCCCCACTTTTTACTCTGAAAATCCCGGCGTTTTTAAATTCATCTATTACGCTGCAAAAAATGTTATCAACTATATGGTCAGGATGATATTCCCCATTCACACATCTCACCTTGTCACAGCTTCCGGAAAAGCTGTAGTTCTGATATATAAGCTTGCCACAGAAATTCGTGTATTAATCGCCCTTACAATATTTTCCTATTCTTTCTTCGGGTTCGTTTTCGGAAACCGCACAATCCGGTTCTTTATCGCGTGGACTTATATTATGGTTCTTCCCTTCGCGTTCTTTCAGTTTCCGAGAGACTGGCTCAATATCCGCCATCTCTATCTGGTTTCAGTTGGTTTTGTTGTGGTTATATCTTCGGGGGCGGTCTATTGTTCACGGCTTATCTCACACAGAAAATGGCGGAAGTTTATTCCCCTGACAGTCCCCGTTGCCTTCATCCTGATATCGCGGTTCATAATTGTCCAGCTCGATATGAGTTATGAAAACAAGGTGAACCAGAAGGACGCCGCAATCCAGAGAGAATCCCTCGCGAAAAATTATAGCGATGTTATTCTGAAAAACAACGAGCTCCGCCTTAAGGAAAAAGACCGGGATCCCGGCTCTACCTAAAAAACACTTAACAGCTTCACGCCGGGCTTTTTTTCAAGAACGGGCAGATAGGCCCTGTCTATTACGGCAGTTACTATTATAAAACCCTCTAAAACCTCCCTTTGACCCACTTCGGCAACTCTTTCAATTAAATCGATAGTCTTACCGTCTGACAGGGAAACCTTTGCTTCAATTTTAACTCTGCCGCTTTTTGCATAACTTTCGATTTCTTTAAGTATTCTTCCGACACCCTCCCCCTTTAAGGCGCTTACTAAGATTGCATCCGGGTACTGCCGCTTGAGTATACGCCTCCCCCCCATGTCATCGAGGCGGTCAATCTTGTTAAAAATGAGTTTTGTGGGCACTTGCCGCTCCTCCCCTTCTTCCACCGAGGCACGCTTGAATATATCGCCGAGAACATCGTTTACAACTTCGATTTCATCCTCGAATGACGGGCTCGAAACATCAACAACATGGAGCAGCATGTCCGCTTCCTCTACATCAAGGAGGGTGCTTTTGAAGCTCGCAACAAGATAAGGCGGAAGCTTTCGTATGAACCCTACAGTGTCTGTAAACAAAACGGGGAAGTTTTTAATACCCTCTACACGCCGGGTAGTAGAATCAATTGTGGAAAACAGCTTGTCGCTTCTATATATATCGCTTCCCGCAAGCCTGTTGAGCAAAGTTGATTTTCCCGCGTTTGTATATCCTACTATCGTTACATTGAAAAGTTTTTTTCTGTTTTTGCGTCTTTCGAACGTTCCCCTGGTTATCTTATCAAGTCCCTTTTCGAGATGGGATATTTTATCTCTCAGTCTTCTTCTGTCAACTTCAAGCTGTTTCTCACCCGGGCCTCTGGTTCCGATCCCCCCCGCCTGCCTGGAAAGATGATCCCACATCCTTTTAAGTCTCGGCAGAGCGTAATTCAACTGTGCTATTTCCACCTGGAGCCGGGCCTGCCGGCTTTTTGCCCTCTTGGAAAAAATATCGAGGATCAGTTCCGTTCTGTCAATGACATTTACTTTCAGGATCTTCTCGATCTTTCCTGCCTGGCCTGGTGTCAGAGCGTCATCAAAAATTACCAGATTTATCTCTTCCTCAACAATTCTTCGCTGTATTTCCTTTAACTTGCCTTTCCCCACATATGTAGATCCCTCAACGCGGGTTCTCTGCTGAATCACCGTGCCGGCAACATCGGCGCCGGCTGTTTCCGCGAGGGCCTTTAATTCCTCGAGATTTGCTTTTTCTCTTTCTAAACTCGACCCTGGAAGCCTCACGCCGATAAGCAAAGCGCGTTCACGCGGGAAAGCCGATGTCCCATAAAAACCCATAATTATCTGAGAAGAACTATCCTCTTGGTTAACGTCATCCCGTCTATTTGGAGATTGCAGTAATATACACCGGGGGCCACCTGTTCTCCCCTCCTGTCCCTGCCATCCCAGAACGCGGAATATCTTCCCGGTGTATTGATTTTTCTTTCAAGAACATTCTTTACCAACATACCCTTTACGTCATATATCCGAATAATCCCGTTTTCCTTCAAAATCTCCGCTGAATTAAAAAGATCTGTTTCATCCATCCCCGGAATGCTGAGCGTGATATTTACCTTTTCCACAAACGGGTTTGGATACAGATTCATGAAGCTGCCGGGCAACCTTCCGTCATCGGGAATCTTTCCGGAGGAACCTTCTTTCCCGGCAGCCAGCGAAGTCCTGCCCGCAAACAAAATTCCATTTATGAATTCTCCCTCTATAAACACGGAGTCCGGCCTGTTCTCAGGTCTGCCCTCTATCGGCACAATAATATCTGATCCTGACGTCTTATATTCCGGCACCCTCGAGCCGTCAACCTTTATCCACTTGATGCCTGTGCCGATAAGATCGAAAGGAACCTTCATCGCCGCGGCCCTGTTTTTTCCGTTGTCTTTCCGGACCCTCGTCTCCAGATTTATCATGCTTGTTTTTAGCGGCGGGACCACCCATTTTGTCCTCTTCCCCTTCTCATCAACTGTTCCCTTGTAGGTTTCAAGGGCCGCTTTCAAGTTCCTCTTCATCTCTCCTTCAGAATCGGCAAAAACCACTGCCCAGTCTACCTGTCTCAAGCCGGATTCAATGTTGCCTCTATTTACATCCATGACGAATCTGGTGGGAAAACCCCGGTCGCGATCTCTTTCTCCGCCATCTTTTCTGTTCGACGCTCCTGCTCCCGAGACTCCAGACGAGTCGCCCTCTGAGTTAAAACGCGGCTCGAGATCCAGCCTGACAGCTCCGTCGGGATTAGACCCCAGAATAACCGCCCCCGCAAAAAGGCTGTCGCCGGAAACGACTACTCCGCTTAAGGAATCATTCGCGAACTCGGAGTACTCCGTTAAGAATTTTAATGACAGGTCTGCTTTGCTGCCTTCCGATCCGCCCGTAAAGAAACGAACACGTAAACTGAGAGCTTTATCTTCCGCCTCTTTTTTTCGGGGATTGCCTTGGAAAACAGTGGTTATTCCAATAAAATCTTTCACGTGCTTATAAGCCCACGTATAACATTTATTATAGATTTTTTCTCCCGATCCTTCTGCTTCCCCGACCGCCGCATGCATCCTGTCCCCTATGGCAGCAAAATCTCCGTTCTCATACCGGCGGCCGCCTGCGAATTTCTCAAACAGGCCTTTGATTCTATTACCCTTCCCGGCCTCCCTTAATTTGACGATGGATGAAGAGCCGGCGTTTTCCTTGTTTTGTTCTTCCTTTTGCAACTCGATGTCATACTCTGCCAGGATTTGTTTGGAGCCCTCGTCCCATCTGAGAACTACCGTCCTTTCATCCTGCACGGCAACCCCTATCATCTCTTTCCGAGCCGTGCTTTGCCCCTTCTTCTCCTTTTCTGCAATCCTGTTACTGCCGCCCCAGACACAGGGTGCCGCGGCAATGCTGATCGCAAACGTGAGCAGAGGCGTTAGAATCACCTGCCATATTCTTCTCTTCCCAAAGCGTTTCACTCTTCCCCCTGATTATTATCCTGTTCCGTCCCCCCCTCAGCGGGAATGTCGTTTTTGCTGTCGTCATCATTTGAATTCCTGCTATCCTCTTCATCTTCTCCTGCTACCAGAGTAACCCCTACAAGCAAATCTCCTTCGTCGAGATTGATTAATCTTACACCCTTGGCGTTTCTTCTGATCACTGAAATCTCAGATACCGAGCTTTTTATGATCTTCCCCATCTTCGTTATCATCATGATCTCATCTGTTGGAAATACTTCCTTAATCGTCAACAGGTTCCCGTTTCGCTCGCCCGTCAGGATCGAAATCACGCCCTTTCCCCCCCTCCTTATATTTCTGTACTCCTTGATGTCCGTCCTCTTTCCGTAGCCGTTCTCCGTGACGGTCAAAAGGTCGGCTCCCGCTTTGACAACAACCATTTCAACTACTTCGTCATCCTTGTCCATCGAGACCCCCTTTACCCCCATCGTCGCCCTCGCGGTGACCCTGACATCTTTCTCGTTAAACCTTATCGCTTTACCTTTCTTTTTCGCGAGAATAATATCATCATTCCCGGTAGTCATTTCTACACGAACGAGGCTGTCGTCACCTTTCAAATCGATCGCGATTATTCCATTTTTTCTGGGGTGGGAATATTCAGTCAGGGGGGTTTTCTTGACTCGCCCGTTCTTTGTGGCCATTATCAGATTGAGGTCCCTGCTGAAATCATCCACGGAAACAAACGCTGTAATTCTCTCTTCACTCGATAACTGGAGCAGGTTTACAATAGCTTTACCCCTGGAAAGCCTTCCTCCTCTGGGAATCTCGTGAACCTTCAGCCAGTGGCACTGCCCCTTGTCTGTAAAGAAAAGTATATAGGTGTGAGTTGAGGCGATAAAGAGGTGTTCAATGAAATCTTTGTCTTTCATCCCCATTCCCTTAACACCCTTGCCCCCTCTTTTCTGTCTGCGGTAAGTGTCGGAAGCGATCCGTTTGATATACCCCGAGTGTGTTATAGTAATTATCATATCTTCTTCGGCAATAAAGTCCTCTACTTCGAATTCGCCTTCCTTATCTATTATTGCCGTTCTTCTTTCATCTCCGAACCTCTCTTTTATATCGTCAAGTTCATCGGATATTATACCAAGAAGTCTCGTCCGGCTTTCCAGAATAGATTTGTAATATTCTATCTTTTGAATAAGCGCAAGATACTCCTCGTCGATCTTCTTCCTCTCGAGTCCGGTGAGCCTCTGAAGCTTCATGTCCAGAATCGCCTGTGCCTGTATTTCGGTAAGGCCGAACTTGTTTTCGAGGCCGTTTTTTGCTTCCTTGGGAGAAGCACTCTTTTTAATGAGTTTTATTACGGCGTCAATATTATCCAGGGCCTTTTTATAACCCTCGAGTATATGGGCCCTTTCTTCAGCGCGTTTAAGGTCGTGCCTGGTCCTTCTGGTTACAACCTCTTCGCGGTGGTCGAGAAAGGCTTTCATCGCCTGTTTCAGGCTCATCACCTTAGGTCTTATGCCGTCGATCAGAGCCAGAAGGATGATCCCGAAACTGGTCTGCAGTTGTGTCTTTTTATAAAGCTTGTTCAAGACGACCTTCGGGTATGCGTCTCTCTTCAGCTGTATGACGATTCTCATTCCGTCTTTGTCCGATTCATCACGTATATCACTGATACCCGACAAACTGCCGCTTCTTACAAGCTCGGCTGTCTTTTTGATTATCTTCGCCTTGTTGGTCTGATAGGGGATTTCTGTTACGATAATATTCGACTTTCCCCTTTCAGCGGTTTCTATATTCGCCTTTGCCCTGACAAGCAGTTTCCCCCGTCCCGTCTTGTAAGCCTCTCTTATCCCTTCTCTTCCACATATTATTCCCCCTGTAGGAAAATCCGGGCCCGGCACAAGCTCGCAAAGCCGGTCGGGGTCCAGCTCCGGATCCTCCAGGAGAGCTTTCAGTCCACCTATGATTTCGACAAGGTTGTGAGGGGGGATATTAGTGGCCATGCCGACAGCTATTCCGGATGCTCCGTTTATAAGAAGGTTCGGTATTTTCGCGGGCAAAACAAGCGCCATCTGCCTGGTGTTGTCGTAGTTCGCCCCAAACTCAACAGTCTCCTTCTTTATATCTTCCAGAAGCTCTTCGGCAATCCCCTCCATCCGCACTTCCGTGTATCTTTCGGCGGCCGCGGGATCTCCGTCTATCGAACCGAAGTTTCCCTGGCCTTCAACAAGGGGATACCTAAGCGAAAAGTGTTGAGCCATTCTGACTATCGCGTCATACGCTGATGCTGTGCCGTGAGGGTGGTAATTTCCCGTAACATCACCGGTTACTTTGGCAGATTTGCGGAACGCCCGGTTATGGGCAAGGTTGAGATCGTTCATCGCGAGCAATATGCGTCTGTGCACGGGTTTTAAGCCGTCACGTGCGTCGGGAAGAGCCCTGGAAACTATAACACTCATTGAATAATCGAGATAGCTGTCTCTCATTTCATCTTCTATATAGCTCTGTTTTATCTGTTGTCTGTTAATCTGCATTTAATCTGTCCTCCTGAAAACTCTTCCGCACGACAACTCCGTTCCTGGTAATTACTTCTCAACCGGTTTCTGTTCTTATTGTGTTAAACATCAAGGTTTTTAACATAGGTGGCATTCTCCTGAATAAATTTTTTCCTCGGAGCCACCTTGTCGCCCATAAGAATCGTAAATGTCTGGTCGGCTTCTACCATATCTTCCAACCTTATCTGCTTCGTTACTCTCCGCTCCGGATCCATTGTCGTCATCCAGAGCTGCTCGGGATTCATCTCCCCCAAACCCTTGTACCTTTGAAGAGAAACCCCCTTTTCTCCTCCTAAATCTTTTATGATTCTAAGTCTTTTTTCTTCGTTATAAGCGTACCTTTCCTTTTTCCCCTTTTTAATCCTATAGAGGGGAGGCTGTGCTATGTAAATGCATCCCTCTAAGATAAGTTCGGGCATATACCGGAAAAAGAGAGTAAGTATCAACGTTCTTATATGCGATCCGTCCACATCCGCGTCTGTCATAATTATCACTTTGCGGTACCTTATCTTGGAAATATCAAAATCCTCTCCGATACCGGTCCCGAGAGCCGTTATAATAGTTTTGATTTCCTCGTTCGAAAGGATCTTGTCCATTCTTGCCTTTTCCACATTCAGGATTTTACCCTTGAGGGGTAGAATTGCCTGAAACCTTCTGTCCCTGCCCATCTTTGCCGACCCTCCGGCCGAGTCACCCTCTACCAGAAACAGCTCTGAATGCTCGGGGTCATTCACCGAGCAGTCGGAAAGTTTGCCGGGCAGGTTTCCCGATTCAAGAACCGATTTTCTCCTTACAAGATCTTTCGCCTTTCTGGCGGCATTTCTGGCCCTCGCGGAATCTATCGCTTTTCTTACTATTCTCTTCGCCTTCGTTGGGTTCTCTTCAAGAAATTCTCCCAGCTTCTGCCCGAGAATAGTCGTTACAACCCCCATGATTTCACGATTTCCGAGTTTCCCTTTCGTCTGACCCTCAAACTGAGGTTCAGGCAGCTTAACGCTGAGAACCGCCGTTATACCCTCCCTGACGTCATCCCCGGAAAGGGTCATCTTGTTCTTTCCTTTCTTAAAGAGGTTGTTCTTCTGAGCGTAGTTGTTCAGCGTTCTTGTGAGGGCGGTTTTAAATCCCGACAGGTGGGTCCCTCCGCCGACAGTGTTGATATTATTCGCGAATGTAAATATCTTTTCTCCATAAGAATCATTGTACTGAATGGCGATCTCAACGGAACAGCCATCTTTCTTTTCTTCGATATAGATCGGTTTTCTGTGTAGAACTGTTCTGTTTTCATTAAGAACCTTCACGAAAGAAACTATTCCGCCTTCGTACTGAAATTCATGTCCTTTCCCGCTTCTTTCATCTTTGAAAACTATCTTTATCCCTTTGTTCAGGAACGCCAGCTCTCTGAGTCTTTGAGATATCGTGTCGAAGCTGAAATCCAAAGTGGAAAAAATCTCCGGGTTCGGGCGGAATGATATTCTGGTTCCGGTTCTTTTTTTATCTTTTTCCAAGGGTTCCGACTTAAGGGGAGCCACGGGCAGTCCTATTTTATATTCCTGCGTGTGTTTCCCCCCATCTCTCCATATTTCCACTTTCATCCATTCAGAGAGAGCGTTTACGACAGAAACCCCAACGCCGTGAAGACCACCCGATACCTTGTAACTTTTATGGTCGAATTTTCCGCCGGCATGAAGCATGGTCATTACAACTTCCACTGCCGGCTTTTTCTGAGTTGGATGTAAATCTACCGGAATACCCCTTCCGTCATCTTCAACCGTTACTACACCGTCCGGTTTGATTCTAACCGTAATAAAATTGCAGTAGCCAGCCATTGCTTCATCTATACTATTATCCACAACTTCATAAACCATATGATGAAGACCGTGTATATCGGTGCTTCCTATATACATGGCTGGCCTCTTTCTTACCGCTTCCAGGCCTTTTAATACCTGTATTCCTTTCGCTGTGTATTTCTTACTCATTCCTCTCCTTTTCCCTCTTAATAAAAAGCCGTATCCCTTTTACTTCAATCCCGGGAAACCTGCTTTTTATCCTCCCGATTATCTTTTTCTGTAAAAACTTGATTTCCTGCATCCAGGTGTTGTTCTCGGCTTCGACAAAAAGAATACCATCTTTTATATCCCTCAGGCCACTTCTTTTTGCCAGCTCCTCACCTACTATCGAAGGCCACTCTCTGACCAGTTGTCCCTCTTTCAGCCTGCCCTCGATTCCAAGTGATTTAAAAACAGAGGGAAGAATCTCACTTACGGAAGTGCTCTGGGATTTTTTTCTTCTTTTTCTTTTCCTCTTATCCATACCGAATGGTATTACTAAACAGGTTAAAAATAAACAAAAAAATTAGATAAATCTACCCCCTTTTACCTTCTCTAAAGGATTTCTTTTCTCCTGGTCTATATCTGTACTTCTATCTTGCCTCCATCTATAAAAAACCTCCTCGTTCCTTCTCTGTTTTCCACTCTGACCGGTTCCGGAGAAGTGATAAAATTCTGGTATCTCTCGGATAAGAATTCCCTTACATTCCCGGATACTTCCCTGTCGAGTTCAGAAAAAATGTCGTCCAGCATAATAACGGGTCTTTCTCCCCGTTTTTCATAAATAACAGAAGCCTGCGCCATCTTCATAACTATCGCCACAAGTCTTTTTCTTCCCTGAGAACCATACTTTCTGAGGTTGAGTTCTCCAATTGATATTACGATATCATCGCGGTGAGGGCCCGCGATTGTATAACCCCTTCTTATTTCCTCATCCCTCATCTTGAGCAGGTAATCGGAAAATATATCTGAATATTTGCCGCCCTCAGCGTTAATTGAAGAGGTATACTTCATCTCAAGATAATCGTCTCCTTTAAACACATACCTGAACATCTCCGCGGCCCTGTCCCTGATTATTTTAAGAACCCTCCTTCGCCCCCTGACAACCTCTTCTCCCCTTTCAACAAGCATACTGTCGAGCGCTCTCATAACTTCCACCCGTCCCCTCCCCACGGCTATTTCCTTGATCTGCGCGTTCCTCTGTTTCAATACCTGCCTGTAACCTTTAAGAATACCAAAGAAATCACCGGCTATCTGCGCCGCCGTGTAATCTATGAAACTTCTCCTATCCCCGGGAGGACCCGACGCCATTCCAATGTCCCGCGGAGTAAATATCACACCCGGTATTATCCCGATCAAACCGGAAAACCCCCCGGCTATTTCACCGTTTATCTTTACCCGGGTTCGCCCGGAGCGTTCCGCTCCAACCTCCAGTATGTATTCCACACCCTTGTCACTCTCTACGGCCATCCTTATAAAGAAGAAGTCCTCTCCCAGCGATATCAGTTCCTCCCTTTTTCTTGTCCTGAATGACCTTCCGAGTGAAAAGATATAAAGCGCCTCGAGAAGATTTGTCTTTCCTTGGGCGTTCAATCCTGTAATAAAATTGAATCCGGGAGAGAATTCGAGAGACGCTTCAGATATATTCCTGAAATTTGTAATTTCTACCCTGTTTATCCTCATTCCCATTCACCGCTTCGCCTCACAAAAAGATCAATTTATCCTCAGGGGCATAATAATACAAAGGTGTTCATACTCTTTTTCCTGTTCAGCCGGAACAACAACTCCGGCATTATCAGGTCTGTCGAGATATAATATTATATTATCACCTTCCATTGTCCTTAAAATATCCTGAAGGTAATTGGCATTGTACCCTATTTCCATAGGATTATCGGAGTATGAAACATCTATTTCCTCTTTTGCCCCACCAAGGTCCTTTGTCGTAACATTGATCAACATCTTGTCCTCATTAATCGAAAAAACAACAAGGTGGGTTAAGCTGTCCGACAGTATAGACACCCTCTTTGTAGCTTCTAAAAGGGAGGTTCTCGAAAGCACAAGTTCTTTCTTGTTATTCTCGGGGATAACTTTCGAGAAGTCCGGAAAGGGCCCCTCGAGAAGCCTGGAATAAATAACTACATCCTCCATCGAGAAAGAGACGTTGTTTTCCGCCAATTGAACTTTCACCCTGTTTTGTCCCGATGAAAACTGCTTTAGTGTGGATAGAGCTTTTGGAGGTATTATGACATCGATTTTATCAACATCGGTAAACTTTTGTTTTAAATCAATCTTTGCCAGACGGTGTCCGTCCGTAGAAACCATTGTCATTCCCTCTGTGTTCACCTTGCATAAGACACCGCACAGGGCCGGTCTTGTAAGGTCTGTTGATACCGCGTAAGTTGTTTTCTTTATAAGTTTTTCCAGGAGTTTAAAATCAATGGAAAATTCTGTCTTCCCCTTCTGTTTGGGGATCTGCGGAAAATCATCCGCGTTTCTTCCATTAATCACAAAACTGCTTCTTCCCGAAACTATCTTAAGCGCTCCTTCATCTACTTCAAACGAAACCTGTTCGCCGGAAAGAGATTTTACTATTTCTGTAAGCTTTTTAGCCGGAGCGGCAATTGATCCATTCTGTTCTACCTTACCCTTTATCCTTGAAGTAACAGAGATATCCAGATCTGTTGCCGAGAACGTAAGTAAATTATCCTCTGCTTTTATAAGTACCATGGAAAGAATCGGCATAGTTGTTTTTCCCGGAACCACCGATGATATAGCACTCATTTTTTTCTGAAGTTCATCGAGAGGGATTAAACTTTTCACACTTCTACCTCCTAAAATAGACAGTCAATTTTTTATCTTCTATACGAAAAGCATTATAAAACAAGAGAGATAATATTCAAGGTAAATAAACGGGGGATTTAACAACATACTAATAATATATAATATATAGAAGAAGTAGTAGAGGGTGTGGATATGTTGATAACCGTAAAACCCAGATAACGGCAGGTTAAAAAGTGAGTAAAACCGATGTTGACTCATTTGTTGAAAAGGGCCCTCTTTCCACAAACCGATCTCATTATCAACAACAAAAAGAGATAATAACACACAATCAACAGAACCTATGTTGAAAGTGTTGACAAACAGGATCTATTCAGAGAGTTTTCCCCGCAGTATCTGGATTTCCTTTTCCAGAGAGGGGTCTTTGGAAAGAGATTTATTGATTTTCTTAATAGCGTGAAGAACCGTGCTGTGGTCCCTTCCCCCGAAATTTTTACCTATTTCAACAAGGGATTTGTCGGTAATCTCTCTTGACAGAAATATAGCGATCTGTCTGGCAAGAACGATATTTTTAATTCTTGAGCTCGACTTTATTTTAGCGACTGAAATGCCGTAGGTTTCAGAGACCCGTTTCTGGATCGATTCTATAGTGACAGGGGTGGGTTTTAAGTTTTTAATAATACCATCCAGGGTACGTTCGGCCATTTCACAGTTTATTTCCTGGCGAGTCAGGCTTGAAGATGCCAGCAGTCTTATAAGGGAGCCTTCAAGAGCTCTGATGTTGGTTTTAACATTTTCAGCGATAAGGTTTATAACATCATCCGGGATTTCGATATTCTCTTTTCTGACCTTTCTTCTGAGTATGGCTATACGGGTTTCAAGGTCAGGCGGGTGAATATCTGTTATAAGGCCCCACTCAAATCTTGTCGTTAATCTGTCCTGAAGGGTTGGAATTTCCTTGGGGGGGCGGTCGCTGGTTACGACTATCTGTTTGTTGGCGTCATGCAGAGCGTTGAATGTAAAGAAAAATTCCTCCTGAGTGCTCTCCTTGCCCGCCAGAAAATGAACGTCGTCTATGAGCAGGATGTCGGTGTTTCTGTACCGTTCCTTGAATTTAAGGGTGCTTCCCGTTTGGATAGCGTAGATAAGTTCGTTCATGAATGTTTCCGCCGAAACATACGAGACGCGAAGGGAGCTGTGATGAGTGATAGCGTAATTGCCAATCGCCTGAATGAGATGTGTTTTTCCAAGCCCCGCGCCTCCGTAAATAAAAAGAGGATTATACGCGGAAGCGGGGTTTTCAGCCACGGCGCTCGCGGCCGCATGCGTCAATCTGTTGCAGGCACCCACAACAAACTCGCCGAAGGTGTATCTCCTGTTGAGATTTTTATTTAAAGGTGGCTCTATGCGGCCTTCTTCTTTTTTCGGTGGAGAAGGAGGGGGGGCGCTGGATTTTGCGCGCTCGTGAGAACCGGCGGCTGTAAATTCAACTGTTATGGCGCGGCCCAGGATTTCCTCGGCCGCCATCGATATTTTGTCTATATGATGTTCGGCGACCCAGTCGATAAAGAACGGATTGGGCCCCTCAATAACTATAAGGCTATCTACGAAAGTGGCTATTTTCATCGGTTCAAACCAGGTTTGAAAGGTCTGCGCGTTGACAAGCAGACTGATCTTGCCTAGAATATTGCCCCACAGATCCGCCAGGTCAATACCTCCGGAAAGTTCAGAAGGACCATCTTTCAAGGGTTTTCCGCCCCCCATATAAACCTCGCCATCAGGAAAAAGAACGCAAAATTTAAAAAGTTATCAACAATTGTGGATAACTATGCAACATAAATAATTAAAACAAGATACGGAAGCTTTTTAAGGTTGACAAAAGCCGTTTTCCACATCCAGGGGCGAGCGCTGTAAAAAAGTAATATAATACAAAAAGGTTGTTACATCACAGAAGTAGTCCCCGACGCCCAGCAGAGAAAACCTATCACAAGGGTAAATCCATATCAAGAAAAAAAGACAATAAAAAAAATAAAAATTAAAACACCTTGCAAATAAAGAAGATAAAGATGAAAAAAAACAGGCCGGTTTCGGTGCCCTGGAAAGAAATGTTGAATGCCAGGAAAAGAAATCGGCTAAGAGTTTGCGAAGCAATTGGTTTTGGAGTTTGTAGATTAATACCTTGACATAAAATAAAGAGTTTGGTATTGTAAATTGTTTATATTATGATTATATAGAGGATAGAATCATCGAAAGAGGATAGTTATGAAGAGAACATATCAGCCCAAAAAGACCAAAAGAAAGAAGAAGCACGGTTTCCGTAAGAGGATGAGCACAAAAACCGGGCGAAGAGTGATAAGCAGAAGAAGGAAAAAGGGAAGAAAGCGCCTTGCAGTCTAGAGCCGGGGAAAAATCATGACTATTCCCGGGCTTAAAAAGAACCGGCAGTTCAGACTTGTTTACAGTAAGGGAAAGAGAGAAACGGGCGAAAAAGTAACGATATGTTTTCTCAGGCGGGAAGAAAAGGGATTACTTCCCGGATTTGTAGCAAGCAAAAAAAGAGTTGGAAAAGCTAATAGGCGAAATAGGGCAAAAAGGCTCATGAGACAAGGGTTCATGGATTTGAGGGAACGATTTACAGATGAGGGGTTATGGATAGTTTTTATAGCTTCTCAGGATCTGAGGAATACACCACTTAGTGAATTGAAGAAAGATATGGAAAGCTCTTTGTTAAGAGCGGGGCTAATATCGTAAGCGTATGATATCAAAAGCATTAAAAGCAACTGCAATTTTTTGTATTAGAGTATATAGAACGGCGATTTCACCATATCATTCTCCCACCTGCAGATTTGTTCCCACATGTTCTAAATATGCCGAAGAGGCCATAGCAAAATAC
This sequence comes from uncultured bacterium, assembly GCA_964554125.1. Taxonomy (GTDB): domain Bacteria; phylum Krumholzibacteriota; class Krumholzibacteriia; order Krumholzibacteriales; family WJIX01; genus JAGHBT01. The sequence goes on along the minus strand of CAZKNG010000011.1, from coordinate 12,292 downwards.
GGCGTCGCCAGGGGAGGGTATAAGTCGATGAAGAGGTTGCTCAGATGCCACCCATTTTCATCCCATGGCGGGTATGACCCGGTTCGCTGAAAAAGCACAAAATTTATTTAATGGAAGGGAATTAGAGGATGGATAAACGTTCTCTGCTTGCGATTGTTGTTACATTCCTGGTTCTTATTTTGTGGCAAACATTATATGTCGCGCCGAGACGGGAAAACAACTTAAAAAAGGAATATTCTATATCTGACTCGACCGGCGCCCTAAGATCGGCTGATCCGGAGCGAGAAGAAATAACAAGACAGAGCAGGCCCGCCGAGGAAGAAAGCAGGCGGGAGCCGGGCGAGAAGAAAGAGAAGAGATTCTACGCCCCCGCCGATAGCGGCAGGGCTTTAACTCTCACGGTTTCAACGGAAGTAATGGATATAACACTTGTAAGCGAGGGGGGTGAAATAGAACAGGCAAAGCTTTACGAGTACAGGGGCGATAAAGGTGAGCCGCTGGAATTACTGCCCGAGGGAAAAAAGGGCGGTTGGGCGGTAGAGCTGAAGAAAGGGGGGTTGGCAGAAGACTTTGGGGGCGCGCTGTTTTCTGTCTCTGTTGACGGGAATCAGGTCGACGCTGACCGAACGGTAAGGCTGGGAGACGAAAGGGAAGAGGTTGAGATAGTATTCAGGAAGGAGGTCGGAGGGGGAGATTTCCTGGAAAAAAGATTTGTGTTTTTCAAAGAGGGTTATGAATTTCGGTTTTCGACTAAAATGCAACGGCAAGGTCCTTTAAGGGAGGCCGACAGTTTTGCGGTTGCCTGGAATTGCGGGCTCGTCGTAACGGAGGAAAACGAGAGCGTGGATAAGCAGGGGTTTGCCTCTCTCGGAAAAGTGGGAGAGGAGTTCTACAAGGAGACACTCGGAGACTTCGGGGACGGAAAAACCAGGAGGCGTTCGGGCCAGGTTATATGGGCCGGCGTAAGAACTAAGTATTTTATAAGTGCGATTATAGAAGACAATCCCAGCTCAGCTACCCTGGAACTAAGGGGCAGCGAAGATGAGAGCTTTGTCGGATATGCCGTTGTCTATCCATTCAGGGGAGATCCGAGGGAGGTCGAGAAAAGATACCGGGGGTATATAGGTCCGCTGGATGCCGACAGGCTGAGCGAATTCAATGTCGGGCTGGAAAAATCTGTTGAACTTGGCTGGCTGAGGTTTCTGAGTGTTATCGTGCTGAAAGTGATGCTCTTTTTCAGAAGGTTCATTCCAAACTACGGACTTATAATTATTCTGATGTCTGTAATAACGAAGGTCTTATTCTACAGACTGACACATAAGAGCTTTAAGTCAATGAAAGATATGCAGAAGCTCCAGCCGAAAATAAAGGAATTACAGGATAAGTACAAGGACGACAAAGAAGAGCTGAATAAGAGGACGATGAAACTCTATAAAGAAGCGGGGGTTAATCCGTTGGGAGGATGCCTGCCTCTTGTTTTTCAGATGCCCGTATTCATAGCGTTATTCGGTGTACTTAGAAATACTATAGAATTGAGAAACGCGCCGTTTATGCTGTGGATTGATGACCTTTCAGCACCGGATGTGTTGTTCAATTTCGGCTTTTCGATCCCATTTTTAGGAGACGCGTTTCACCTTCTCCCGATTTTGATGGGTGGAGCAATGGTGCTGCAGTCGAAACTCGGGGGATCGCCGACAGGGGGGTCGGCCCCGCCCGGACAAACAAAGATGATGTCGACGATGATGCCGATTATCTTCACATTTATTTTTTACGGGATGCCGTCAGGGTTGGTTCTTTACTGGATAGTCAACAATGTATTGACGATTCTACAGCAATATTACGCGCATAAGGAATCTGAAAAAGAGGATGAGCTCGCAGCAGAGAAGGGAAAGGAAAAATAGGGGGGCAGCGCGGAGAAATATACCAAATAGTACTATATAGATCATCATACTTCGAGAAACAGGAGAGATAAAGATGAAAGAAAAAAAGAGTAATGGCAAAAAACCTTCATCGGTTGAAACGACAGGCAAGAGTGTCGAAAAGGCTTTGAAAAAAGCGTTAAAAATAATGGGAACAAGTATAAATAATGTGGAAGTAGAAATTGAGAATACGGGCCAGAAGGGCATTCTGGGTATTTTTGGAGCTCGAAACGCCAAGGTGCTTGTCAGAAGAAAAGAGGACAATAAAGGGGTAGAGGAAATAGCAGAAGAGATTGCCAGGACCATACTGGACTGTATTGGTGTTAATTACAGAATATTTGCTGATTCTGTGGATGATTCTACATACATAAATATCGAGACAGCCGGAGTTGACGGTTTGCTCATAGGGAGGAAGGGTGACACCCTTAATTCACTGCAGCACCTGGTTGGCAGGATAGTATCCAAAAAAATGGGAGGATACAGGAGGATAACCCTCGACGTAGGGGGGTATTTGAAGAACAGGCATGATATAATAAGAAAAAAGGCGAAAAAAGCAGCTCAAAGGGTTAAGAAAACAAGAAAAGATGTAGGGCTTGAGCCCATGAAATCCTCCGAGAGGCGGATTGCCCACATTGAACTTACAGGACAAGAGGGTATATCGACCTATACAGTAGGAAGCGGAGAGCTGAGAAAGGTCTTTGTGACACTTTCCGGGGGAGGAAAGAAGGGAAAAACTACAGGCAGAAGAAGTTAGATTATGGGCGAGAAAACAATTGTTGCTCTTAGCACGCCGCCGGGCGAGTCTGCCATAGCGGTAATCAGGATAAGCGGTAACGAGGCCGTAAATATTGCCGATGAAATGATCGAGGGGCCGGCACTCTCCGAGTCACACCACCTGTACAATAGAATAATAAAGGATCATAACGGGCAGCCGATTGATGATGTAGCAGCCGTACTTATGAGGGGGCCTTACTCATACACGGGCGAAGATGTTGTTGAAATCTTCTGCCACGGAAGCATGCATGTTGTATCAGCCCTGATTGATGAGGCGATGTGGCTGGGGGCTGAAGTAGCTCCGCCGGGAGAGTTTACGAAGAGAGCTTTTCTGAACGGGAAAATCGATCTCGCTCAAGCTGAAGCTGTAGCTGATCTGATCTCATCTGAAACAAGGCTTCAGAGCAGCGTAGCGCTAAAGCATCTCCGGGGAGGTCTTTCCGAGAAGGTCAGAAGTATAGAAAAAGAGCTTCTCAGACAACTTTCTCTGGTTGAAGTCTCGATAGATTTCAGCACGGAGGATATCGAGACATATTCAGCAGATGAATTGGCCCGGAAAGCCGAATGGATAACAAAAGAACTTGAGGAGTTAATATCTTCGAGAGCGGCAGGCGGCAAACTGAGAAACGGAATAAAGATCACTTTAACGGGGCCTAGAAACGCTGGAAAAAGCAGCATTTATAATACACTGCTCGGAGAAGAAAGGGCTATAGTATCTCATATTGCGGGAACTACAAGGGATATCCTGCGCGAAAGGATACATATCGGAGGGTTTACATACTATCTTGAGGATACGGCAGGGATAGCCGAAGCGGAGGGCGAAATAGAGGCCAAGGGGATATCGGTTGGGATTGAAGCGGCGGCCGCCGCCGACATGGTGGTGTTTGTAATTGACGGAAGCGTAGAGCATGAGGAAAGCCTTTATGAACTTGCCCTAAGACTTAAAAACAGGAGACATATAATTGCAATTAACAAGAAAGACCTCGGGTTGAAAATAAAAAAAGAAGATGTGAGAAAACTGACGGAAGCGGAAAATGTCATAGAAATTTCAGCGTTGACTTCCGCTGGGTTCGGAGAATTAAAAAAATGGATTTATAAAAATACAGTCAGTTCTGAGGCGGGAAGAGTCGCCAGAGATAAAATCGCGGTTAACTCCAGGCAAGCTATGGCGTTAACGAAAGCACTGCAAGCAATAAAGAGAATGAAAAAGGATCTTGAAGCGGGACAGCCGGCAGAAATATTATCCGTAGAAATACGGGAAGCTGCAGCTGCTTGCGGAGAAATTACGGGACGTTCAATTGAAGAGGACCTCCTGGACAATATCTTCAGCACCTTCTGTGTCGGAAAGTAATTTTTAACCCCTGGAAAATACAGGCTGGGTAGAGGAAGAGGCAAAAAAGCAGGATATAATGGCCAAAATAGATTATATAACAAAAAAATATGATATAGTGGTTGTGGGCGGCGGGCACGCGGGGTGCGAAGCCGCGCTTGCCGCTTCAAGGATAGGTTTTTCCACCCTTATAGTTACCCTCTCGGTCAGTGATATAGCGGGAATGCCCTGTAATCCAGCTATTGGGGGGCTCGCAAAGGGGCAGCTTGTACGGGAGATTGACGCGTTGGGTGGTGAAATGGCCAGGGCGATTGATGAAACCGGGATTCAGTTTAAGATGTTGAACAGATCAAAGGGGCCGGCTGTATGGTCGCCCAGAGCACAGGCTGACAAGAAGGCATATCATGAAAGGATGTTGAAGGCCCTTGTGAACCAGGAGGGACTGGATATACTTGAGGAAGAGGCAACCGGGCTGATAGTTGAAAACGGAAAGGTTGCAGGTATAACGGCAACTCGCGGGCGGAAGATAAAAGGGAAAAAGGTAATTCTCGCATTGGGGACATTTCCGAATGGACTTATGCATATCGGAGAAAACAGGATACGGGGTGGAAGAAGAGGGGAGCCGGCTTCACGCGGCTTATCGGATCAGCTTGCCGATATGGGTTTCGAGAGACGCAGATTGAAGACCGGAACACCGCCAAGGCTTAAAAAGGAAACCGTGGATTTTTCACAGTGTGAACCTCAGCCTGGGGATATCAAACCGTCACCATTTTCCTTCGCGACGGTGAAAATAGAAACGAACCAGATATTGTGCCATATAACGTATACAAACAAAAAAGTACATGAGATAATAAGGGAAAACATAGACAGAGCACCGCTCTACTCAGGACAGATAGAAGGAACGGGGCCAAGATACTGCCCTTCTATCGAGGATAAGGTTGTAAGGTTCAGCGAAAAGGAGAGACACCAGATTTTCCTTGAACCCGAGGGAATGGAGTCGGAGGAGATATATGTTAACGGACTGGCTACAAGCCTGCCTAAAGATGTCCAGGAGGATATATTAAAGCATATTCCGGGACTCCAGAAGGCTGTTATACTAAAATACGGGTATGCCATAGAATACGATTTCTTCCCGCCTTATCAGATTTACGCGAGTCTGGAGTCCAAGAATATTGGAGGGCTTTATTTTGCGGGCCAGGTTAACGGAACATCGGGGTATGAAGAGGCCGCGGCGCAGGGGATTGTGGCGGGAATAAACGCATCGAGGAGCCTCCGCGGAGAAAAGCCCCTTGTGCTTAGAAGAGACCAGGCATATACGGGCGTATTGATAGATGATCTTGTAACCAAGGAGATAGATGAGCCGTATAGGATGTTTACATCAAGAGCGGAATACAGGCTTACCCTGAGGCAGGATAACGCTGATGAAAGACTCTTAAAATATGCGGTAAGATCCGGGTTATTACCAAAGAAGCAGTGGGAAGAGGCTATAAGAAGAAGAAAAAATGTTATGCTGGCATGGAAACGTCTGTCTGAAGAAAAGATGCCCGAAAAGCTCTGTAATAAAATACTTAAAAAGGCAGGAGGGAAAGAGGTCTGGGAAGGCAAAAGGGCGCTGGAGCTTCTCCAGAGACCGGAGGTCAAGCTCGGCACGCTCGAAGAAAATCTCCCCGGGGGGGCGTTGGGCTTAAACGGAAGAGAAAAGAGTTCTCTGGAGATACGCGCAAAGTACAGCGGTTATATTAAGAGGCAGAAAAAGGTTGCCGAGAGATTCCTTAAGATGGATATGATGAAAATACCCGGGAATTTTACCTTTATGGATATAGATGCCCTCAGCGCCGAAGCCAGGGAGAAGATGGAGAAATTCAGGCCGGAGACTCTGGGGCAGGCTTCGAGGATAGCGGGAGTAAGGGCGGCAGATCTTTCGGTATTGATGGTTTTGCTTGAAAAGAGAAGTAAAGGCAATAATAAGAGCCTTCGGTAACTTGAGGATCAGAGCTCTGAGGATACGGAATATTGGGAAGCACGTTAAAAAAGAGGGTTGCGAGAAAACTGAATAAAAAGGGTTACCACCTTCCCGATGGGGAGAAAAAGGAAAAACTCTTTTCTTTTATTGAAGACCTGTTGTGGTGGAGTGACAGAATTCACCTTCTGGGAAAAAGAAATATAGAGGCAAATATCGAAAAGCAAATCAGCGATTCAGCTTATATTCTGAACTTTCTTAAATCGTATTTAGATAAAGTCCCGGCAAATGGCATGAGTAGGGGGTCGGGCGCAAAATCCGGAGGTGGTGGAAGTTCCCTCGACGGCATGAAGGTTGCCGATATAGGTTCGGGCGCCGGGTTCCCCGGACTTGTATGGAAAATACTCCACCCGAAATTGGACATAACGCTTTTCGAAAGAAAACAGAAGGCGTCCGCATTCCTGACAAGAGAAACAAACAGGCTCGGCCTTAAGGACGTGAAAGTGTTTGCAGGAGACGCGGCGGCATATTCCCCGGGTGGACGGTTTGAAATTGTTACATCCAAGGCAGCCGGCAAACTGCCTGAAATAATGCCTGTTGTTTCCAGGCTTATCTCAAGAGGCGGGGTTTACGCGACCTTAAAAGGGGAGGGTTGGAGGAAGAAGGAGCAGAGAGAGGGATTTCCCTCGGTGGAGCTGGAAATAGAAGATGTTGTGCCGGAAGGAAGAGGGGTTGTGGTTATTTACAAAAAAACCGCTGGTTGATGGCGTTTCCGGGGGATAAAAGGTAACGACGGAAAAATTTTTTATCTATGTTTCACGTGAAACACCTTTTGCCATCTTCTAAGTTCTGGATCAGGTGTTTCACGTGAAACAACCCCTCATTTCGGGTGAAAGAAAGAATTAATTGATATAGGTTAAGGGCAGGGTAAGTGAAAGAGGGGGGTTTTCAAAATCTGTTCATGGAATCCGGCGGCCCCCGGAAGGCGTTCAGGCGCATAATACTATAACGGGAAAGATTTTTTCAGGCCCTGCCGCTTGAATCAATATGAAATGAAGGTTGATATTATTTTTGGTTTAGTATATTTTTAATTCCAGAAAATTATTTTTAAGATCCCGGATATATGCTTATATGGAAATAATGAAGTATTAGCAGCAAAACGGTTGGTCTGTTTATTGAAATGGTGCGGGGGCGATCAGTATTCCGGGAGGAACCTTGTGTGTTAAAGGGAGGAAGGGACAATGGGGAAGATAATAGCTGTAGCAAATCAAAAAGGCGGAGTCGGCAAGACAACCACCGCGATCAATCTTAGTGCCAGTCTGGGTGCAGCCGAAAAGAAGGTTCTCCTCGTGGATGTCGACCCGCAAGCTAACGCGAGCAGCGGTCTGGGCGTCAGGGTTGAGAGGGATGAAGATACAATATATGAGGTGTTGATGGAGTCGGCAGGCGCGCTGGACACAATAAAAAAGACAGAACTCTTAGATATTATACCGTCACATCCAAAGCTTGCGGGAGCTGAAATCGAGCTGGTTCCACTGATGGCGAGGGAAAGGAAATTGAAATCAGCTTTTTCCGGCCTGGCAGAAAAGTATGATTTTATTATAGTTGACTGTCCGCCCAGCCTGGGTCTGTTAACTCTTAACATTCTTGCCGCTTCGAACTCCGTTTTGATACCTATTCAATGTGAATATTACGCGCTTGAGGGTCTGAGCCAGTTGTTGGGTACAATACGAATGGTTCAGAAGCATCTTAATCCGGACCTGAAGATAGAAGGGGTGCTTTTGACAATGTTCGACAGGCGGCTCAGATTATCCAGCCAGGTGGCTGAAGAGGCAATAACATATTTTGGAGATGTCGTTTATAAAAATGTAATACCGCGTAACGTACGGTTGAGCGAATGTCCGAGTTTCGGAAAGCCCGTTTTAATGTACGATGTAAATAGTGTGGGCGCCGCCAGCTATCTGAAGCTGGCCCAGGAGATTATAGACAAAAATAAGAAAAAAAAAGATAAAGGTGCCGGGAAAAAATCGGCGGGTATTACAGGATAACAACGAAGAAAGGGCGTTAATATGAGAAAAAAAGTTCTCGGCAGGGGGCTTGAAGCGCTGATTTCACAGGAAATAAGAGAAGGTGCCGCGGAGACAGAATCGATTAAAGAATTGAAAACATCTTCCATAGATCCAAACCCGGATCAGCCAAGGAAAAATTTTAGAAAGGATGAATTGGAAAAACTGGCGCACTCAATCGCCGAAAACGGAATGCTGCAGCCGATTGTTGTCAGGAGGAAGGGAAAAAGGTATCAGGTTGTAGTGGGTGAGAGAAGACTCAGGGCTTCTCAGATTGCCGGAAAAGAATCGATTCCCTCGCTTGTCAGAGATATAAATGACGAGGATTCCTTAAAGCTCGCCTTACTTGAAAACCTGCAGCGGGAAGACTTGAACCCCCTTGAAGAGGCCGGGGGATATCAGGCTCTGGTGCGGGAACTGGGATTGTCAGCGAGGGAGATCGGCAGGATTGTTGGAAAAAGCAGGAGCGCCGTAACGAATACAATGAGGCTGATGAAACTCCCCGGGAAAGTCAAGGATATGATCGCTTCAGGAGAATTAAAGGAAGGACACGCGAGGGCTCTTCTGTCTGTGAAGGAAGAGGAGGAGCAGATAAAACGTGCTGAAAAGATCGTCAAAGAAAATCTTACTGTTCGGGAGGTTGAGAGATCTGAAAAGAAAGCCGGCAGAAGGACACGGGGGAAGAAAAAAAGAGATCCGGCAATTCTGGCAATGGAGGAGAAGCTGGAGATCTATCTGGGGACAAGGGCAAGAATAAAACCAGGTAAAAAAGGTGGCGTTCTGACTATAGAATATTTTTCAAATGAACAGCTTGAAGGAATCTTGGAGAGAATAGGGATAGACCTTCCCCTTTAGTAAAGTGGCGGTTACAGGCATAATGGGCGGGAAAAAGAAATTATTCTCTGGAAGATTTATTGGCTTTCCCTGTTGAGGCAGGTTTGGATGAAGGATAAATTTTCAGTAATTATAGTGCCGCATGATGAGAGGAAAACCCGTACTTATAGGATTCCGTACAGAGTTTTTTATGCAGTTATCGCGTTTGCGGCGGTAAGTATTATAGCTATGGCTGTTTTCGCGGCAACTTACGGGAAGCTGCTCTTTAAAGCCAGGGAAATAATTGTTCTGCAGGATCAGGTGGAGAAACTTACCAGAAGAAATGAAAACCTGAAAGAGATAGTGGGCAATATTGACAAGATCAGTAAGTTGAGCAAAGAGGTTAGAACGATGCTGGGTGTTGAGAGCGGAGAGAAGACGGCCGCGGGTGAAAGGCAGAGCAGAATACTGGCTACCCCCGAGGATAAATTACAGGATGAAAAAGACAGGATGCTCAGGGCCGTCCCGAGCTTCTGGCCGGTAAGGGGGTTTCTTACAAAGAAATTCAATGTGGACGTAGAAGAAAGCAGCCCGGATTATCATCAGGGGATCGATATAGCGGTTCAGAGAGGAGAACCGGTAAGGGCGGCGGCATCCGGCTATGTTATAGATGCGGGCTGGGATGAAATATATGGATACTTTGTAAGCATAGATCATGGATACGGAATAAAAAGTCTTTATGGACATAACGAAAGAATTGTAGTAAAAGAAGAAGAAAAGGTCGAAAGAGGGCAGACAATTGCCTATTCAGGTAATTCAGGTAGAAGCTCAGCCCCGCATCTTCACTTTGAAGTGTCGAAGAACAACCTGAAGGTAAACCCTCTTAAGTACCTGTTGAAGTAAATTAGACAGAAAGGTTCGAGGGGTTTAGAAAAGGAAGAGTTTTATGTTTAAGAAAGAAGGTGAAAAGATGGCGAACGAAGGAAAGATGAACTCGATTTTCGGAAAAGGATGCAAGATTTCCGGGACAGTTGAAGTCAGGGAAGGCACGCTCAGGATAGATGGAGAATTTGACGGTAATGTCGATTGTCCGGGAACTTTGGTTGTGGGGAAAGGGGGGAATGTCAAGGCCGATATTAAGGTAAAAAATGTCGTAGTAGGCGGCACAGTAGTGGGAAATATAGAGGCGGATGAAAAGATAGAGCTTCAGGCGGGGTCGAGGCTTGAAGGGGATATAAAGACCAAGAGACTTGTTATAGATGAAGGTGTCTTCTTTGAAGGATCTTGCAATATGAGTCCGGAGGGTGGAAGAAATAAGGGGGAAAGTGAGGAAAAGAAGTCAGAGCCCATAGAAAAAATAAATAAGAAGAGTTCATATTTGGATAGATAATAGTAAGAGGCAAAGCATAAAAAAAGGAAGGGGCTAATTCGCGCCCCTTCCTTTTTAGAAGATCTAATCCGAACGATTACTTGACGTTAATTTTAACCTCCCTGGGTTTAGCATGCTCTGTCTTAGGGATGTTAACCTTAAGGACCCCGTCATTGTATTCGGCGTCGATCTTTTCAATATCTACATATTCGGGAAGCATGAATGTCCTTTCGAACTTGCCGTGGCTTCTTTCAAGGATGTGATAGTTGTCGTTTTCCTTCTCTTTTTTGAAGTTCTTTTCACCCCTTATAGCCAGAGCGCCATCCTGAACCTCTATAGATATTTCCTTTTTCTTCATACCCGGAAGCTCCGCGGATATTTCAAAAGCATCATCATCTTCCTTGATATTTACCCGTGGAGTAAAACAAGCCTCTCTGTTAGCCTCGGCAATATTATTGAAACCAAAGAAGCTGTCAAGAATCCGGTTGAAGCTGTCCTCTTTTGCCGTAAGTCCACTTGATGGTCTGAACTTTATAAGTCCCATTTTAACCCTCCTTTTTAAAAGTTTTAAGGTTTTCTTTCATTATAGAATAATTTGCATTTCGCGTGCCAAAATAAAAATAAAAGGCTAACAACAATAACAACAACATGATACAGAGATAGAAAAATATAAGAATAAAAAAATTGTCAATTCCGAAGAAAAATAACTGCCACTTATGCAGCAATAAACCACTGTTACTGCCATTATGGCTTACCGGCCTTGTCAGTGATAGCTGCCATTCTGGCAACATTCTATTTTCCTGAAAGATACCGGTTGAATTTTTAGAAGCATTTGATAAAAATCTCCAAAAAAAATAGTTCCAGAGATAACTGAGAGGTGTCTGGCGGGTGGACTCATTCTTCCGCGAATAAGAAAGAATTGGAACAACCAGGCAATATGATGTATAAGTTATAAATAGAATAGTGAGGTATTAGATTAAGCGGGAATATAGTGAACAGGTTAAGGGTGAAAAAATGGATGAAAAACAGCTTTTGGAGAAATTCGAAGATGCTTACGGTAAACTCAGAGATGAAATAAGCCGGATAATTATAGGTCAGGATGAGGTAATTGTACACCTCTTGACAGCCTTGTTCTCAGGCGGACATTGCCTGCTTGTCGGTGTTCCGGGACTTGCAAAGACTCTTCTGGTCTCAACTGTAGCGAAGTGCCTGAACCTTCAGTTTTCCAGAGTTCAATTTACACCGGATCTAATGCCCGGAGATATCATCGGCACAGAAGTGCTGCAGGAAGATAAAACAACCGGAAACCGGGTTTTCAGATTTATCAAAGGACCGGTCTTTACGAATGTTCTGCTGGCAGATGAAATCAACCGGACTCCACCAAAGACTCAGGCGGCGCTCCTTCAGGCTATGCAGGAACTGGAAGTAACGATTGGCGGGAAAACTCACAAACTGAATATGCCTTTCTTCGTACTTGCCACACAGAATCCAATAGAGCTTGAAGGTACATATCCTCTTCCTGAAGCTCAACTGGACAGGTTTATGTTTGATATAAGGGTAGACTATCCTTCTGAGCAGCAGGAGCTTGAAATAATAGAGACAACTACTTCCAGGGACGCAGAAGAGCCCGAAAGTGTTTTAAACGCTGAAGAAATAATGGAGATAAGGGGATTAATAAGAAAAGTGCCGGTTTCCAGAGATCTTCTCCGGTTTGCGGTAGGACTCACCAGAATAAGCAGAGGAAGAGAGGTAAAGAAAATCGGCAGGTACCTCTCCTGGGGAGCTGGACCCAGAGCGGGCCAATACCTTATTCTGGCGGCGAAAACCAGAGCTGTTCTTATGGGAAGGACAACCCCGGAAATTCGGGATATAAGAGCTGTAGCTCATCCTGTGCTTCGTCACAGGCTAGTAACAAATTTCCATGCGGAAGCTGATGGAGTAACGACAGATGAACTGATCGATATGCTGCTTGAAGCGGCGGAAAACTCCGAATATAGCGTTAGAAAAGTAATAAGAGGAAAAAATGGCAGATAATATAAAACGGGAGACCGGATTTCTCAA